>JBEKFB010000016.1:0-26739 GCA_050013535.1 Bryobacteraceae bacterium | reverse complement strand
TGCCGGCAACTGATTCGCGATGGCGTGGCCACCGGCGGCATGCAGGCCAAGCTGGAATCGGCGATAGCGGGGATCGAATCCGGGATCGGCGAAGTGGTGATCGCTCCCGGAGCGCAGCCGGGTATCGTGCCGAGTCTGGTTGGCGGAAGTCCAGCGGGCACGCGAATCTCATGAAAAACACCTTCCTGTTACCCACGTCGCGCACCGACCGGGCTTTGACCATCCGCAAGGCCGTGATGCCGGATATTCACGACCTGCTCGAGCTGATCAACGGGTACGCGGCCAAAGGTGTAATGCTGCCGCGCACAGAGTTTGAGATGTCGGAGAACATTCGCGACTTTACCGTGGCTTTCTCGGATGCGGAGCTGGTTGGCTGCGGGGCGCTGCATTTCTATACGCCCACCACGGCCGAAGTGCGCTCCCTGGCAGTTGCCGAACCGTACAAGCAAACCGGTGCGGGGCGGGCCATTGTGAAGGCGCTGGAGCGGGAAGCTCTGGAAGCCGGACTGGAGGCCATCTTTGCCTTCACCTACGTACAGGAGTTCTTCCGCAAGCTGGGCTTTGCCGAGGTAGAGCGCGGGTCGCTGCCCCTGAAAGCCTGGCGAGACTGCCTGCGCTGTCCCAAATTCCAGTGCTGCGATGAAGTGGCAATGCTCAAGGTGCTTCGTGAGGGCGTCCGTTTAGGCGAACCGCCCGCCGAGATGTTCCCCGAATTGGTCCAACTGCCGAGTGTCCGCTAAACCCTTGAGTACTGTCACAGTAGAAAACTTCTACTAACAGTCGCCAAACTCGCGTATAATCCAGGTAACTCCACTTTTTCAGACGCTGTAACCCGGAGGCAGTGATGAAGGTTCAGACTGTCGACACAAAGGGCTCTGCCGGGCGCATGTTGTGCTGCACCATTTTCCGGCCCGGCGGCCGGAAGCTGCTCGCGAAAGGCCATGTTATCAGCGATGAGGACGTCCATCTCCTCGAAACCGAGGGCATGAGCCAGGTCTGGGTGACCGAGCTGGAGGACGGGGAAGTCGCCGAAGACGAAGCTGTAATGCAGGTTGCCACCGCAATGGCTTGCGGCACGGCGGAAATCCGGCTGGCGGCGGGCGGCCGCGCCAATCTTGTAGCCACCGAACCGTGCTGCGTGCTGGTGGACGACGATCTGCTCAAGCAGGTGAACTGCACCTCGAGCCTGGCGATCTCGACATCGCTGAACTTCTCCTATGCACCTGCCGGTCAGCGAATCGCAACGGTGAAGAGCGCACCCTTCGCTGTTGCGCAATCGCAGCTCGAGGGAGTATTATCGATCTTCAAAGAAAGAGGCGCCATCCTGCAGGCCCGGCCGATTCGCAGCCCGGGTGTGGCGGTGTTGTATACCGATCCGTGCAGTGGCGATCGGGCCAGACAGATGTTTGAGCCGATCATGAGGCAGCGGCTGGAGCGGTTTGGCGCGACGCCGGGGTTTGTACTGTCCTCGCTTGAGGAAGAATCGGCTGTGGCGCGGAGCTTGCAACAACTGCTGCGCTCACAGCCCGCGATAATTCTGGTGGCGTCGACTACGGCGCCGGCGGGTCCTGAAGATGTGATTGGCCGGGCGATGTGCCGGGCAGGGTGTCATTTGGAGCGGTTCCTCGCTCCCGTTGAGCCGGGGAACTTGCTATTGCTGGGCTACAAGGATGAGACGCCAATTGTGTCGGTGCCGGGATGTTTCCGGTCAGCGAAGCCCAATGTGCTCGATCTGATCCTGCCCCCGATGCTGGCGCGGTACAGAGTTTCCGGCTGGGAGATCGCCTGCCTTGGGCATGGCGGCCTGCTCGGCTGAATCGATTCCTCCACTACCACGGGCAGCAGACTCCAGGCCGCCCGTGGGTGCTCCTCAGCCGGGCGCCTGACCAGTGCCCGGCTTCTTTTCTATGCTGATCGTCTTTGGCGGCCTGCCAGGTACCGGGAAGACCACGATTGCGCGGGAGCTGGCCAGCCAGCTGGGCGCCGTGTACTTACGTATCGACTCGATTGAGCAAGCCATCCGGGAATCCGATTTATCGGAGACACTGCTCGATGACAGGGGATATCGCGTCGCGTATGCGGTGGCCGAGGACAACCTCTGCCTGGGCAGAACGGTGATTGCGGACTGTGTCAACCCAATTCAGCTAACGCGCGATGCATGGATTGACGTCGCCAGGCGCGCACACGTACGGGCGGTTGAAGTGGAGGTTGTTTGTTCCGATGCGCTTGAACACCGGCGCCGAGTGGAAACTCGCGTCACCGATGTTCCGGGATTGAAGCTCCTGGCGTGGGAGGATGTCGCCTCGCGTGCATACGATCCGTGGAATCGCGAGCGGATAGTGCTGGACACCGCCGCCCGAAGCGTGGAGGACAACGTACGCGCACTTCGAGCAACGTTGGCGAGAGTTCACTAGGGCGTCCAGGGCCGCAGGCCATTTTCAGCGAGGATTTCGCGGGTGCTCTCAAGCGCGCCGGGAGCGACATAGAAGAATGCGCCAACGCGCTCAGTGCGGAAGATGATGCCGCCGAGGTAGCGGTCGGGTTCAACGAGATAGTCCACTCCGCGGGCAGTGAGGAGTTCTTCCAGTTTCAACGCTTCACCGAGCCGTTTGGCGATGTAGAGGAGATCCGGATCCTCGCTGCCGAAGTAATCGCGTTCGCGCCGCATGGACGCCCAACATGTTACAAGATCTTATGGCCTTGTGGGTGAATGACGCCTGCATTACAATTTGAATGGATGCCGCGTCCTATCCACATTCTGCTGGTGGAGGATAATCCCGGGGACGTCAGGCTCACCATGGAGGCCCTGAAGGAGAGCCCATTCCCCAGCACCCTCCATGTGGCGAAAGATGGCGCTGAAGCGCTGGAGTATCTGCGCACCCGGCCTCTACCCGATCTGATCCTCCTGGACCTGAATCTGCCGCGCAGAAGTGGCCGCGAGGTGCTGATGGAGGTCAAGTCCGATCCTCAGTTGCGGCGGATTCCGGTAATGGTGTTGTCTACGTCACGTTCCGAAGCGGACGTGCAGTTCTCTTACGACAATCACGCCAATTGCTACATTCAGAAGCCGATGGATCTGGACCAGTTTTTCGACACGGTCCGGTCGATTGAGCACTTCTGGTGTTCGGTGGCGTCGCTCCCGATGCAGGGCGGGGCGGCCTGAGACTTTAACGCGGCTGGCGCTGCATGTCCTCCTGAGATTTAGGCAAAGCGCGGCGCACCACCTCGGCGTGACCGCAACCATCAGCGCCGAGGAGGAACTCCACTGGCTGGCGCTCACTATGGTCCCGGGGCTGGGGACGCGCAAGGCGGCGCAACTCATCGAGAGTTACCGGACCCCCGAGGCGGTGTTCCGGGCTTCGAGTTCGGATCTGGAAGGTTTTGGCCTCTCCGGGAGCCTGGCGCGGAGCATTGCGGGCGGCTGCATGTTCGAGGACGCCGTCGACCAGCAGCAGAAGGCGAAGGAACTAGGCGTGACCGTGATTTCGATTTCGGACGCGCGTTATCCGGCGCGGCTTCGGGAGATCTACGATCCGCCGGTGGTGTTGTTTGCGCGGGGGCGAACGGAATTGCTGCAATCGGCGATGCTCGGGGTAGTCGGGACTCGACGGCCGACGACTTATGGGACCGCGGTGGCGGAGAAGCTCTCGGGGGATCTGGCTCTGGCGGGAATGACCATAACCAGCGGGATGGCGCGCGGAGTGGATACATCCGCCCATAAGAGCGCACTGGCAGTGGGCGGCGATACGGTGGCGGTATTCGGTTGCGGGGTGGATCTGGTGTATCCGGCGGAGAACCGGAAGCTGGCGGCGGAGATCGCGGAGAAGGGGCTGTTGGTCTCCGAGTTTCCCATGGGATCGCCGGCGTATCCGCAGAATTTCCCGATCCGCAACCGGGTGATCAGCGGCATGAGCGTGGGCGTGTTGGTGGTGGAGGGGGCGCAATACAGCGGATCGGCGATTACGGCGCGGCTGGCCCTGGACCAGCAGCGCGAGGTGTTCGCGGTGCCTGGAAATATCCTGTCGAAGATGAGCTGGGGGCCGAATCTGCTGATCAAGCAGGGGGCAAAACTGGTGCAGGACTGGAACGATATTCTGGAGGAACTGCCTGTGGCGGTGCGCCAGGAACTAGCCCGGCGAGGCCGCGAGAGGCTGCTGCCGGGGGTGGATGGGGAAGTCCCGTCCGAAACGGTAACTCCCGATCTGTCAAAGATATCGCGTGACCTGCTGGAGCGGCTGAAGGTAGAGAAACCGACCCATCCCGACGAGCTGCTCGAATCGATGGCGGGTTATACATCATCAGAGATAATTGCCGCCCTGTTCGATCTGGAGATGCTGGGCCTGATTCGGCAGCTCCCAGGGCGGACCTTTACCAAAGTGTGGTAGTCCTATAGTTTCCGGCCTGAATGGCCGCGAACCAGTGTACGGATCCTGACAATGGCTAAATCGCTCGTCATCGTCGAGTCGCCGGCGAAGGCGAAAACAATCGGAAAGTATCTCGGCAAGCAGTTCGTGGTGATGGCTTCGCTTGGCCACGTGAAGGACCTTCCCAAGAAGGACCTCGCGGTTGACGTGGACCACGACTTCGAGCCTCGCTACGAGATCATCGAAGGCAAAAAGAAGCTCATGAATGAGCTGAAGCAGGCGGCCAAGGGCGTGGAGGCTGTCTACCTGGCGGCTGACCCGGATCGCGAGGGTGAGGCAATCTGCTGGCACCTTCAGGAAGAACTGAATCACCGGACATCCAAGAAGGACACGGCGCTGAAGTTCTACCGGGTGATGTTCAACGAGATCACCGGCAGCGCCGTGCGTAAGGCTTTCGAGACGCCCGCCGCGGTGAACCTGCATCTGGTGGAGGCGCAACAGGCACGCCGCATCCTGGACCGTTTGGTGGGATATAAGATATCGCCGCTGCTCTGGGACAAGGTGAGGCGTGGACTTTCGGCCGGACGAGTGCAAACGGTAGCGCTGCGGCTGGTGGTGGACCGCGAGCGGGAGATTCGGGCGTTCCAGAAGCGCGAATACTGGAGCATCGATGTCAGCCTGAACGCGAAGAAGCCGCCGGTGCTGACCACGCACCTAGCGAAGAAGAACGACGAGAATATTGAGATCTCAAGCGAGGAAGCCGCCACGAATATCGTGCGGCAACTGGATGGCGCCAAGTACATTGTCCGCTCGGTGAATCTGCGGGAGAAGAAGCGGAACCCGGTGCCGCCGTTTATTACGTCGACGCTGCAGCAGGAAGCGTCGCGAAAACTGCGGTTCAGCGTGAAGCGGACCATGGGCCTGGCGCAGAGGCTGTATGAGGGCGTGGAACTGGGCGGCGAAGGCTCAGTGGGTTTGATCACCTACATGCGTACCGATTCCACGCGAGTTTCCCAGGATGCGCTAACGGAAGTGCGCGGTCTGGTGGCCACGCGGTATGGGGCGGACTTTGTGCCGGAAACGCCCAACGTGTACAAGAGCAAGAAGGACATCCAGGACGCGCACGAAGCGATCCGGCCTTCGTCGGCGATGCGGACTCCCGATGACATCGCGCAATATCTGCAGGAAGACGAGCTGAAGTTGTACCGGCTGATTTGGATGCGGTTCGTTGCATCGCAGATGGTGCCGGCGGTGTTCGACCAGACCACCATCGATGTGAACGCGCAGGGGCAGGACGGGGCGAATTATCTCTTCCGCGCAACCGGCAGCACGCCAAAGTTCAAGGGATTCCTCGAAGTCTATGAGGAAGGCAAGGACCAGCGCGACGAAGAAGACGAGGAATTGAAGAACCGCCTGCCTGTGGTTGCGGAGGGCGAAGAGCTGAAGTTCCGCTCCATCGAGCCGGAACAGCATTTCACCGAGCCGCCGCCGCGGTTTACGGAAGCGACGCTGGTGAAAGAACTGGAAGCCGACGGCGTGGGCCGGCCTTCGACGTATGCGTCGATTCTCTCCACGATTCAGGAACGCGAGTACGTGAAGAAGGAGGGCGGACGGTTCACTCCCACGGAGTTGGGGATGGTGGTGACCGATCTGTTGCTGGAGAGCTTCAACGACCTCTTCGACGTCCGGTACACGGCGCGGATGGAAGAGGAACTGGACGACATCGAAGAAGGTAAGATCGACTGGCGCGCGTCAATGGCGGAGTTCTATCAGCGGTTCGAGAAGGATCTGGAACACGCAGAACGCCACATGACCGACATCAAGCGCATGGAGAAGCCCACCGATCTGGTGTGCGACAAGTGCGGCAAGCCGATGGTGATCAAGTGGGGCCGGCACGGCAGTTTCATCGCGTGCACGGGGTATCCGGAGTGCACCAACACGCGCGAGCTGCCGGTGGATCTGCCGGACGTGGACAAGGCCGACCTCACTGAACAGGACGCGGAAGAGTATTGCGAGAACTGCGGCCGGTCCATGGTGCTGAAGAAGGGCCGTTTCGGGACGTTCTACGCGTGCTCGGGATATCCGGACTGTAAGACGACGAAGCGGATCGGGGCCACTGAGCAGAAAAAAGCCGATGTGCCGCTTGACGAGAAGTGCCCGCAGTGCGGCAACAATCTGCTGTTGAAGCAGGGGCGGTTCGGCGAGTTTACGGCATGCAGCAACTACCCGGCCTGCAAGTTCGTAAAGCAGAAAACGATTGGTGTGGCGTGCCCGAATTGCTCGCAGGGCGAGGTGGTTGAACGGCGATCGAAGCGCGGCAAGACGTTCTATGGGTGCAGCCGTTATCCCGATTGCGATTTCGTCGCGTGGGGCAAGCCGATGAAGGAGACGTGCCCGGATTGTGGATCGCCATATCTGATCGAGAAATGGCTGAAGGCCGGACCGGTGGCGCAATGCCCCAATGCCGAGTGCAAGCACAAGCACCCGATTGAGCAGCCGCAGCCACAACCCGCATAAGAGCCATGGCCGCAACCGCAGCAGCAACCGCTAAAGCCGATTACGGAATAGACGCGCCAAGCGTGCTGAAGAGCATGCTGACGCGCGGCGGGGTCTTTCTGGCTTTCGGTCTGCTGATCTGGTACATGAATCGCGTTCTGGCGCCGGAGCGGGCGCTGGCGATGCTGCTGGTATTGGGCGCGATCGGTGTAGTCTATCTGGTGATTGCTGCGGCGATGTTGTGGAGCAGCCGCGTAGGCAAGCTGCGCATTCGCGACCGTTTGCTCGATTCGATTCAGTTGCGCGGGGATGAGAAGGTGCTGGATGTGGGTTGCGGCCGCGGCCTGCTTCTCATCGGCGCGGCAAAACGCCTGACCAGCGGCAGAGTGACTGGCGTGGACATCTGGTCCGCTGACGATCTGTCGTGTAACAGCGCCGACGCGGTGCGTTCCAATGCCAGGGCCGAGGGCGTGGCCGATCGAATCCGCATCGAGGATGCCGACGCCCGCAAGCTACCTTTTGCGAATGAAAGCTTCGACGCGGTGGTGTCGAGCACGGCGATTCATAATATCGAGGATCGGGACGAGCGCGGGCAGGCCATTGGCGAGATGGTGCGCGTCCTCAAGCCGGGCGGACGCCTGGCGGTCTTCGATATTCTGCATGCGGCGGATTACGCGCGGGAATTGCGCGCATTGGGCCTGACCGATGTTAGTCTTTCTCCGCGGTCCTTCCTGTGGTGCATGCCGGCACGATCCGTGACCGCGCGCAAGCCGTAAGGCTCCCACGGCTTAAACACTCCTCAAAAGCAAGATCACAAAAATAGCGCTAAGTTATTTGTCCGCGTTGTCAGTTAGTTACAACCTGGCGCGAATCCGCGTTGTAACTGCCGTTGTTATGCTCTGGTCGTGTCAGGAGGGCTTGTGGAAGTCACAACGGCCGAAACAAAGAAAACACGTAGAGGAAAGGACAAAAAGGCTGAAGGAGACGACACGGGAACGGGTTTGACATCGCGGGGGAAAGTGGCAAAGTTACTGCATCGGCTTGAAGCGACGATGGCGACAGAGACTCCCAAGGCGAATTTGGGGGATTTCATCCGGTTAGTGCAGTTAGAGCGGGAACTGGCGGACGAGGAGACACCGAGGGAGATCAGAGTGACATGGGTGGAGCCCCGGGCGACGTCCGAGTCCGAGACATAGCGTACAGCCCGCTGCCATCGCAAAAGAGATTTCATGAGTCGGCGGCCAGATTCAAGGGATTTTCGGGACCGATCGGGTCGGGGAAAAGCCAGGCACTATGTCACGAAGCCATCCGGCTGACTTACCTGAATCCGGGAAGGCTGGGACTAATTGGCGCCCCGACCTATCCGATGTTACGGGATGCGACGCTGGCAAGTTTCAGCGACATACTGCACGTAAACCGGATTCCGTACGAGTACAGCAAAGCTGAGAATCTGCTGACCATGCGAGATACGGGATCGCGGGTGCTATTTCGTTCGCTGGACGAATTCGAGCGTTTGAGAGGTACTAACCTGGCATGGTTTGGCATCGACGAGTTGACTTACACGGCCGAGGAAGCGTGGCTACGGCTGGAGGGCAGGTTACGCGATCCATCGGCAGGGCGCCTTTCCGGTTTCGCGGTGTGGACACCCAAAGGCTACGACTGGGTGTTCCAGCGTTTTATCAAGGAACCTGTGCCGGGGTATGAGGCGATCATCGCGACGCCATTTGAGAACCGACATCTGTTAGACAAGGTGCCGGACTTCTATGAGCGGCTGAAGCGCAGCTACGACGAGCAGTTTTTCGGGCAGGAAGTGCTGGGTGAGTATCTCAGCATGAACGTGGGTCTGGTCTATCACGCGTTCGACCGCAAAGTGAACGTGCGCGAGGTTGGGCTGAATCCGCTGGCTCCGTTGCTTTGGGCGCTCGACTTCAACGTCGATCCGATGAGCTCGGTGATAGCGGAGAAGAGTGAAGAAGGTATTGGGGTGATCGACGAAATAGTGTTGCGGGGTGCGACTACGGAGGATGCTTGTGAGGAATTTCAATCCCGGTATCCGAGTCACGTGGCGGGAGTGGTCATCTTCGGAGACGCTTCGGGAAGCGCCAGGCGAACCACGGGAATGAGCGACTACACGATTGTGAAGGATTTTCTGCGGCGCCAGGGCTATCGTAACGCGCTATTCCGGATACCGGTGAGCAATCCGAGCGTGCGGGAGCGGGTGACGCTGATGAATGCGCAACTCGCGGCTGCGGACGGAGAAGCGCGCTTGTTCGTTCATCCGAAGTGCAGGGAACTGATTCAGGATTTCGAAGAAGTGACCTTCAAGAAGGAAAGCTCGGTGATCGACAAGGATCGCGATTCAAAGCGAACGCACCTGTCGGATGCACTCGGATATCTGGTTTGGCAGGAATGCAGGAAGCAGCCACCGTTTGGCGAGCAAAGATACCGATTGCTATGACAGTCCCCGGGAACCGAGCGGTCATAGACAAGGGTGTTATTGAGATTCTTCGCGAACACCCCGAGTTTCGCGTCAGAAAGCCGGCGTGGCGGATGTATCGTGATCTGTACGCCGGGGGCGAGCAGATCAAAGCGAATGCCGGAGAATACCTGGCGCGAAGGAGCAAAGAACCAGCCGAAGTTTACGGAGAACGGCTGAGCCGTGTGTTCTATGAGAATTACGCAGGATCGATCATCGACTGGTATACCGCCACACTGTTTCGCAGAGAACCGGTGCTGACGTTTGAGGGGAAGAACGAAACTGCGCGAAAGTTTTACCCCGGCTTCATTGGGGACTGCGACCTGAAAGGGACGCACTTTTCTGAATTCTTTAGAACTTGCGTTATCGAGGCATTGGTGTTCGGGCGGAGCCACATTCTGATCGACTTTCCGAAAGTGGTGAAGAACGCCGGTACGAGGGCGGAGGAAGATGCCACGGGCGTCTCACGGGCGTATCTGTTGCACTACTCGCCGGAAGAGTTGATCAATTGGAGTTACGACGAGCACGGTAACTACGAGTGGCTGGTGTTACGGACTGGCGGATTAAGAAAGCAGAATCCGGAAGATCCTGTCTGGATGTACGAGACCCGCTGGGCATATTACGACAAGGAAACATATCGGATCTATAGCGAGCGAAGGCCGGTACAGGGATTTCCTTCATGGTCGTGGTCCGACGACGGAGGGAAACAGGCAGAGTTAGTGGATACCGGCGCTCACGGTCTGGCGAGGCTTCGACGAGTGCCCGTAGTGGATCTGGTGGTGCCTGAAGGCCTGTGGCTGATGAATAAGGCGGCACTTCTGCAGTTAGAGCATTTCAATAAATCGAATGCACTGTCGTGGGCGCTGACGATGGGTCTGTTCTCGATGCCGGTGATCTACTCGGACCGGGATTGGAATGAGTTACTCGGCGAATCGTACTATCTTCAACTCGGCAAGGACGACAAATTCGGCTGGACGGAACCGCAGGGGAACGTTTTCCAGATTGCCGCGGATAACCTGACTCGTCTGCAACAGGAGATCTACCGGGTCTGTTACACATCGCAGGCGGGAGGAAGCCTTGGAAGCGCAAGTGCACAGTCGGGGCTTAGTAAGCAACGGGACTTCGCGATCACTCAGGAGGTCCTGCGCGCCTACGGCGATGCGGCAAAAGAAACGATGAAACGCGTGCTCGCCGCGGTGAATCAGGCACGCCAGGACGAGCTGTTTATCGATGTGTCAGGGATGGATGAGTTTGATATCGGCGATTTCAGTACTGAGCTGACCGATGCGCGGGAGTTGCTGGGGCTTGGAATCGACTCACCAACGCTGACTAAGCAGGTGTTCAAACGTCTGGCGTTGAAATACCTGTGCGACAGCCGGCAGGACATCAAGGATCAGATCGTTCGGGAAATTGAAGGCGGACCGGGCGGAAGCGCGGCTTCTGGTTGAGGCGCCGGCGCCACGCAGTTCATCGCGAACTTGAGGAGCATGCATGAACGAGGCAGAACCGAGGGAAGAGAGCGCAGCGCAGGCGACGAAGGACGACCTTCGCGGCATCATTCGGGGTGCGATCGAAGAATTCCTCCGGGCGGAGCAAACGCGTACGGAGCCGGCTTACAAGACCGAGCTGATTGAGGAACGCCAGCGGCGAGAGCAACTGGAGCGGCGAGTCAATGAGCTGGCGACAGAGAACGAGCGGAGCCGTGCCGCAGCAGAGCGAGCCGAGAGAGAGTCAATCCTGCGTGCTGAGTTACAGCGTCTGGGCGTCAGCAAAGTGGAGCTGGCCTTCAAAGCCGTAAAGGACGATGTGCAACGGGCCCCTGACGGCAAACTTGTCGCCCGAAGCGGGAACGGAGAGATGACCCTTCGCGATTATCTTTCCCAATTCGTCAGCGAGAATCCAGAACTGCTGCCGGCGCGGATTTCCGGCGGATCCGGGATGGAGCCGATGCCGCGGCCGCCAACGACAAGCGGCGGTATCGACCTGGAGAGAATCCGTCCGGGGATGAACCCGGAGGAGTTAGAGCGGGCACGGCAGGAAGTGGCGCGTCTCGCTTCACAGACCCTGAAGGGGTTGTAAACGGGCTCAGCCGAGTCCCATAAGGAAGAGAGAAGAAAGAATGTCAACAAGTCCGACAGTGATTACAACCAGTAACGTTGCGAGTGCAATCGTGAAGCTGGTTGCCGTAGACGCGCTGCCCGCGCTGATGGGAAACCTGGTGATGGGCAATCTGGTGAACCGGGATTATGAACCGGCTCTGGCTCAAACGGGCGACACAATCAACGTCCCGATTCCACCGACACTAGTGGCTAACAACATCGCGGAGGGCGGAACGGTTCAACCACAGAACCCGAATCTGGGCAATGCGCAGATCGTGTTAAACACCCACGCGGAGGCGACTTTCCAGATTCCCGATGTCACTAAGGTCTTGGCGGTCCCCGATCTGCTTCAGTTATACATGCAGCCCGCGGTAATCGCGTTGGCACAGCGGATTGAATCCGACTTGCTCAATCTGGCGCCACAGTTCACTGCGAATTCACCGGTGGGGACGGGCGGGACCGCCCTGACGGAGGACGCAGTCGACGCGGCGGAATCCGAGATGTTCCTGGCGAAGGTGCCCGCAAGTGCGACGAAATATCTGGTGGTGGACTCGATTGCTTACTCGGCGTTGCGGCAGATTCCGAGATTCAGCGAATTCAGCACCGCGGGTGAAGCTGGCTTACGAGCGTTGATCGACGGCGCGGTCGGCAAGATGAAAGACTTCTTCATTCTTCGTTCGCAGTTCGTTCCGAAGAGTGGCAGCGCTCCGGTGGTCACAGACAATCTGGCATTTACCAAGGATGCGATCGGTCTGGTGATTCGGCGGTTACCGAAGCCGCTTCCCGGCACTGGCGCCGTAGCCGAGTACGCGGAGATGGGTAACTTCGGTCTGCGAGTTGTGATGAGTTACCAGCCGAGCACACTTACTCAGCAATTCACCGTGGATGTACTTTACGGGTGCGGAGTTCTGCGGAACACCTGCGGTGTTCAGGTGTACTCGTAACGACAGTCTGACCAACGGGCAGGGGGATCAGAGTGATCTCCTCTGCCTAAAATCAGGAGCGCATCGGTGGACCTACGAGCATTTTTTCAAAAGATCCGGCAAGTGGAGAGAGAAATTGCCGGCACTCACGCCATCGTGGTGAGCAACGAGACATCCGACGGCGGCCGGCCCGGGCAAGTCAGCGAGGTGGCGAAGGGCGTGGCGGCGCGGATGATCGTGGAAGGCAGAGCGAGATTGGCGACACCGGATGAGCGCACGCAATATCAAACGGAAATGACGCAAGGGGTTGAAGCGGTCAAGCGGCGCGAGCTTGTAGGCCGAGCGCAGGTTCGACTTCTTTCCGACAGCGATATCGAAGCGCTTCGCAGCGCACTGAAGCCGGCGAAGAGTTCCTGAAGGCAAGCGATGGCACTCTTCACTGACGGTCCCATCAACGGCACACAGGATCTCGCGCTGTACGACAGCTCTCTGCTGGAAACGGCAACGGCGGAGGGCATCGACGTGGACGCCAAGATAGCGAATGCTCAGGACGCGATGCAAACGGAGATCGTGACCTTCCTGCTGGATAACAGGTCTATCGATCCCGTGTTTGGTGACGTGCTGAGCTTGCGCCGGCGAACCCTGGGGTTGACCGATGTTGTGGTGACCCCGGAATTGAAGCGATGGCACGCCTTCCAGACGCTTCGCGACGTATATCAGGACGCCAACGGGCACCAGTCCAACGATCGATATCAGTGGAAGTTGCAAGAATACGGGACCGCCGCCCGAACAGCAAGAGCCAGGTGCCTTGATATCGGAATTGGGCTGACGGCCGATCCAATACCTCGCGCGCTGGCTCCCCTGGTTACGACTATTGTTGGCGCTGGCGCTCCGGTGACTTTCTATTTTGCGGTGGCATTGATCAATGCGGGAGGCCAGGAGGGAGTGACGAGTGAATTAGTAACAATAAACGTGGCCGCGGCGATGCAGGCGCAGGTAAGTGTGAGCAATCCACCGAGTAATGCGCAGGGTTGGAACGTGTACGCGGGGAATGGGCCGGAAGCATTGATGCGGCAGAACAGCGAGGCGGTAGCAGTTTCTTCCTCGTGGACACAGCCTAATGTGCTCAATGCCGGAAGTGCACCGGGAAATGGCCAGGCGCCGAGTTCTTATGCGGTGCAGAACCGAGTGATTCGGAGGGGGTAGCATGGCGCTGGCGAGCACCCTGGTTGTTCAGAAAACGGTGGCTTTGTTGAGCGGCGATGCCGGCCTCTCGTCAACAGCGCAGGAAATTTCGCTGATGTCGGGCATAACGCTGCCGACGATTACATCGCAGCAGATACTCGCCCAGAATGTCTCTGCCGAGATCGTAGAACAGAGTAGCAGTCCCAAGTACCCACTGTTTCAAGTCTATTGCGAACGACTTACTAACTCGCATCAGGAGCGGTTCCGGGTGTTTTCCGGCGAGGTGGGAATTATCGTGGAGGCACGTGTTTCGCAAGACCGGCTGGATGGGCTGGAAGACCAGTTACATGGTTGTGTGGATGCCGTTACGCAGGCGCTGGATGAAAACGGCGGCGACTGGGGCGATGGTGTTTTCTACTCCGGGGGCTACAGCGTAAGTTACAACCAGGTCAAGCACGGCGGCCGCAACTATCTACAGGCCGCCAAGGTCAGCTTCACAGTGGCATTGAGCAGATAAGACACGAGGATCAGGAATGTCATCGTATGTTTCTTCGAGCGAGAACCGATACTATGTAGCTCTTGAGAGTAGTTATGGCGTTGCGGCCGCGGTGACCAGTGCAAACCGAATACCGCCGGTGAGCCTGACAGCGACGCAGAAGACCGCGACGGGCCAGCGGAAAGACAAAACGGGGTCGCGCACTTTTGCGGGCAATCCGCCCAATGTGCGGCGTACGACCCAGTTCAACCTGACGACTTACCTGAGCGCCTGGGCAGATCAGACGCAACCGCCGGTGCATGGCGCGCTGTTTCAGGCGGCTCTGGGCGGAGGGCCACAATCATCCCCGGGAGGGTCATTGTCGTCGGCGTCGGGTACGACGCTGGCATTCTCGGCAGCGCATGGGCTGGTTGCGGGGCAGGGTATCGCATACGGTGGCGAGATACGGTTCGTCACCAGCGTGGTGGATGCGGACACGGTTCAGCTCAACGCGTCATTTTCGAGCGCGGTGGGCGCGGGCGCTGCGACAACGCCAACAACTACGTATTCGCCGGCCACCGAACTCGAGAGCACCACTATCTACGATTACTGGAGCCCGGCAACGGCGGTACATCGGATTGTTGCGGGTGCGGCCGTGAATCAAGCCCGTGTTGTCGGGAACGGGGATTATCAACAATTCGAATTCTCCGGAGTGGCTGCCGATCTTATCGACAGCGCGAGTTTTCAATCGGCACAAGGAGGGCTGAGCGCGTTCCCCGCTGAGCCGACTGCGGCAACAGGGCAGTTTACTGTTGTCCCTGGTTACCTCGGAGAGGCTTGGATTGGGGCTGCTCCGCTGCAGTTCTTCACGTTAACGTCGGCCCAGGTAACGCTCAACAACGGACTGGATTTGCGGAACCGCGAATTCGGATCGGATCTGGCGCGCGCGATCTCGCCGGGCTTGCGGTCGGTAACGATCGATTTCAGCGTTTTTCAGATGGACGATGAACAGACGCAGGGTTTGTATGAGGCGGCCCGCCAATGGTCACCGACGAGCGTAATGCTGCAACTGGGGGAACAACAGGGGCAGCTTCTGGGCATCTATCTGAAGAGCGTGTCCCTGGTGGTGCCGAGCTTCGACGATTCGCAGAACCGGGTACAGTGGCGTTTTCAAGGCAGCCAGGCGCAAGGTCTGGTGAATGACGAGGTGTTCGTTGCATTCGGGTAACGGAACTCACTACGAGAGTGTTGTGCGCAAGGAATCCGTCCGCTATCCCGGAGTTAGTTACTCGATTAACAGGATGTCTTTCGGACGGCGCAGCGAGTTACTGAGGCACATCCGCGAGATCGGGCGCAAGACGGAATATCTGGAGGCAGGACAGAGCGCAGGAGACAAGATCGAAGCGAGTCTCACTGGAAGCGAGATCGACGCCATGTACCTGCGCTGGGGGCTGAGGGAAATATCAGGGCTGCTAATCGACGGAGAGGCCGCGACGCACGAACTTCTGCTGGAGCGAGGACCAGAGGATATTGTCCGAGAGATTCTGACTTCGATCCGATCCGAGTGCGGCCTGAATCCGGAAGAATCAAAAAACTGATCGTCGCCTTCCACTTTCAATTCACGAACCAAGCCGCATGGAAGTGCGACGCGTGCAGGAAGAGCGGTCTGGAACGAAGACGAAATTGCGCGTGGGTTGGCGAGGCCGAATCGAGTAACGGGCGCATCGTGTGGGGCCGGCGGCAAGTTGGGGTGACGCGGTGCCCGAAGTCGATTATCACGGCAGAGAGTAAGTATCTGCTGGATGAGTTTAACGTGTGGAAGCGATGCCCCGGCGGGTCACTACACGATCTTCCGGCGCGCGTGGTCGATGCGATCATCCTGCTGGAGCGCGAATTCCATGCGGAGATGAAGAGTGCGAGTCAGGAGGCGCATGCCCAGTCAATCCGGCGGTGAGCAGCAGTTACAGGCCGCGGCGGCACAGGCGATGAGTGGGGCACCATGGCAGAGTTCCAGCGATAACTCCACGACGGAAAGCCTGACGCAGGCACTGGTTCAGGCGTTGCAGGACACGACAAACAGCGTGAACAATCTGACGACCTTTGAGCAGACTCAGACATCGAGCGCGGCTCAAAGCGTGGAGACGGTATTGTCGGGAGTTTCCGGCGGCCAAAGCTTGCTGAGCAGCGTTGCTTCAGGCGCGGGTGGGCTGGCAGGCGATCTTCTATCCGGAGGCGGACTGCTTTCGCCGATCATCAGCGGGATCGAAAGCCTGTTTGGCGGAAGCTCAAATACGCCAGCGTCTCTGGAGACGTTCACGATGCCGCCATCACTGAATGTGGACGCGACCGGTGGCACGTCGACCGGGGGCCAACTTGCGGGAAGCGATTATGGCAGCAACGGTATTCCCAGGGCGCAGACGACATCGCAAGCCGCCAGCGGCGTCACAGTGCAGGTGAACGCGATGGACAGCCGATCGTTCCTTGACCGAAGCAGCGACATTGCGACGGCTGTTCGTCAGGCGATTCTGAACTCGCATTCGATTAACGACGTGTTGTCGGAGTTGTAACTATGGCGAGCTTTCCGCTGCTGAAAACCGGAGTCGAGGCACAGTATCCGCTTGTAACTCAGACGCAGTATGTCACCGACGTCGTGCAATTCCTCGACGGGACGGAGCAGCGATTCCCTCGGTATGCAGGGCCATTGCTCAAGTGGACAGTGAGTTTGAATCTGCTGGACGAAGGGGAAAGCAACACGACATTGCTTTTCTTTCGCATTCAGCGGGGCATCAATGGAGTTTTCAGCTTCACGGATCCGGTAAGCGGGACCGTGTACGACAACTGCTCCTTCGTTTCGGATTCGATTCAGACGTCAATCGACGCGAACGGGCGCTCCACAACAACAGTGGCTATACAGCAGAACGGTAACTAATGGCGCTGATCTTTCCTCAGTTGCAAAGCGGAGCTGTTGCGCAGTTGCCGCTTGCGCGACTGGAAGGTTATCGGACGCTAAGGAACGCGTTATCGGACGGAAGTGCGATCCAGATATCCGACACGGACTTTGAACAGGTCGGGTGGACGCTGAAGTATTCGGAACTTACCGCCGACGAAGTCCAGGCGCTGCAGAGCCTGTTTCAGGGCGCAGAGGGGCGGCTCAATACCTTCACGTTCGTGGACCCCAGCGCAAACCTGCTGAGCTGGAGCGGCGAACTCACGCAAGCGGTGTGGACGGTAGATCCGCAGCTAGCGCTCACCTCAGTTGGCGATGCGTTTGGAGGCACGGCTGGCACGCAGATCGCGAACGGCGCGGCGACACTGCAGTCTGTGTCGCAGACGAGCAATGCGCCGGGAGCGTTGCAATACTGCTTCAGCGCGTATCTGCGGACTGACATGAGCGCGGCCGAAGTCACTTTTCAAATTGGCGGTACGGCGGTGCTTACAGCCACCGTAACCGGAACATGGCAAAGATGGCAGGCTGTCGCGACAGGTGGAACGAGCACACAGGTGGTGTTTGGCCTTGCAATCGCGCCTGGAGTTACCGTTCAAGTGTGCGGACTGCAGGTGGAAGCGCAACCTGCCGCTGGTGTCTATAAGAGCACAACCGCGACGGGCGGCGTGTTCACGAGCAGCAGGTTCGATCAGGACGCGATGAATGTCACGGCAACCGATGCCGGACTGTTCGGCTGCAGCGTGCGGATTGTAAGTCAGTTGTAAGAGGCAGGCAGCTATGGGCTCAAGCTGCCCCACACAAGAGAGAACAAATGGCCAGTGGAAGTGTCTATGAACTCAAAGAAGAAGAGACGCCGGGCACTCCGCTTTTCCTGTTCGACTGCACATTGGGCGACGGGAGTGTGCAGAGCCTGAGCACACACGCGGTTTCCTGGAGCGGGAACATTTACCAGGCACGAGTCCTCGACCACAACGCGTTCGAATTTCAGAACGGCACCAACGACACGGTAGGAAGCACGGCGAGTCTGCGAGTACTGCTTGCCGACGCCGATGCCGTGATGACTCAAGTGGACCAGACCGTTGGGTGGAAGGGCGCCGAAGTAGTGGTGACCTTCCTGTTCTTCGATCTGGCCGCAGCGACCGCGGCATCGGATAGCATCGTCGTATTTCGAGGGACTGCCGATCCGGTGAACCAGGCGACTGAGACAACGCTGCGACTCAGCTTTGTCAATCGGCTGAACCTGCAGCGGTCCTACCTGCCGGCGGTTCGGATACAACGCCTCTGCCCCTGGGCTTTCCCTGGCAATTCGGCGCAGATGGAGGAAGCAGTAAGCGGGGGTACTGCGGGGGTCTCGTCGCCTTTCTATGAGTGCGGGTATTCGGCGGGATTGACAGGCGGCGTGGGGAATCTGAACGGTTCCGTGCCATTCACGACCTGCGCGTTAAGCAGAAGCGATTGCCAACTGCGTGGGATGTTCGATCAGGACAGCTCGGGCAACGTGACCTGTCGCTTTGGCGGCATCGAGTTCGTTCCGCCGCAGATCATGGTGCGAAGTTATGGCGAGCGCGGCCGCCACCTTTCGCCAGTTCTTGACAACCTCGCGGTTTACAACGACTGCGTACCGCTGGTGTACGGACGCGGTTGGTATCAGCCGCCGATTGTGTTCGCGAGAAACGATGGCAATCTCACCCGCATGGAGGTGCTGCTCAGTTCCGGCATCATCGATGGCGTGGACACGGTAGTCGTGAACGATGTCGAAATTCCGGCGGGTCAACCCAACATAAACATGACCGGCACGGGTTGGTACAACGTGGTGAGCACGGGCACGCGGAACGGCGCCTTCGATCTGGATTTTGTCGATAACGCAGGAAATCCTCTGGGCGATCCATACGGGAGCATGGCATACCTGTCGGTGGTGGTTCCTAATCAGATCAGCGATGGGACAACGCTGCCGGAGATCGATGTCCTGATTCGCGGGCTTCATCTGGCGACCTACGACACGACGGGCGCGCTTCTTAGCACGGTATTCACTAATAATCCCGCGTGGGTGTTGCTGGACATCCTACAGCGCGCGGGATGGGAAGCGACCGATCTCAACATCCCTTCGTTCGCGCAGGCCGCCGCGGTGTGCGATGTGCTGATTCCGGCCACCGACCTCAATGGCAATCCGATGACGGTGGCCCGATTCCAGTGCAATTTGATCATCACGTGGCGGCGTAGCGTTGGTGACCTGGTGCGAGGCATCGGAAACAATGCGAGCATTCTTCTGACGATGGGAGACAACGGCCTGCTGCAGGCGGTGATGCAAAATACCATTGCGAATCAACAGCCGACAACGCCGCCGCCTGGAAGCAACTCGACTGAGACACTTGATGACGGTTGGCCGGCGTATGAGTTCGGGGACACCGTTTTCTCGGGGATTGCGCGGCGGTCGGATGGCAGCAGCAGCCTGACGGTGTCATCTTTGTCGCTCGCAGACACGCCGAACCGATTCACTGTCGAGTTCCAGGATATGTTGAACGAGTACCAACAGGACAGCTTGTCCGTATCGGATCTGGACGACGTCCTGCTGACGGGTCAGGAGATTACAGTAACGTTGCAGGCGCTGGGCATTCCTAACTTTAGCCAGGCGGCGCGCGTACTTACACGAGAACTCAACAAAGCCGTCAACGGGAACACTTACGTACAGTTTCAGACGAGTGTGCGAGCCGCCGGACTCAAGCCGGGAGATATTATCAGTCTTACCTACGCGCGGGAAGACTGGACGCGCCAACCGTTTCGAATCACTTCGATTGCTCCTGGAGTCAATTTTCGGACAGCGGTGATCTCGGCTCAGATCCACGACGACGCCTGGTACAGCGATACGCCAACGATCACGCAGCCCGCGGGGAGGAGACAAGGGTCGGCAGGTAGCGGGCTGCCGAATCCACTGTCTGGAACCGTAATCAACTCCGATGGAAGCACGGACTTCGGAGTAACTGAGCTGCAGCAGGCGCTGAGCGATGGCACGGTATCGACACTGCTGACGGTCTCATTTGTAGCTCCGAGCAAGCCGACGGGATCGGCGGCGGCAATACCTTTGGTGAGCTTGTCGGCCCTAGTGAACACGACAGCGGGAACGTTACCGGGTGGCGTGACCTACTACTATGCTGTCAGCGGTGTCGACGCCAACGGCGGCGAATCGGTCCTGTCGTTTATCGTTACGGCGACGATTCCGGCCGGGACTAACACGAACACAGTTACCTTACAGGGACTGAGCCTCTCTTCACTAACTGCGAGCTGCAACGTGTACCGGGGAGTTACATCGGTGACGCTGCGCCGGATCGCCACGGGAGCGGCACTGAGTGCGACCTTCAGCGACCCGGGGCTGGCCGGTACGACAACGCCTCCGCCGGACCAGAATTACGATCATGCCGATTTCTATTGGCGGATGGAGACACAACCCACGTTACAGGCCGATCAGTTCTCGGCAACGACGGTCGGGAATTCAACTCTGGAGATGCCAGTCAACGAGTACGCGGGTTTGGTGGTGCGGATCACAACGGGTACAGGCGCCGGACAGGAACAGATCATCGCGTCCAACACTGCGCAGTTGATCACGATTACGGCTCCGTGGACGGTGGTGCCCGACGCAACGAGCCATTTTGCGGTGTCGCAGGCGGGGTACTCATTAGGTGGTTCGACCACTTCGAATCAGATTACGTTCGAAGTTCCGACAGAGCCCGGCAGTACGGTGCAGATTTGTGGACGATCGGCGAACGCATATAACGAAGAATGCAGCTACCAGGATTCACCGGTGACGCGATGGCAACTCGGGCTGGGATCCGGAGACCTGACGGATTCCGACGTTCCTCCCGCGCCGGTTTATGGGCTGGCGGCGACGGGGCATGGCGGATTGGAGGTATCGGGGATCGGGTTCGCGACACCGACAAACACGACGACGATCACGTCGGGCTCTCTGACTCTTTATTACTGGAACGAGCTGAATGGGGCGGCGGCGAGTCAACTGGCAGCGGCTTTGGATGCGACATCCGGCACTTGCGCTCCTGCCGCAGGCGGAACATTCAATCTTGACGATGTGTTGCAGATTGACGCTGAGATTTTGCTGGTTTCACTGGCGCCCGCGAGCGACGGGACCTTGACCATCGCGCGTGGGGTCCTGAGCTCCACGGCAAGCGCGCACACCAATGGGACGGCGATTTACACGCTGAGCCGGCGTACATACGTGATGCCGTTTCCCCAAGGCTTTTTCGGCAGCCCCTCCAGCGGAACCTATGCCTACGGCGTGGATCTGGCCGACGCACGGATTGCCGGAGCCGAGCTGTTCATGACGAACAAAATCGGAAATGGCCCGGTGCAGAACGCTTGCTACACGAGCATGACGGATGAGGGATTACGAACGCTGTCAGGCGGGCAGTTCTGTTTCCAGGTGGCGGGCGTGGTGGCGGTGCAAAACGACGCGGCTCCGAAGGTGACGGTGGACACAGCGCGATCGATTGGCGAAGTGCTCGCGACGGTCAATGTGGCTCCGTCGGGCGGAGATCTGGTGGTGGCCGTAACGCAGAATGAAACCGCGCTCTGCCAGGTAACGATTCCCAATGGGTCGACCGTGTCGAACGCCGTGGATGGGTTTGGGCTTCCCGTGCTGGTTGCAGGAGCGACGTTGAACATCGATATCGTCTCGGTGGCGAGCGGAACAGATTCAATGCCCGGGCAGGATCTGACGGTAACGGTGACAGTGTAGGCCGATTGAAACGGGCGACCGATTGCGCCATGATGGCACTGTCATGCGCACTATCCGGGTTTTCTCGTTATTACTCTTGGCTGCTACGATGGCGGCGGCACAAAGCACCAGCGGCTGGCAGCTCGTCTGGAGCGATGAGTTCAACGGCGCCGCTGGCACTCCCCCTAACCCGGCCAATTGGGATTACGATCTTGGTGGCGGCGGCTGGGGCAATCACGAAATAGAGACGTACACGAACTCGCCTAATAATGTTTTTCAGGATGGAGACGGCAACCTCGACATCCGCGCTATCAAGGACGCGCAGGGCAACTACACGTCGGCGCGGCTGCAGACCGGATCGCCCGGCGCCAACACGAGCACGGCCAATCTGAGCTGGCAGTATGGCCTCATTGAGGCTCGCATCAAGCTTCCACCCGGGGGACAGGGCATCTGGCCCGCGTTCTGGACGCTCGGCGAAGATATCGGTACAGTGAGCTGGCCCGCTTGCGGCGAAATCGACATCATGGAGAACTTCGGGGCCTTCAACAACAATTCCACCGTGAACAACGGCTCGCTTCATGGCCCGGTGAGTCCCTCCGCATCGACAGACTACAGTGTGAGTACAGCCACGACCCTGCCGTTCGGCGAGACGGTTTACGACGATTACCATGTATACGCCATTGAATGGTCTCAGGGCTCGGTCCAATTCTTCCTCGATGGACTTCCCTATGAGACAGGCACGCCGGCGTCCCTGGCCGGTGGCAACGTGTGGGAATTCAACGCGCCATTTTTCATTCTCTTGAACTTCGCCATTGGCGGTCCCTCCACGTTTCTGGGAACTCCGAACGCCAGCGTGCCGTTCCCGCAAGACATGCTGGTCGATTACGTCCGCGTGTATCAGGCCACAAACGTAACGTCGACGACGCCTGTCATCACACCTGGACGAGTTGTGAACGCCGCATCGTACCTTGGCGCGATTTCACCGGGGAGTCTGGCGGCGGTATTTGGCAGCAATCTGGCGGATGCGGTGCATCTGGTGCCGGCTCCCGCGGCTGGACAGAGTTATCCGACGAATGTGGCGGGAGTCACGATCACCGTCAACGGCGTCGCGGCGCCTCTGACTTACGTTTCTCCGACGCAGATCAATTTTCAGGTTCCATGGGAGACGACGGCTCCGGGACTGGCTGTGCCTGTGCAGGTGGGCCGGGCCGTGGGCAACGCACTGCCAGCGCTCAGCAATGTCGAAAATGTGACGATTGCTTCGGCGGTTTCTCCGTCGTTCTTCCTGAGCGAACTGGTAAACGGCGTCGCGTGGGTCATCGGGACGGCCGCGCAGGGGTGTGCGTCATCGGAGTGCGCTGTGACGGCCGGGTCGACGTACGAGCTCCTGGCGAACGGGCTGGGACCGAAGGCACAGCCACAGCAGGACGGCGTACCAGCGCCGGGTTCGTTTCAGGTGGCGGGTGGAGCATTGGCGTGCCAGCTCACTATTGGCGGGCAATCGGCGACAGTCTCTTACTGCGGCACCGCTTCTGGCCAACTCATCGATCAGGTGAACTTCACGTACCCAGCCGGCGTCTCGACGGCGTCACCGTATGTCGGCGCGACGCTGACGATCAACGGGGTGACCAGCTACTTCCGCGTGCCCGCGCCCGTGCAGCAGGCGGCCGACCAGCGAGCCAACGCGCTGATGGCGCAGATGACTCAGGCGGAGAAACTTGCGCTCGTAAATGGAGATGGCGGGCCCGTTACTGACATCCCCGCTCTGCCGCGCGGGGCGGGCGGTTACATCGCCGGCATACCGGCGCTGGGCATACCGGATCTTTACTTCGTGGATGGAAGCCTTGGTCTTGCTGACTCCAGTGCGCCGGCGACGGCCCTCCCTTCCTCGCTTGCGAGCGCAGCGACATGGGATACGGCTCTGGCATACAAGTTTGGATCGGTGATTGGCGCGGAGGTGGCGGCGTACGGAATGAACGTGAATCTTGGCGGAAACACCAACCTGATAGGCCGCGAACCGCGCGATGGCCGCACCTTCGAGACAAAGGGTGAGGATCCGATTCTGGCGGGGAAGATCGCGGCACAGCACATCATGGGTGTTCAGGACCAGCACGTCATTGGCTGCGCGAAGCACTACGCGCTGAACGATCAGGAGACCAGCCGTACGCTTGCCGATGTTGAGATTGACGAGCGCGGCATGCGCGAGAGCGATTTGCTGGCTTTCGAGATTGCCGTGAAAGACTCCAGCGTTCAATCGGTGATGTGCTCTTACAATCTGGTAAACGACATTTATTCGTGCGAGAACACACATCTGTTGAGCGACATTCTCAAGAACGGCTGGGGATTTCCGGGGTTTGTGATGTCGGATTGGTGGGCCACGCACAGCACCGTGGCGGCGGCGCTGGCTGGGTTGGATCAGGAGCAGCCGGATAACCAGTATTTCGCCAGCCTCGGGCAGGCGGTGGCCAACGGCCAGGTTCCACAATCGCGCGTGGATGATATGGTGCAGCGCATTCTGCGCGCCATGTATCAAGCGGGGTTGTTCGATTATCCAAACACGGTGGGGACGATCGATTCCGGTACCGATCAGGCGATTGCTCAGGAGGTGGAGGAGCAAGGAGCGGTGCTGTTGAAGAATGCGGGTGGGCAGCTTCCGCTGAATGCCGCGGCGCTGCACTCGATCGCGGTAATCGGGTGGCACGCCGACACGGGGGTTCTTTCGGGGGGAGGGTCGGCGCAGGTGTGGCCCACCGGCGGCGCAATCATCGAAGGAAAACCGGCGACGCCTGGCTGGTCCAACGTTGTCTGGGATCCATCGCCACCGTTGACGGCCATCCAGACCATGGCACCGGGTGCACTTGTCAACTTCGCGGACGGGACGAATGCTTCGGCCGCGGCCTCGCTCGCCGGCGCCGCGGATGTTGCGATTGTGTTCATCTCGCAGTGGACGAGCGAAGGAATGGACATGCCGAGCCTGAATTTCACCGACCTGATTCACACGGGGAATCCGGTGAATCCTATCGATCAGGATGCGCTTGTGGCAGCAGTGGCCGCGGCGAACCCGCACACCATTGTCGTGATGGAGAACGGTGGCGCTCAAGTGATGCCGTGGCTGGGGAATGTAAGCGCCGTGCTGGAAGCCTGGTTTCCGGGTTTGCGGGGAGGGCAAGCGATCGCGAACATTTTGTTCGGAGCGGTGGATCCGTCGGGCAAGCTACCGATTACGTTTCCCGCGAGCGTGGACGATCTGCCGCATCCGGTGATTGCCGGCGCGGGTTCGGCCGCGATATTTCCGGTGGATTATACGGAGGGATTCCTGGTTGGTTACAAATGGTATGACGCGAACAATATCACGCCGCTGTTTCCTTTTGGTTTCGGGCTTTCTTATACGACGTTCTCATTAACGAATGCGGGTATAGTGAATAATCTCGCGGCGTCAAACCTGAATCCTAATTTTCAGGTCAGCGTAAGTGTGACTAATACGGGATCTGTTGCGGGCGCGGACGTGGCGCAGGTTTATCTCGGATTGCCCGACAGCACCGGAGAACCGCCAAAGCGTCTGGTGGGATGGCAGAAGGTGACGCTGCAGCCCGGCGCAACACAGCAATTGACCGTCGAGGTGGATAAGAACGACTCGTCGCATCCGATGTCGTACTGGGATGTGACCTCGGGAAGCTGGTTGACCGCTCCGGGCGATTATCCCGTTTATGTGGGAGATTCGTCAGCGAACCTGACGCTGGCGGGGACGATTCAAGTGGGGTCGTGAGAATGGGCGGTCTGGGAGACCGGCGCAGGCTGAGAGCCTGCCCTACACCGACACGGGTTCGAGCTTCGGAACGAGTAAGTGAAGAATGGCGAATGCAACAAGGTACATGAATCCGAGTATGAAGAAGACCGGTCCGTAAGCGCTGTGCGAGAAACGTAGCCAGTATCCGACAGCGGGTGCGACCAGAACTCCACCCAGCGCGCCGCCCATTTGACCCAACCCGACGACCGATCCCACGGCCGAGCGCGGGAAAACATCGGATGCCACCGTAAAGAGATTTGACGACCATCCCTGGTGTGCCGCAGTCGCGAGGCTGAGCAGAACCACCGCGATCCACAGCTCGCCGTGAGCGTACTGAACGAACACAACCGGCACCACAGCGAGGGCGCAAACCATCATGACCGTTTTGCGGGCCGGCGTTACGCTCCAGCCGCGCTTCAGGAGCGAGCCGGACATCCAGCCACCGAAAACAGAGCCGACGGTCGAAGCCGCGTAGATGATGACGACAGGCGGGCCGAGGTGGCTGAGGTCGAGATGGAATGCCGTGTTGAGATATCCAGGTATCCAGTAGAGATAGAACCACCAGACGGGGTCAGTGAGAAACTTGGCGATGACGAATCCCCACGTCTGGCGTTTTTCAATGAGGCGGGCGTAGCTGATGGCGTTTTTCAATGAGGCGGGCGTAGCTGACCTTTCTTGCCGGTGCCGGCTCGCGATCAGATTCGATGAGCGCGTGTTCGGCTTCTGAGAGACGACTGTGTTCACGAGGCTGGCGGAACACGAGAAGCCACGCGGCGATCCAGACGATATCCAGCGAGCCGGTGACAATGAAGGTCCAGCGCCATCCGAAGTGCCATGCGACGAAGGGAGCGATGGTAGCACCCAGCATGGTGCCCGCGTTGGTTCCGCTGTTGAAGATGCCGGTGGCGAGAGCCCGCTCGCGGCGGGGAAACCAATCGGCCACGGCTTTGACGGCGGCGGGAAAGTTGGCGGCCTCTCCGATGCCGAGGCCGAAACGCGCGATGCCGAACTGGAGCGCATTGCGGGCGAACGCGTGAGACATGGACGCGATGCCCCAGACTGTTGCGGCCAGGGCGTAGCCGGTGCGCGTGCCCAGCCAATCGATGATGCGTCCGGAGACGGGATTCATGATCGCGTAGGCCAGCATGAAGCCGAAGACCACCCAGCCGTAATCGGATTCGCTCCAGCCGAGATCCTTCGCAATGACCGGCTTCAGAACGCCGAGGATCTGGCGGTCGATATAGCAGACGGTGGTGGCGAAGAA
>JBEKFB010000015.1:0-27094 GCA_050013535.1 Bryobacteraceae bacterium | reverse complement strand
CGAAGCCGCGCTATCGCGAAAGTAACCGTGAACGCGGCTGGCGCCGCGTGTCCCCATGAACACCCTGGAATTCACCGCGATCACGATGCTTATCTCGATCGCCGCCGGGTTCCTGGGCTCGCGCACCGGGCTAGGGGGCGTTGTAATCTCGGCCACAGTTGCCCTGATCGGCGGCATTGTATTCCTCGCGAGGCACGGCTATACCCGTCCGGACTACCACCAGTTTCGCAGCGAACCAGAGACATATCGCAGCATTTCAGGAATACTACGAAGCGCTTTAAGCCTCAGTGGACGGGCGATCATTCAGCTCGGCTTACTTTTATTGATCGCTACACCCGTCGCTCGCGTGGTTTGGTCTGTGCTTGCTTTTGCTCGAGCGCGAGATAAGATTTACGTTGGCGCAACTCTTGTCGTACTGGCACTACTCCTTTACAGCCTATTTGGACCACATTCGTAGATTCTCTGCGTTTTATCAAAATATATTGTTGCCCTAAACCTTAAAGCCGGATATAGTAGGGATCGTCACGCACTAGTAGTAGTGCTAGGCAGCCCCATGCAATTTGATGAAGCCCGCATCGTGTTCGACGTTCTGGACCGTCTTTCCAGCACTCGCGGTGCGCAGGGTGTTGTCGACATTCTGAAGAGCGCCGTGCGGACGCTGGCGGGGGCCGACGACGCCTCGGTAATGCTGCGGGACGGCGCTTCCGTTCACTGTGTCAACGAAGAGGCCCCGTGGAACGCCGTCGAAAGGTCCCGTCTGCCGCTGGACTCCTGCGTCAGCGGCTGGGTGATTCTCAATCGGCAGTGGGCAATTGTCGAGGACATCGCCAGCGACGGCCGGAATTTCAGAATGGCGCGGCCTGGCGGCGCGATAAAGAGCCTGGCGGCATTCCCCATTCGCTCGGCGGACCCGGTGGGCGCGCTCGAAGTGTACTGGAAAGATTGTGGCATCCCCGATCCCGCCGTGCTCAACACGCTTCAGACACTGGCCAATGCCGCAGCCATCGCCCTCGAGAACGCCCGCCTGTTCGGCTGGGTTGAAGTAGCGTACAGGTCGGCCCGGCGGGAAGCGCAGAAGTACGCCAATCTCGTCAACACCGTGAATGGAGTGGTGTGGGAGGCGGACCCCGGAACGCTTCAGTTCACCTTTGTGAGCGAGCAGGCTGAGCGGCTGCTCGGTTTCCCGCAACAAGCCTGGACCGCTCGGAGTGATTTCTGGCCGGGACGCCTGCACCCGGAAGATCGCGGCTGGGCCGCAGAGTTCCGCCAGCGTCCGGCGACTGCGGGCGACCGGCGGCATTTCGAATACCGCATGATCGCCGCCGACGGCCACACGGTATGGGTGGCCGACTATGTGTCCGCTGGCAAGCGAAGCGACAATACGGAATGTCTCCGCGGCGTGATGGTGGACGTCACCGAGCAGAAATCGCTCGAGCGCCGGCTGGAGTGGCGCGTTCTTAACGATGCCCTGACCAGCCTTCCCAACCGCGCCCTGTTTCTCGATCGTGCGGAATCTGAACTCGGCCGCTCGAGTGGGCAAAAGGAAAGTCTCGCCGTTCTGCTCGTCGGTCTGGACCGTTTCAAACACATCAACGACAGCTTTGGACATGTGATGGGCGACCGGGTCATGATGGCCGTCGCTTCGCGGCTGCGCAGATCCTGTGGCCGGTATCATACGGTGGCGCGTCTGGACGGCGATGCATTCGCAATCCTTGCGCCGGGCGCGGGCCGCCTGGATTTGGCCGGGGCTATCGCCCAGCGGATTCACGCGGTGTTCAAGCGGCCATTTCAGATAGCGGGGTCGCCGGTGTATCTCACCGCGAGCGTTGGCATCGCGCTCGAAAATGGAATCAGACATTCTGCGGGAGATATGCTGCGGGAGGCCGACACGGCCATGTACCGGGCCAAGAAGTTGGGTCCGTCGCGTTCCCAGTTCTTCGATCCGTTCATGCACGAGGACGCGGTTTCCCGGCTTCGCCTGGAATCCGACGTGCGCCAGGCGATTGCGCGGCGCGAGTTCGAATCGCATTACCAACCTATCGTCGACCTGCGCACGCACGATGTCCTTGGATTCGAGTCGCTGTTGCGCTGGCGCCACCCTCGACGGGGATTACTGCTGCCCTCGCAGTTCATAACGGTGGCCGAGGACCTTGGATTGATGACAGAGGCTGGCTATCAGACGATCTCCCGCGCGGGAGAGGCAATTCACCGCTGGACGCAACTCACCTCGAAACAGCCGTGGATTTCGGTGAACATCAGTCCCGCTCAACTGGACGATCCCGACCTTCCCAGGCTCATCCGCGGAGTGCTGGATGCCAACTCCGTCTCGCCAGACAGGTTGAAACTGGAGATCACCGAAGCTGGCGTGGCGCAGACCGGTGCGCCGGTGCGGGAACGCCTGCGGAAACTCCACGATATAGGCGTGGGCATTCTTATCGACGACTTCGGCACGGGCACGTCCTCGTTCGACCGGCTGCTGGGCGCACCCATCGCCGCTATCAAGATCGACCGCCGGTTTCTGGAGGAAATCAATTCGCCCACTTCTTCGGCGCCCATTCTGCGCTCCATAATCTCGCTGGGGCAAAACCTCGAGGTCGGCCTCATCGGGGAAGGCGTGGAAAATGAGCAGGAGAAGATGGGCCTGTGGGCGCTCGGTTGCACCACTGCTCAGGGTTACTACTTCGGCACGCCCGAGCCCCTCGACCGCGCCGAGGCCATGATCGGGGCCTGAACGGAAAAGGAAGGGTTTTCTCCTGGGAGAAGTCCCGTTTCCGACCTACGAGCCCTCTCTGCTACTCTGTTCACCCGATAGGACCAGGCACTCCCGCTTGTTAAGATTGCTTAGATCATACGCCCTGGGCGCGCGCAGTCCCCATGACAGCATCAACTACAGTCCGCTCGCGGTACGAGCTGAGGGAAGTTCTGAACAAAGGCGGCATGGGCATGGTCTACCACGCCTGGGACACGCTGATGAAGCGCGATGTCGCGCTTAAGACCATCCTGGATGTGCAAAATCGGGCGGCCTTCGACCTGTTTTATAAGGAATGGGGTCTGCAGGCGTCGATCACGCATCCAAACATCATTGAAATCTATGACATCGGGGAGTTCGAAGACGACGGGGTGTCCCGGCCGTATTTTGTGATGCCACTTCTGCCGGGCTGCTCACTGGCGGACCTCATCAGGAACTCCATCCAGCCACTGACCGTGGAACGAACCGTTCAAATCATGAACCAGGTGTGCCGCGGTCTGCAGGCGGCGCACGAGCGCGGCCTGATCCACCGCGACATCAAACCGAACAACGTCTTCGTCATGGCCGACGATTCAGTGAAGATCATCGATTTCGGCGTGGCCTTTACCGACCACAGTTCCACGCAGACGGCCATGCGCGGCACGCTGCCCTACATGGCTCCGGAACTGCTGCAACTCAAGCCGCCCTCCGTACTCACAGACATCTTCTCGCTGGGAGCGGTGTGCTACGAAGCGCTGACGCGCCGGCGGGCATTTCAGGGGAGCAACGATGGCGAGGTCAGTAACTCCATTCTGCGAACCAACCCGCCGCCGGCCTCGGATCTCAACCCGGCGGTAAGTCTGCTCCTAAGCCAGGTAGTGCACAAGGCGATGGCCAAGCAGCCGTGGCACCGTTATACCAGTGCCCGCGAATTCGGCGACACGCTGATGCGCGCGATTCATAACGAACCGATTGCGTTCTTCGAACGGGCGCGCATGCAGCCGCGCATCGAGCGGGCCGCGAAGGCATTCGAACGCGGCGAGTATAAATTCGCCACCGAGATTCTGGACGAGCTCGAAGGCGAGGGATATATCGACCCGGAGATCACCATGCTCCGGCGTCAGGTGGAGGAAGCGGGGCGCCAAACCAACGCCAAACAGATTGTGGAGAGCGCCCGCCGCTTCTACGAAGAAGAGGAGTATTCGCTCTCTTTGCGGAAGATCCAGGAGGCCCTGGAATTGGACCCGACGTACTCCGATGCATTATCGCTGAAGAGCGAAGTGGAGCGGAACCGCCGCACAAAGCAGGTGGACGAGTGGCTGGAACTAGCGCGGCAACATCTGGCGAATCGTACTTTCGAACAGGCGCGGGGCGCGATCCGGAATCTGCTGGAGTTGAAGCCGAACGACCCGGCGGCGCTCGAGGTACTGGCTGAAGTGAACCGGCGCGAGCAGGATTCCGGCATGAAGCGGCAGGAAAAAGAGAAACTGTACGACGGCGCGGTGGAAGCATGGGAAAAGGGTGAGGTGACCGCGTCGCTCACGCGGCTGGAACGCTGGGCCGCCCTGGACCGCGATTTGCCCGAGACCGACCCAACGCGCGAGCTTTCATGCCAGAATTTCTATAGTCGAGTGCGCAACGAAGACGAAGCGGTCCGCAACTCGCTCGACCAGGCGCGAAGGCTCCTGGACGAACAGAATCTCGCCGGGGCTTTGGAGCTCTGCAACGAGTATCTGGCGAAGTATCCCAACCACGCGCTTTTCCAGGCGCTGCGCTTTGACGTTGAAGAGCGGCGGCGCAAGAGCCTGTCGGCGTTCATCGCCGAAACCGATCGACGCGTGGAAAGCGAGCCCGATCTGGATAAGCGCTGCCACATGCTCGGGGAAGCGTTGAGCGCGCATCCGGGTGAAGAACACTTCGAGCGGTCCCTGCGCCTCGCGAAGGACAAGCGCAACCTGGTGAACTCGGTTGTGGCGAAGGCGCATTCACAGGAAGAACAGGGACGCTACACCGAGGCGCTGGAAACCTGGGGGATGCTCCGCGCGATTTACAAAGAGTACCCGGGGCTTGATTACGAGGTTGCACGTGCAGCGAAGCGGCGCGATTCAGCCGCGCGCAACGAAGCACGTGTGGTGTGGGTGGAGCGCATCGACAAGCTGCTCGAAGCGCGCGACTTCGAAAAGGCCGCGGAAGTGGCCGAGAAGGCGCGGGGCGAGTTTCCGGACGACCTGGAAATCGGAGAGCTCGAGCGGCTGGCCTGTAAGCGAATCGCTACCGGAATGGAAGCCGCGGGGATGCTCCAGGCTGGGCGGCAGGCTTGTCTCGCGGGCAAACACGACGAAGGTCTGGGCCTGATGCGCGCCGCGCTGGAACTGGATCCCGGCGATCCGGTGCTGCGCGCGACGGTGGTGGACGCGTTGGTGGATCGCGCCCGTGGGCTGATGGACAAGGACGCGCAGGCATCGGAAGCGCTGGTCGCCGAGATTCTGGACCTGGACCCGGGCAATGCGGCCGCAGCCGGACTACGCAGAGAACGTGAGGATTCGCAGCGGTCCGAGTTCGTGTACTGGTGTACGGCGCAGGCGCGAAGGCTGCAAACCGCCGGCGATCTCGATGGGGCCCTTGCCGTGGTTCACGAGGGGCTGGCTACCTGGCCGCAGGAGCCGGGGCTCCTGCAATTGGCTGCAACGCTGCAACATGAAGTGAACGGGAGCAGGCGAGGGGAGGCTGCGCCATCGTGGGCAGGTGCGCCACTGAGCGCCGCGCCCGCCGTCATTCCCGTCGAGGTTCTGGTGGAAGCGCCGCCGCCGGCTGCGCCTTACGCCATCCCGCCGCTGAATCCCGACGCTGGCGACGTGTCGCAGGTTCGCTTTGCCGACACCGCCGGGGCAATTGGCGCCGGGTCGCCGGAGCCGCCATCATGGGCCTCGCCAACGCCCATGCCAGGTTCGTCTACGGCCGAAGCTCCGCCACCGCTGCCCCGGGCGGGGACGGGATTCGCGTTCCCGCCGGGCGCCGCCCCACCGCCGCACGGGCCACGCAGGAGTCTGCCGATGTGGCAGTGGGTGGTGTTGGCCGGAGCTGGAACCATAATGCTGGCGTTCGCCGCCCGATACCTCTCCACGCACTCTTTCTTTGCGGCGAAGCCGGTGCCGGTGGCGACAGTTTCGCTGAGCGTCAGTACGAATCCGTCAGCCGCGCATATCGTGATTGACGGCCAGGATCGCGGCGCCTCTTCAGTAAAGCTGGACCTCCCGCCGGGAGCGCATACCATTCAGGCGATGCTCGACGGCTACGAAACCGCGGCGAAGCAAGTGAATCTGGTAGCGCATTCGCCGATCTCGGTGCCGATCGATCTTAATCCCCTGCCCCCCGTGGTGCGGATCACGACCGACGCCGATAGCCCCGACGTGAAGCTGGACGAGCAGACTGTGGCGGGCGCGGCGCCCGAGTTTACCGCGGACCGCGTCTCCAACGGGAAACATACACTGATCCTAACCAGCAAGCAGGGACAAGCGACGGTTCAGTTCGATCTCGCGCCAGCCACTCTTCCGGTAATGGACGGGCCGGTGCAGACGAAGAATATCAATGCCGTGGTGCTGAGCCAGTTCGGCTCGCGGGCATGGCTCTATTCGAACGACCCGCTTCCGGTGGCAATCGACAACGGCGCACCGTTGACGGCCACGCCAGAAGGTATCGAGTTGCCTTCGCTCACCGCGGGCAACCACACGTTGAGTATCGGCACGGGCGATGCTCAGCGCAATGTCGAGTTCACGTCGGGACGGGCTCCATCGCTGGTTGCGTTCGTCGAACAGAAAGCGGCGCCGGAGACGGGCGGAGTTCTGGTGCTCGCGGGACAGGATGGCGCCACGGTTGCCATCAACGGCAAACCGCTCCGTCATCCGACTAAGAACGGGCTGCTTCATGTCAGCAATCTGCAACCCGGGGATTACACAGTTCACGTAACGAAAGATGGGTACGAATCGCCCGCGGATCAGAAGGTGACGGTGAAGAAGGGTGAAGAAGCCCGCCTGCAATTCCAGCTCAGGCCGGCGGTCAGGATGGCTACGCTGCGGATGCAGGGCGCGACACCGGGAGCTGAGGTGCGCATCGACGATAACCCCGCGGGTACGGTGCAGCCGGATGGCTCGTACACTGTGTCCCTGATGCCGGGCCAGCACACCGTTTCATTGCGAAACGGCCGCGGGCAATCGCGTCCATTACAGCGCCAGTTTGTCGCGGGACAGACGGTACAGTTTTCGGCTGGCGAGCTGGCTTTGCAGGCCGCCCAGGGAACGTTGCGATTGCATATCTCACCGGTGGGCGCTCACGTGACCATTCGGGGCGAATCGGAACATGAGTCCGCGGCGAGGACGGTGAGCCAGGAATCCATGACGCTCGCCGAGGGCACATACGTTGTCAGTGCGACCGCGCCCGATTACAATCCGTCGTCGAAGACCGTAACAGTCAGCGCCGGTTCACCCGTGACGGTGGAATTCGCTCTCACGGCGAAAGCGAAGAAAGCGCCAGCGGCGGTCACCGGCCTGAGCCATTGGGACGACAGCGGCGGCTGGACGCAGGATGGAGAATGGCAGGTTCATAAGGGTGGCAACTTTATCGGATTCCAGTCGGAACAGATCAACGGCCGAGTGGAGTTCAACGCGCTGCTCGAGAAGGGCAAGAGACTGGAATGGTTCGTCTCATTAACCGACGAGCGCAATTTTGTCCTGTTCCGCCTCGACAAGAAGAACCTCGTCGCCGAGCAGTATGCGAACGGAAAGAGTTACGAGTTGGCCAAGACGCCGGTGAACTTCAATCACGAGCAGCCGGTGGCCGTGCGTATCGACGTGAGCGCCGGAACCGTGAACACTTCGATTCGGCAGGGAGCGGCGTGGACGAACACGACTCCGGTCTCCGATGCCGGCGCGGCGTTCAACAAGGGACGCTTCGGGCTCCACATCCCCGGCAAGGACGAAGTTGGCATCAACTCGTTCGCGTACTATCCGAGGTAGTCATACTTCATCGAATCTCATAGCGCCGGATGGCCGTCGCTTTGCCGGTGCTTTCATCCAGGGTAATGATGGCTCCGTGCAACTCCGGCTGGTTTTTCGCGGCTTCGAGACGGATCGGCGTACCAGTGATGAACCGGCGCAGAGCCAGTTGCTTCTCCGCGCCGATGATGGAATCGTACGGGCCGGTCATGCCCGCGTCAGTGAGGTAGGCAGTGCCGCCAGGGAGAACGCGCTCGTCGGCCGTTGGAACGTGGGTGTGCGTTCCGATCACTGCCGATACGCGGCCATCCAGGTGCCACCCCATGGCGGTCTTTTCGCTGGTCAGCTCGCAGTGAAAATCGACGAAGCGGACCTTCACGGCGGGATCGAGCGACCCCACCAGCTCGTCGGCTTTGCGAAACGGGCAGTCGGTCGCGGGCATGTGCGCGCGGCCCTGCAGGTTCATCACGGCCACTTCCACGCCATTGCGGGCACGCACCACCACCAAACCGCTTCCAGGCAGTTCAGACGGATAGTTCGCCGGGCGCAGCAGGCGCGGCTGCCGCGGCAGATACTCGTAGATCTCTTTCTTGTCCCAGGCGTGGTTGCCCGTAGTGAGCACCTCGATGCCGAGGGAGAACAGCTCTTCCGCGAGTTGCGGCGTGATACCGAATCCACCGGCCGCGTTTTCGGCGTTGGCGATGACAAGCTGAATCTTCTCTTCGGAGATGATTTCCTGCAGGTGCTGGGCGACGATCCGGCGGCCGGGCGAGCCGAAGATGTCTCCGATAAAAAGGATGTTCATTCCGGCGGGCGCTATTCGCCGCCTTCGAGTTGCGTCAGAGGACGCTCATGGATCTCCGCGATCCGTGCCAGGGCGCGGATGTTCTCGCCATCGCGCTCGGCGGTCGCCTTGAGGTCCTGCATTTCGCGGTGGAACAACTCCAGGTTCATGGTGAGGGCTTCATGGCGCTCGGTCAGCTTGTCGAGACGTTCCTCGGGGGTCATAACTCAGTGTAGCGTTGGGAAAAGAGTTTTGGAGCGCACCACACCAGCCGTGCCAACCTCCGTCATTGACCCCTGAGTAACAGAGGCGGGTATCCCCCGGTCGCCTTCAGGCTTCTCCATGGCGGTTGCCCACCGGAGCTTGCACACCAGCGCTCGATCGAGCAGGACCCCTGGACATTGACTGTTGGATCAATTATATGGAAGCCACACCAACAGGGCAGACACGCTCCACAGCAATAATAGCAGAGCGATCCGGAATTCCCCCCGGTGGTTTACCCGAATCGCGATCCCGGAACGCCCTGGTACCGCGGCCATGGGTACTTGATCCGATCGCACAAACGCGGCTGTCGCCGCATTTCCCTCACCTTACCGGCACGGGGGTGAAGGAGAGGATCAGCATCGCCAGTGCCGCCAAACCCAGCTTCACGCGCGTGGAACCCAGTTCCGATTCATCGCAGATCACCGGGTGCCGCAACGCGAACAATAACAAGACGGCCCAGACCCACCAGATCCACGAATCCGCCGCCCATCCGACCACCACCAGCACAACCAGCAAAGCCCGCGACAGCGCCTTGTGCCAGTGGCCGAAAAATGCGTAGACGATGTGGCCGCCATCAAGCTGGCCGATAGGGATCAGGTTCAGCGCCGTGGCCAGCAATCCCGCCCATGCCGCGCGCGCCACCGGATGAAGATAGATATTGTGGACGGGCACATTGGGAAACAGGAGCAGCTCGATGCCACGGAGCAGTAGCGGCGTGGAGAACACCCAGTCACCACGCAGTGCGGCGCCCGGCTCAACGCGGGACAGAGCCACTCCAATTACCGCGAACGGCAGCAGCGTGACAAACCCCGCGATGGGCCCGGCCACGCCGACATCGAACAATGCGCGGCGGGTGTAGATTGGCGAGCGAATGCGAATGAACGCTCCGAACGTTCCCAGCAGGCTGGGGAAAGGGATGAAGTACGGGAGGCTCGCGTCGATGCCGTATCGCCGGCAGGTCACGTAATGCCCCATCTCATGCGCGAACAGAATCGCCAGAAGGGTCAGCGAATAGGGCAGTCCCATCCAGAGCAAAGCCGGCGAAGCCGGTAAACGAAGAAGCGTCTTCCAGAACGTGTCAAGGGTAAGCGGAAGATCCTCGTGGAAACTGATTCCGAGCCCACTACCGACTATGGTTGTCGTGAGAAACGTCAGGGCCAGCAGGGCGACATGCAGGGGCAGCCGCCGGTTCACATCGACGCGCGCGAATTGCAGTGATTCGCCGATAGACGGGTGCACGGAAAACTTGCGAACCGCTACAGGGTCTGCAATTCCTTGCCAGGTTTGAAGCGAACCGCTTTGCCCGGCGGAATGGCCACTTCGGCGCCAGTCCGAGGATTGCGGCCGATACCCGTCTTGCGCGGACGAACGTTGAAGATGCCGAAACCGCGCAGCTCGATTCGTTCGCCATTGGACAGAGCCCGCTTCATACTTTCGAAAACGGTCTCGACGGCCATCTCGGCCCTGGTCTTGGTAATGCCGGTTTTGTTGACGACTTCGTTAATAATATCCAGCTTGATCAAAGGACCCCTCCTGTCCCGCGCACATGGCTGCCTGCAAACCCAATGATAAGATTGGGGTTAAATCATTGTCAAGCTGCCATGGCCCCATTCGGACACGGCGCGCTTCCCGGACTACGACGCGACCGAGCGCACCGCGGCAAGCGCGGCATCGTAATTGGGGTGATCGGCGACCTCTTTTACGTACTCAACGTGCCGCAATTTGTTCTGAGCATCCACCACGAAAATCGCTCTGCTCTCAATGCGGAGTTCCTTGATCAGAGTGCCGTAATGCTCGCCGAACGAACCGTCGCGATGGTCGGAGAGCATCTTCACGTTGTCGATGCCATAGGCTCCGCACCAGCGTTTTTGCGCGAACGGCAGGTCCATGCTGACGGTGTAGATATCCACCGTGTCCAGCTTGGCCGCTTCTTCATTGAACCGCTTGGTCTGCGCGTCGCACACGGGCGTATCCAGCGACGGAACGACGCTGAAGATGCGCACTTTGCTCCCGGTGGTCCCGAGCGTGACGCGCTGCAGGCTGTTGTCGATGACGTCAAAATCCGGGGCGGCATCGCCGGTTTTCAACTCCGGCCCGATGAGCGTCATAGGATTGCCGCGAAGAGTGGTCGCACCCGCTCGTTCCATTTATCCACGATTCCTTTCCGGCCCATTGTAGCAGCCCGATTCTCAGCCTATCCGGCGCAGGCGCGCGAATACGGCGAGAGCGACAGAGCCGGTGGCAGCAAGCGCGAGTCCTGCGTAAAAAGCGATGCTGGCGAGCTCCGCGGAAGTGGTGTGACTCCAGAACGCTGCGCTCAATTCCGGTGAAGCCCCACGAACCAGCAGCACCATGGCGATCAGAATCGCAAAGAACACCAGGCGGAGAACTGTCTTTGCAACTCGGGCGGAAGAGAGATGGGCGAGCAGCCCGGCGGCGATGACCGACGTAAGAGCGGCGCTTGCACTGAAGAACGCGCATGAAGCGAGAAAGGAAGCTCCCGGCATCAGCACATGCCCATGCCAACTCATGGCATTCACGGTGATCAGTCCGGCCGCGATGATAGCCATCCCCACACCCCATCCGAAAAGCGTCACGCGCAACGCCGCGATCACCGTAGCGGAAGTGGATTCCGCCGAACCGGCGAAAGCGTCCGCCGCAACCGGAGCCGCCAGCACCAGCGGCAGACAGAAGTATGCCGCCAGCATGACGGGATCGAGAAAATCGTAGCGCTTGAACCAGGGAACACCGATGCCGAAAAGGGCGATGAGCAGGCCAACAGATAGAAGGGTTCGCGTCATGTTACCGTGATACCAGGACCAGCGGCCAAGCGTTTCAGGGTACCTCCCTGGTTTGGCTTAGGGCAAATTTGGTACCTCCGCTCTGATAATACTTTGCCACTCCAACGCCGATAACAGAACTGTATGGTAGACAGGCGTGTAGAACCCCGGTTGCTGTGCTCGGATCTTGTTGATTTCGAGTGGAGGGACAAATCGGGCCGTACCAAACGATGCATTGCCAACCTCGAGGACATCTCGCTCTCGGGGGCCTGTCTCCAACTGGACCGGCCTATACCGCTGGGTTCGCCGATGCGAATTACCTATCCCAAAGGCGAGCTGATCGGTGCAGTGCGCTACTGCGTGTTTCGCGAGATCGGCTATTTTCTGGGAGTCGAATTCGATGACGGGTGCCGATGGTCCCAGCGCCAGTTTCGCCCGCAGCATCTGCTTGATCCGCGCAAGCTGGTGATGCGTGCAGTGAACCGCGTGGTTCGGCCTTTTGGCGGCGCCAGCATTCAATAGGCGCGGCGCACTTCAACGTGCACAGGATATGATTCATGATTGGCGGGACGGCCAGCCATCATGAAACGAGCAAGGGGCAATGAATCCGAGCAGGGCATGCGCGGAGTTGTGGCCGCTTCGCTCACGCCGCGCCGGTCTGGCGAGCATGTGGTGGATCTCGCCGCATTGCTTGAGGTGACCGATTTCCTTTGCTCCGCTGGCGTGCGGGGAATCGTACTCTTCGGTTCCACCGGTGAGTTCGTGCACTTCGGTTCGGCGGACCGCTCCCGCGCGTTGAGCCTGGCGGTGAAGCGAAGCCGCTGCCCGGTGTATGCCAACGTTTCGCACTCGAACCTGGACAGCGCGCTCGCTCTGGCGGACGAAGCGGCCAGCACCGGCGCGGCCGGCGTACTGCTCACGCCGCCCATCTATTTCCGCTACGACCAGGAAACCGTGCGGCAGTACTATGTGGAGTTCCTGAACGCGCTTCACGGCATGCTGCCGGCGTACCTCTACAACATTCCGGCGTTCTGTACGCCGATTTCATCGGACACCGCGGCGAGCCTGATCGCAGCCGGCTACGCCGGAATCAAAGATTCGAGTGGCGATGCCGATTATTTTGCGCGTTTGGTGGAGGCGTGCGGCGCGTCACCTAACGCAAGGCTGATAACCGGCATAGAGCGCATCTACGGAAGATTTCGCTGTGCGGGAGCTTCGGGCATAGTGTCCGGCGCAGCCTCCGCGGTGCCGGAACTGCTTGTGGCGTACGAAAACGCTCTGTGCGGCGGTACGGAGGAATCGGTTGTGCGTCTGAGCGCGCGCGTCGGCGAGTTCATCGCATGGTGCGAGGAGTTCCCCGCCCCGATCATAATCCGTGAAGCTGCGAAGCTGCGCGGCCTGCCGGTGGGCGTGGCAGCCGTTCCGCTGGGCCCGGTGTTGCTGAGTCGCCTCGAAGAATTTCGCGCGTGGTTTCCGGCCTGGTGGAGTAGCGTGAACGCAGAGCGGTCTCGTTGAGGGGATTAGTATCCTGATCGTATGGGCTTCCCGAACCTGCTGCCTGTTCATCAGAATCTGCCCAGCCATGCGCTGAAGGACGTCGCCGGTGAAACCCGGCGGCAACTGGCTCAGGCCGGGTTTGCGGCGCGCGTGTCCCCCGGAGCCCGAATTGCCATCGGCGTGGGCAGCCGCGGGATTTCGAACATCGCAGGAATCGTTCGAGCCGTCGTCGAATACTGGCGCGAAGCAGGCTGTAATCCATTCATATTCCCGGCGATGGGCAGCCACGGGGCCGCAACCGCTGAAGGACAGGCTCTGGTCCTCGAACACTACGGCATCACCGAATCGAGTATGGGCTGTCCGCTGATCAGTTCCATCGAAGTTGTCTCGCTGGGCCGCACGGACGACGGTATCGAGGCTTTCATGGACCGCAATGCCTGGTCGAGCGATGCCGTGATGTTGGTGGGCCGCATCAAACCACACACGGATTTCGCCGGCAAGCTGGAAAGCGGCCTCTGCAAAATGACGGCGATCGGCATCGGCAAGTTTGCCGGTGCGCGCCAATACCACACGTTCGCATACACGCTGGGCATGGAGCACGTGATTCGCACCGTGAGCCGGCTGGTGTTGAAATCCGGCAAAATACTGGGCGGGCTGGCCATTCTGGAGGACGGCTATCATCAGACGGCGAACCTCGAAGCCGTGCCTGCCGACAACATGGAATCGCGCGAAGAGGCACTGCTGGCGCAGGTGAAGGAGTGGACACCACGGATCCCGATACCGCATCTGGATCTCCTCGTGGTTAATGAGATTGGCAAGAACTTCAGCGGAACGGGGATGGATGCGAAGGTGATCAATCGCGGCATCGAGGGGGATTTGAATTGCTGGCCGGATGAAAAAACGCGGATCGCACGCATCTTCGTTCGTGATCTCAGCGATTTGTCATACGGTAACGGCGTGGGCATCGGCATGGCCGACGTGATTCACGACCGCATTCTCGCGAAGATCGACTGGAACGCCACGTGGATCAACTCGCTCACAGCGTCAACGCCGGGAGGCAGCCGCACACCAATGCATTTCGCGGCAGACCGCGAATGCATGGAGCGGATTGCGCCGACGGCCGGCAAACTGGACTCGTCCACCATCACCATCGGGTGGATTCAGAATACGCTGGAGCTTTCGGATGTGTTGCTGAGTGAGAATTTGCGGGAAGAAATCGTGGAGAATCCCACGCTGGAGATCGTTGGGCCGCCGCGGCCGGTGGACTTCGACGCGGCGGGAAACCTGACCGGAAGCCCGTTACCCGCGGTTCCGGCCGAAATATAGCTGACGGGCGCGCTAGAGCCACCCGTGGAGCCCGGACGCACCCGCCTGCAAAAGCGATTATCTAGCTGCCCTGGTTAGCGGCTGCCGTCATCACGCTTCCAATCTTGCTGAAGATCGTGCTGATGCTGGTGGCCACGTTGGGCATGATTGCTCCGGCGGCCACGGCCACGAATCCGGCCATGAGGGCGTATTCGATTAAGTCCTGTCCGCGAGTATCCTTCCAAATCTTGAGTTGGTTGATGAGTTTCTTCATGTGTTGTCCTCTCCCTGCCGCGGAACGATTCCGTTGCTAACAGGAGCGTATCATCGCTGACAGACGGTTCCAATTAGCGGCAATGCTTAGAATGGGTCTCTTAAAGATCTAAGCTTCGAGCTCTCGGAGGCTCATTGGGGCACGCCGCGCCCAGGTCTTTTTCGGCCGCTTGACACGGCCGACGGACGCGCTAATGCCGAACAGCGCGATGAAAGAGCGATCGCTTACTTTTATGGATGTTTATTATTGTCAGTGTTTTCAGCGTTTTACCGGAATAATACAAAGTGGTAGATGCACTTTATGGCAGGGCGTATCGCGCGGTCAAGTCTCCCCTTAGTACGGGCCTTTGGGACGTACTCCGCCACTCGCCTGCAGCGCACCCAGGCCACTGCCGATCTATCGCTCAACGGTTCTCTTGCCTTCCCGGAATCGACACACGGTGCAGGTCGCGCGGTTGCCCGCCCTTGGGCTCGGACTGATTCTGCTGCTTGTGCCAAGCGGCTACTTTGGGTGGCGGTACCGGACAATGCCGCAATTGGGTTCCTGGCACGATGACGCCATCTACTGGATTTCCGCGCACTCGCTTGCCACGGATAAGGGTTATGTCATCGGGCACATTCCCACGCAACCGCCGCAAACCAAATATCCGCCACTCTACCCGGCCGTGCTCTCGCTGGTTTGGCGGTTCGGCGAGGCCTTTCCCGGCAACCTCACCTTAGCGACGGCCCTGCAATGGTCGTTCGCACCGCTCTATTTTGTGCTCGCGTGGCTCTGGCTTCGTCGATGCGGGTTTGACACGTGGGCGGCGTGGGCACTGACCGCTCTGATCGCACTCGCCCCCATCACGACGCTTTTCGCAGTCTCGCTGATGACCGAGCTGCCGTTCACGGCAGTGCTGCTGGCGATCATGCTGCTGATCGAGCGCCGCGAAATTACTGCCCAGCGGGCGCTCGTGGCGGGACTGCTCGGGGCCACGGCGTTCCTGATCAGGACCAATGGAATCGTGCTGACGGTCGCCGTTCCCGCATTGCTGATTCCGCGCCGGCGATATCGCCAGGCTGCGGCATTCGCAGCGCCGATGCTTGTAGCCATCGCCGGATGGCAGGCATGGTGCGCCATTCGGTCGTTCCACGCGAGCGACGACATCAACGCTTACTACACGTCCTACGCGGCTTTCTATGCCCGCACCTTCTCCTGGCCTGATCTGCCTTATCGTATGTGGGCCAACGCGGATGCGATCATCGAATCGCTCGCGCGGCTGGTCCTGTTTCAAAGTGCCGATGAACCATGGATGCGCGCCCTCGGCTGGGTGATCACGGTGGCGGCCACCGCAGGCGTCGTGAGTTTGATTCGGCGCGGCATGCGCTATTACCCGGCGTTCGCGGTACTTCTGTTGGCGGAGCTGCTGTTGTGGCAATACCCACCCGATCAGCGCTTCGTCTACCCACTGTTACCGCTGTATGTGGCCGGGCTCGCGGCGAAACTGAGCGAAATAGCCGCTCTTGCCGTGCGGAGCTGGAGAACAAAAACAGGCGCCAACCGGGTAGCCGCCGTTCCGGTGCTGCTGGCGATTGCGGCGTTGATCATCGGCTCGGTCTGGTCGATGGCCCAGGGCACGGCCGTGGTGTTGCCCGATTACTTCCACGAACGTCAAAGGCAGCTGTCGCGACTACAGCCCGTGTGGCATTGGATCTTCGGCAACACTCCTGTTGACGCGCGTTTCGCCGCCTGCGACGACACCCTGCTTTATCTCTATGCGAACCGCCGCGGCTACACCGAACCGATTCTTCCCGCCGTGGTGTACGGTGTGCAGGCCGAGACGGTGCCGCCCTACATCGCTGGCCTTCCCGCGCTCTGGCGGCAGGTTCGCGTCACACACGTCCTGCTCACCGATTACGATTTTCTGCGCGATCTGCACCATCTCGGCCACGCGGAGCTCGCCCGGTTGCTGTCCGACCCACAGCGATTCCGGCTGCTGTATTCGGACGGGGCTTCGAAAGTCTATGCGGTACGCTCAGACAATGAGCGGAACTGAAACCATCACTCTTGCCGGAGGCTGCTTCTGGTGCCTTGAAGCGGTATACGAACAGATGAAGGGCGTGACGCGAGTGCAGTCCGGGTACATGGGCGGGAGCGTCGCGCATCCCACTTACCAGCAGGTCTGCGAAGGGCGAACCGGCCATGCCGAGGTTGTGCAGGTGGAGTTCGATCCCTCCATCGTCACCATCCGCGATATTCTCGAGGTATTCTTCGCCATCCACGACCCGACCACACGCGACCGGCAGGGTAACGATGTCGGCACCCAATACCGTTCGGCAATCTTCTACCACTCCGATGAACAGCGCCGCGTGTCGGAAGAAGTGATTCACGAACTCACCGAGGAGAAGGCGTTCGGAGATCCGATTGTCACCGAGGTAAGGCCGGCCAGCGATTTCTGGCCAGCCGAAGACTACCACAACGAATACTTCCGCCGCAATGGCGACCAGCCTTACTGCGCGTACGTGGTAGCTCCCAAGGTGGCTAAGTTCCGAAAAAAGTTCGCGGAGATGGCTCGATAGGCATGCCCGAAACCGGACGATAACATCGGGCGGCCTGAGAGGCCCGGCCCAGAGTGCACTGAGACCGAGAGCCTGCCCCATGTCTTAGTTCTTTCGCCGGATCAGAAACACCGCGGTCTCCGCAAGCAAATTCGGCAACAACGAAACTCGGCGTTTGCCGGCGATGAAGATCTCGCGTTCGATGGTCCAGCCTTCCTGCGCGGCCAGCGTTTGAAAATCGGTGACCGTCAGAAAGTGGATGTTCGGGGAATCGTACCAATCGTAGGGAAACAGTTTCGTACGCGGCGCGCGGCCGGTGAACAGATGGGCGACGCGTACCCGCCAATGCCCGAAGTTTGGAAACGCCACGATGGCCTTTCGGCCGCACCGCAACATGTCTCGCAGCACCTTGAGCGGCTCAGCGGTTTCCTGCAGCGTCTGGCTGAGGATGACGTAATCGAAGGCGAAATCCGGATACCCGGCAAGGGCATCCAGCAAATCGCCATGGAACACCGAGACGCCGCTGGCGATGGCTTTGCGAACCTTTGGGCCGGAAAGTTCCACCCCGCGCGCCTTCACACGCTTGTTGGCCGCCAGCCACGCCAGCAACTCGCCTTCACCACAGCCGAGATCGAGCACGGCACTATTGGGCGGGATCAGTTCGCCAATGATCGCGTAATCGCTGCGGCCCAGCACATCGAGCACGAACGGATCGATACGGGGTTGCGTCGGCGCGGCCATCACGATCTCGCTTTCGCCGTGCTGTCGAGGAACCCGCGAATCAGGTCCGTTTGCTCGGCGACATCCACCAGGAATGCGTCATGACCGTAATTCGACGGCAACTCGCAGTAGGCCACATCCGCATTGTGAGCGCGCAGGGCCCGCACAATCTCCTGCGATTGATAGCTCGGATAAAGCCAATCCGACGTAAAGCTCAGCACCAGGAACCGCGCCGTAACCGGTTCCAGCACCGCAGCCAGCGTGGCGCGCGACGCGGTGAGGTCGAAATAGTCCATCGCCTTCGTGATGTAAAGGTACGAGTTCGCATCAAAACGGTCGACAAACTGGCGCCCGCGATAACGCAGGTAACTCTCCACCTCGAAGTCTGCTTCGAAATCAAACCCGAACTGTTCCTTGCCGCGCAGCCGGCGGGCGAACTTCTCGCGCATGGAATCGTCGCTCATGTAGGTGATGTGGCCCACCATGCGGGCGACTGCCAGCCCACGCGCCGGCGGATTCTTGCCATAGTAGTTTCCGCCGCACCAATCCGGGTCGGCCATGATGGCCTGACGGCCCACCTCATCGAACGCGATCTGTTGTGCGCTGTGGCGCGCCGTAGTGGCGATAGGGATGGCAGCGATCACCGAATCGGGATGCGCCACCGCCCATTCCAGTGCCTGCATGCCGCCCATCGATCCGCCGGTTACGGCCAGCAGGCGGCGAATGCCAAGGTGATCGATAAGCTTCTTCTGCAACCGCACCATGTCGGCAATGGTGATTACTGGAAACGTCATGGCCCACGGGCATCCGGTGGCCGGGTTTATCGATGCCGGTCCCGTGCTGCCGCGGCAGCCCCCAAGCACGTTCGAACAAATGACGAAGTATTTGTCGGTGTCAAAGGCCTTGCCCGGGCCGATCATGTTGTCCCACCAACCGGGCAATCCGGTTTCCTGGCTCACGCCTGCTGCGTGCGCATCACCTGAGAAGGCGTGCAGGACGAGGATGGCATTCGATGCGGCTGAGTCGAGGCTGCCGTACGATTCCCACGCGACCTGAACCGGCGACAACTCCACGCCGGAGTCGAGGGTGATCGAGTCGAACTGAACCGTATGTACTTCCGCAATCATGGCGAGGGCGACGGACCCCTCTCTTTTCCTTGAATCATAACAGGGCGTTTCCGTCGGCAAGAGCTTCCGCATCGCCGAATCGCAGTCGCCGACCTTCCGCGCTCAGGCGTTCACCTTCTTCAACCACGCGCAATTCCAAAACCCGGTCAGCGACATCAATGACTCCACTTTTGGGGCCAGGGGGTGGCGACCACGGAGCCAGCTCGCATCGTTCAGGTCTCGCTGCAGTACCGTTTCCAGGCGGCCGCACAAATCGTCCCTTTTCCAGATTCAGAATTTATCCTGCCGAAAACCGGATTGCGCCGGCCACCCCCGATCTAACGAGTTTCTGTACTGTTTCTAACGCGGTTTTAAACGCCAATCTCTTCGCGCGATAGGTAATAAATGGCCTCACCCGTGCACTCGCTCGCGCGTCCCGCAGAGCAGTTCCAGGTCAAATCGGGACGTTAGAAAAACGGGAGGATCTTGCAGATGAAACGAATCGCCGCGGTTGTGTCGCGTGCAGGTTTCGGAGCTTTACTGGCCGGTTTGATCAGCGTCTCGGCGTGGGGACAAGCAGCCACGGGGACCATTACAGGAATCGTCAGAGACGCCACTGGCGCAGCGGTTCCCGCAGCCAAGGTGATCGTGAAGAACACCGGCACCGGGGCCGAATCGCCAACCACGACCAACACCATCGGCGAGTACACCATCGTGCAGCTTCCGCCCGGAATGTACACGGTTACCGCGGAGGCGCCTGGTTTCCGCAGAACCACGCTCTCCGAACAGCGCCTGATCGTAGCCAGCATCCTGCGCATGGACGTCAATTTGGAACTTGGCCAAATCACGGAATCAGTGACCGTGGATGCCACTCCTTCCCAGGTGAACATCGACGATGCGCAGCTTGGCGAGGCTATCACGAATATTCCGGATCTTCCGTTGTTATCCGGAGCCGGCGGCCGCAACGTGCTCAACCTGGTCGCCTTGCAGCCTGGCGTCAGTATTACCCAGCCGGTTGCCGAGGCATCCCCCTCCAGCGTCGGCCCGTTCTCGGTTAATGGCCAGCGCACGCAGTCCAACAACTTCTTTCTGGATGGCGCTGACGACAACGACCTGGCGATCAACGTACCCGATGCGAGCAGCGTGATCTCACCGGAGGCCATTGGCGAGTTTCGCGTGGTTACCGGGCCGATGAACGCCGAGTACGGGCGCTACTCCGGCGCCGTGATCGAATCCACCATTAAATCCGGCACGAATTCCTACCATGGCGAGGCGGAAGAGTACTTTCGCAACAAGCTGCTGAATGCCAACGATTTCTTCCAGAACGAAGCGGGAACTCCGCGTGCTCAATACAACGCCAACGATTTCGATGCGAACGTCGGCGGACCCATCATCCACGACAAGACGTTTTTCTTCGCCTCGTACCTTGGTTTCCGGCGCGTGGAGGGCACGACCAGCACCGGTCAGGTATTCTCGGACGCCGAGCGGGCGGCGATCCTGGCTAACGGAGTGAAGGTGGCGCAGAATATCGTGAATATAACGCCGGTGGCCAACCTGGGCAGCGACCTCTACGTGAGCGCGCCTGGGGACAGGCTGAACCGCAATCAGGGTCTTTTCAAGATCGATCACCGTTTCTCCGACAAGAACGGTCTGTCCCTTTCGTTCTTCACAGAACAAAACGCTGATTTTCAGCCGTTCGCTTATTCGGGCGTTCCGATACCTGGATTCGGCGACACCAGTTACAACACGTTTTACAACGTCACACTGCATGACACGCACACCTTCAGCCCCACCGTTGTCAATGAGGCTACAGCAGCGTTTCATCGGCTCGCTGCGCCTGGCGTGATACCGCAAAACACGACTTCCCCGGAAAGCCTCGGCTTCACCGGCATCAACCCGGATGCTCCCGGCGAGGCGGGTCCTCCGCTGATCTTCGTTGGCAACATCGCCGTGGGGAACACGTATCAGGGCCCGCAGGCCCGCTATGACGACCAATGGCAATACCGCGACAGCGTGTCCTGGGTGAAGGGACGGCACACGTTCAAATTCGGAGCCGAGTACGACGCGTACGAACAGGCGCAGACGTTCGACTTCATCAACAATGGCTACTTCATCTTTGACGGCTCGCTCACCGAGGCGGGTCTTGAGCCCTTGCTTCCCGGTCTGGGTGCCAACGACCCCGCAGTGAATGATTTCGCCAATGGCGGCGCCACCTTCTACGACCAGGCGACGTCCGGAAATGGATCGTACCGTGTCAAGTTCCTGGCCGGGTACGCACAGGACGACTTCAAGGTGGCTTCCAATTTCACACTGAACATCGGCTTGCGCTACGACTACGGCAGCCCGATAACCGACATCTACAACCGGCTGAATCAGTTCAGAGCCGGCCAGCAGTCGACGATTTACCCCAGCGCTCCGGTTGGCCTGGTGTTTCCCGGGGATGCCGGAGTCCCTGACGCAACGTATCCGGGCGACACCACGGAGTTTCAGCCGCGCTTTGGATTTGCCTGGGACCCGACGAAAACCGGCAAGCTCAGCATTCGCGGCGGCTTCGGCATGTTCTACAACGATCCCGAGACCGAACTCGAATTGCAGTTCCTGGGGGCCGTGCCGTACGGCTTCCAGTTGCCCGTGCTGTTTGTGACCGACATTACGAATCCTTATCAGACCTCGAGCACGCCGCTGGCGCAGAATCCTTTCCCGTTCACTCCGGCCGCGCCCGGGCAGCCGTTCAACTTCGCTAATTTCGCTCCGCTGGGTCTCTTTTTCATGGACCCGCACTTCCAGACTCCTTATTCGTTCCAGTACGATCTGCAGGTGCAATATCAGATCGCGCGGAACTGGGTGGCCACCGCCGCATATGTCGGCACTCAGGGACGGCACCTGGAGAACCGACAGGACATCAACCCTGCGCTGCCCACGCCTACGGCGAGCACGGCCGATGAACCCTTCCGCGAAGTTTACAACATCAACAACCCGCAGGATGCGACGTATGGCGGAGCGGTATTCGGGGGGCTCGAGGACCAGCAGAGCAATGGCAATGAGAGCTACAGCAGCCTTCAGCTCAGTCTCAACAAGCGCTTCTCGAGCGGGCTGCAGTTGACCAACTCCTACACGTGGTCGCACTGCATCGACGACGTTTCCGGATTGCGTGGCGGCGTGGCGGAGGATGGAATCAACCCGTTTGACGCGACAAGGGATATCGGCAACTGCGATACCGACGTGCGCCAGGCGTATATCGGCAGCGTTGTTTATAATCTCCCGTTCTTTAAAGACCAGAGGGGATTCCTCGGCCACGTTCTGGGCGGTTTCACCATTTCGTCGGTGGTCACCATTCAGGGCGGCATACCATTCGACATTTACGACACCGCCGACCGTTCCCTCACCGGCGCGGGCGACGACCGGCCCAACTACCTTGGTGGCACGGTGGAGTTCGTCGATCCACGGTCGAACGCTTTTTACTCCAGCACCGGGAATCTGAACAATTATTTTGACGGGACCGGCGGCGGCACGGCCGATGGTGCGGGCAACCCCAATTTTGCGCGCGTTGGTTCGGGTCCGTCAGTGGCGCAGGGGGCCGGCTATTACGGCAACTTTGGCCGCAACGTGTTTCACGGGCCGGGCACGCTGAACACCGATCTTTCAGTCTCTAAGTCGACGCACCTCACCGAGAGCCAGACGTTGACCTTCCGGGCACAGGCGTTCAACTTTTTCAATCACACCCAGTTCCTGAACCCGGACGGGAACATCAACGATACGACGTTCGGCGAGGTACTTAGCGATCGCAATCCGCGGTTGATTCAGCTCTCACTCCAGTACAGGTTCTGACGAACCTTTTTCTTCGCACGCCATGGGGCAGATCGCCTATCTGCCCCTTTTTCTTACAGGATGCCGTTTGGCGAAAGGTTTGGCCTTGCCGCGCGTCTATTGAGTAGTGTGGGCAAGGCTATGGTACGCAATCGCGCTGCCTGGAGCGTGGATGGCTGGTCAGGCCGCCGAACGGGCGCCCGACGTGAGCACCGTCATCGCGCGTTCGGTGGGAGTAACTGACGCTGACTGGAACGCCGCTCCGCGTTACGACTTCATCGAGACAGACCGCAGTCCACACGGAACCATCACCTACGATGTAACAACAATCCGCGGCACGCCGTACTCCCGCATCGTCATGGAAAACGGTAAGCCGCTGTCGGCCGAGGGTGCTCGCCGGGAAGAGCAAAAGCTGGAGACAACCGTCGCCGAACGCAGCGCCGAATCACCAGGGGAAGCCGCCAGACGAATCGCCAAATATCAGCGTGGCCGGGATCGGGACCATCTGATGATGAGCCAGATCACCCGGGCCTTCGACTTCCAGTTTGTGGGTCAGCAGACGCTGGAGGACCATCAGGTGTGGGTGCTGAAGGCAACTCCGCGCGCCGGCTACCAGCCTCCCAATATGGAAACCGAGGCGCTCACGGGCATGAACGGTACGCTATGGATCGACAGTGGCACATACCAATGGGTGAAGGTGGAGGCGCACGTGATTCGGCCGGTGAGCATTGGCGGGTTTCTCGCGCACGTGCAGCCAGGGACGTTCTTCGAGCTCGACAAGGCGCCGGTTGCGCCCGGAATCTGGCTGGCACGGCATTTCGTGATGCGCTCCAAAGCCGACGTCCTGTGGGTGTTCAGGAATCGCCAGGCGGAGGATGAGAGCTTCTCGGATTACCATCTCGCGGGAGTGTCGGCGAAGAAGTAGGGCGCGAAGGCGATGGCCTGCTCAGGACTTGCGATCAATGATTCTTGCGGCTTCCGCCGTGGTGATCATCACGGTCATCGGATCCACCGGCGACGCGACAAATCCGTACTTCTCATAGAAGCGTTTCGCCGTTTCAGAGATCGCGTGCAGCAGTATCGCGCGGACACCCGCAATCTTCGCGGCCTGCAGTGTGCGCACTACGGCATCCCGCAGAAGGCCCGTTCCCAGGCCTTTCCCGTGAAAGGTTCTGTCCACCGCGAGCCTTCCGATGACGACCACCGGAATTGGGTCGGGCATGTTGCGCCTGATCCGCCCGGGTGCGTGGATATGAGCGATGGCCCCGGCCGAGAGAGCGTAGTAGCCGACCACTTTCCGGCTGGCACAGACCACGTATGTTCGGGAGGCCCCACTGACCCCATTGTTCAGGGCGCGGCGCCGCAGCCAATCGTCGAGCGAAGGCTCGCCTGAATCGAACTCCGAGACATCGTGTTCAGCGGAGAGTTTCTCGGGCGGACCGATCCGGATGGTATTCACAATTACCGGTCCCAGGGTGCCCTGGTTCGGAGGAGACGGCGCAGCTTTGGATTGTCCCGCGGTGGACTCGCGGCGGTTCGCCAGCGAGGCAGCCACCGGATCGTGCAAAAGCGCGTGGAGGCGTCGACAATAACTGTTCCGGTTCCACTGCATGATCCGCTTCGGCGCGGAACTCTGTTGAGCATCATCCGGCAGTCCGAACTCCCCAAGACATTATTTGAGACGGGCGATTAGGTTGTGGACACGGACTTGGGAGACGAAGTCGCCACGGGTCGATTTTGATGCTACGTAGGAAAGGCGCGTTGAGGGCGTTATCGACCCGCAAAGTGGACTCACGGAGTTCTTCATTTCGGGGACGATCTGATTGCGGCGAAGCTTGCGGCGGGCCGGTTGCGCGATCTTGCCGATGTGGAAGACATCCGGGAGTCGGCAGAGAGCTAGGAGCCACAAAGGGCGAGAGCAAAGCCTCCGGAACCTCCGGAAACGAAACCGAGTTCTTTGGTCAGTAAAGATTTATCATGTCCGTTGAAAGAGGGGAACGCCCTACGAAAACACGTCTGGCGATCAGTTTCGCCCTCTTGGCGCTCGCGCACACCGCAACACTACCCGCACAAACACGGGAATCGATATGGACAGCCCCGGTGGCCCGCTCCGCCGCGAGTTCCCCCCAGACCGCGCGAAATTCCTGACGGTACTCTTCGGGCAGGTCGTTGGGCTCGTGGAGCCGCATCAAGAACTGTGCCGCTCCGGCGGGCCTTTCCTGGATGCGAGCGGGACTGGTTGCTAGCGTGTGTACAGCCTGCCAGAATTTCTCCCGCTTGTAGGACAGCGACAAATCCGTTTTCTCCTAAGCGTATGACAACGTCCTTATGTGTTGCGCGACCTTGGTCGGGAGGTCAGGGGCCATCGGATCGCCCGATATGCAGGTCCGTCCAACACGCATCTCAGGATCGGCCGCCGTAATCACCGCGGACCCGTTCCCGCCCGTGTTTTAATGGTAGTTACCCCCGGCGAGCCGGCACACCTGGAGGTTCCGAACAATTGAATCCTGCGATTCTCGCCCTGGAGGACGGCACGGTCTTCGAGGGCAGAGGCTTTGGTGCGCGCGCGGACAGCGTGGGCGAAGTCGTTTTCAACACGGCCATTACCGGATACCAGGAGATCTTCACCGATCCTTCCTACGCGGGGCAGATTGTGGTGCTCACGTATCCGCAAATTGGCAACTACGGCGCGAATGTCTACGACCAGGAATCGGCGCGCCCGTGGATTGAAGGGCTGGTGGTACGCGAGTTTTCGTCGCTGGCCAGCAACTGGCGGTCGGCGGAAACCGCGGAGCACTTCCTCGTGACGAACGGCATTCCGGTAGCCGCCGAAATCGACACCCGTGCGTTGGTGCGCCATCTGCGCAGCCGAGGTGTGATGCGAGGCGTGCTGTCGGCCGGTGGCGGTAGTGCGCAGGAGCTGGTGGAGCGGGCCCGCAGAGCGCCTTCGATGACTGGTCTCGACCTGGCGACGCGGGTGACCACGCAATCCAGCTATGAATGGGATAAGCCGGTAGAGGCGGTATCGCCAACGGACCGCATGGCCCCGCCCTGCGAACCATGGTGCCATGTTGTCGCCTGCGATTACGGCATCAAGCGGAACATTCTGCGCCGGCTGTGCCACGTGGGTGCGCGTGTCACGGTGGTTCCGGCGGGCACCACGGCTGAGGACATTCTCGCGCTTAAGCCCGATGGAGTGTTCCTCTCCAACGGCCCTGGCGATCCCGAGCCGCTGCAGTTCCAGGCCGAACAGGTGCGCAAGCTGGTGGGTAAAGCTCCGATTTTCGGCATCTGCCTGGGACAGCAGATTCTCGGTCTCGCATTTGGCGGAAAGACGTACAAGCTGAAGTTCGGCCATCGCGGGGCAAATCATCCGGTGCTCAACAAAGTGACCAACCGCGTGGAGATCACTTCGCACAATCACGGCTTCGCGGTGGATCCCGATTCACTCAACCAGAACGAGATCGAGCTCACTCACGTGAATCTCAATGACCAGACTCTGGAAGGCTTCCGGCATCGGAATTATCCGGTGTTTTCAGTGCAATACCATCCCGAGGCCGCGCCGGGCCCGCACGATTCGCACTATCTGTTCGACGACTTCATGAACCTCATCAAAGAGGAGCGCCGCTGATGCCGCGACGCGACGACCTCCGCAAAATCCTGATCGTCGGCTCCGGCCCCATCGTCATTGGCCAGGCTTGCGAGTTCGATTATTCGGGCGCGCAGGCGTGCAAGGCGCTGCGAGCCGACGGCTATGAGGTGGTGCTGATCAATTCCAACCCGGCCACTATCATGACCGATCCGGACCTCGCCAACCGCACCTACGTGGAGCCGCTCACCGTGGAATTCGCCGAAGAGGTGATCCGCCGGGAACGTCCCGATGCTCTGCTCTCCACGGTGGGCGGACAGACCGGGCTGAATCTCTCTGTCGACCTTGCCGACGCGGGCGTGCTGGACAAGTACGGCGTGGAACTGATAGGCGCGCGCATCGAATCCATCAAGAAGGCCGAAGACCGTCTGCTGTTCAAAGACGCCATGCAGAAGATCGGGCTCGACATGCCGCAGTCGCAACTGATCAACAGCGTGGACAGCGGGCTGAAGTTCGCGGCGAAAATCGGTTTCCCGGCTATTCTTCGCCCCAGCTTCACGCTGGGAGGAACAGGCGGCGGCATCGCGTACAACCGGGAAGATCTGGTCGAGATTTTGGAGAAGGGCCTCGATCTCTCGCCCGTCCATGAAGTGTTGATGGAGGAAAGCGTCATCGGCTGGAAGGAATTCGAGCTGGAGGTGATGCGCGACCT
>JBEKFB010000014.1:0-29694 GCA_050013535.1 Bryobacteraceae bacterium | reverse complement strand
ATCGCCGGCACGGACATGATCATCGTGCGCGAGCTCACCGGCGGCATCTACTACGGCACGCCGCGGGGAATTTCCGGCACTGGCGCGGACGAGCGCGCGGTGAACACCATGTCTTACACGCGAGCGGAAATCGAGCGCGTCACCCGAGTCGCCATGTCGCTGGCGCGCAACCGCCGGAAAAAGGTCACCAGCGTCGACAAATCGAACGTGCTCGAAAACTCGCAGCTCTGGCGCAAGGTTGTCGTCGAAGTTGCCGCCGATTATCCGGACATTGCGCTCGACCATCTGCTGGTGGACAACTGCGCCATGCAGCTTGTGCTGAACCCGCGCATGGACCGGTCTTTATGAGCCCGTACATGGTTCCGCGCCTGACCTCGCAGGACGAAACGAAGCCAATCCGCTGGCCGCCATCGGCTCGGTCGCGGCCATGCTGGAGTATAGCTTTGGCCTTAAGAATGAGGCGGCAGCGGTCAACCGAGCCATAGAATCCGTAATTGAATCCGGCCGCGTTACCGGCGATTTGAAACCCGCCGGAAAGCCGGCCACGACATCGGAAGTTGGAGACGCCGTGGCGTCTCTCGTGTGAATAAAATGCAACCTCGTACCATCGTTGAAAAAATCTGGGACAGCCACGTGGTCGCCGAAAACCCCGGCGCGCCATCGCTCATCTATATCGACCTGCACCTGGTCCACGAAGTCACCTCGCCGCAGGCATTCTCCGGATTGCGCGAGCGCGGCATCAAGGTGCGGCGTCCCGATCTCACCTTCGGCACCGTGGACCACAGCATTCCCACTACGCCGCGCATGCTGCCCATCGTCGATCCCATCGCCGCGACCCAGGTGAAGCAGTTCGAGACCAATTGCACCGAGTTCGGCATCCCGTTCTTCGGTCTGCACAGCGATCGTCAGGGCATCGTGCACGTCATCGGTCCCGAACAAGGCCTCACGCAACCGGGTATGACACTGGTATGTGGCGATAGTCACACGGCCACGCATGGCGCATTCGGTGCGCTGGCCTTCGGCATCGGCACCAGCCAGGTGGAGCATGTGCTCGCTACGCAATGCCTGCTGCAGCAGAAATCGAAGACGTTTCAGGTGAAAGTGGATGGCGCGCTGCGGTATGGCGTGGGCGCGAAAGACATCATTCTCGCCCTGATCGCGAAGATCGGCATCGGCGGCGGCACCGGATGTGTGTTCGAGTATACGGGCGCGGCCATTCGTTCGCTGTCGATGGAAGAGGCTTGGGAAACAGCGCTGAAGCTGTGGCGGCAGCTTCCCACCGACGACGGCGCTGTTTATGATCGATCGGTCAGCATCGACGCGTCGGCTCTTGAACCGATGGTCACGTTCGGCACCAACCCCGGCATGGGTATGGCGATTTCCGGCGCGGTTCCCGATCCGTCCTCGATGTCCGATCCTCTCGAACGCGATTCCCTGGCGAAGGCGCTTCGCTATATGGACCTGCAGCCCGGCACGCCGATTGAGGGTCACGCGGTTAACGTGGTCTTCATCGGAAGCTGCACCAACTCCCGCATTTCCGATCTTCGCAGCGCGGCTTCGGTTCTCAAGGGCCGTCATGTTGCCGCGGGTGTGCGCACGATGGTGGTGCCCGGCTCGCAGGAAATCAAGCGCCAGGCGGAAGCCGAAGGGCTGGATCAAGCGCCAGGCGGAAGCCGAAGGGCTGGACCGTGTGTTTCGCGAGGCCGGCGCAGAGTGGCGGGAAGCCGGCTGTTCCATGTGTATCGCGATGAATGGCGATCAGCTCCAGCCCGGCGAATACAGCGTCTCAACCAGCAACCGCAATTTTGAAGGCCGTCAGGGGAAGGGAGGCCGCACATTCCTGGCCAGCCCATTGACCGCTGCCGCCAGCGCCGTTGTGGGCGCGGTAACCGATGTTAGGAAGCTGCTCAATGGAAAAATTCACGCCGTTTGAAAGCCAGTTCGTTACTGTGCCGGTGGACAACATCGACACGGATCAGATCATACCCGCGCGGTTTCTGAAGACCATCTCGAAGGCGGGCCTTGGCGACCAGCTTTTCTATGACTGGCGCTATGACGCGTCCGGCGCGGCGAAACCCGATTTCGTGCTGAACAAACCGGAATCGAAAGCACGGCAGATTCTGCTGGGCGGCGACAACTTCGGCTGTGGCAGCTCTCGTGAGCACGCGCCGTGGGCGCTGACGCAGTACGGTTTTCGCGCGGTGATCAGCACGTCGTTCGCCGACATCTTTCGACAGAACTCGCTGAAGAACTCGCTGGTGCCGGTGATCGTGCCGCGCGATGTGCACGCGTGGCTGTTCGCGAATCCCGAAGCGAAGCTCGCGCTCGACCTTGCGTCACAGACGTTGGTCCTTCCCGACGGCCGGCGCGTCGAGTTTCCCGTGGAACCATTCGCCAAGCACTGTCTGCTGGAAGGCGTCGACGAACTCGGCTACATCCTCAACCAGGAAGCGGCGATTGCGGCATACGAGAGTGGGCGCGCGATTTCGGTGAACACGCGGCCTTAGCGGGTCCGCCAGATCGCCATGCCCAGACTTTATCGCAATTCGCGGCGAACTGGGGTCGGCAGAGCTCGGGGTTGCTGTCTAACCCCGCCGCCGCCCGCAACCGGAGGAAGAGGCGAGAATTCCACGGGCCGCGCCGAGCCGCGGGCCACTCCGTCGGGTTTGGCGCACGCCTATGGTGCCGTTAGTGAGGCGCGCCGACGAGCCACAATCGGATCAACGCCATTGAGAGTGCAAAGATCGCTCCGCCCCAGAACGTGCTTAGATTACTAGTTTGACGTCCCAGGTGACGCAGTCTTTTCCCAACAAGGTGCATCGCGATTCCCGTGGCCAACGGTGCCAGCAGGGCACTCACTCCGGGAAGAAGGACATGGGCAGTAATGAGCCGCTGTGGGAGCATCCAGGCGGAAAGGAGTCCGGCAGCCCCGCCCGCACCTGCCAGCTTGATCGCGGACGCTGTCGGGTGGTCCTGCTCCTTGCGCTCAACCAGCCCACTCAGGGCCTCCGCGCCCAGCCCGAACAGCCATTCCAACAGGAATTCGCCAAAGATCTCCAACAACCCGAGGACCAGATCCTCCACGTCTACATCTACGCGTCGGAGCCAGCAATGTTCCAACTCAACAGCCCGAGAGCCGGCGGGCGATCTCGGTTAACACGACTTCGGGCTTCGCCCACTAATCACCGCTCTTACTGCGTCGCTACCAGGTTGTGGGTGAAAAATCCGAGCGAATCGAGGGCGAGCTCCCGCCGCGCTTCCGGAGTCTGGAACGTATGGACGTCGTTCACTTTGATGAATGACACGGCGACCCCCGCAGCCAGCAGCTTCTCATAGAGTTCCTGAGCTTGCGCGATAGGCACGCTTTTGTCCTCGATTCCGTGCACGATGAGAAAGGGCGCGTCATCTTTGGCCGCATGATACGCGGGCGATGCGTCTCGCCAGACCTGGGGATCTTTCTCGTAAGTCGCGCCCAGAAAATCGGTCAGAAACGCGAGATCGTCGGGGTCCCTCTCGGTGGTGAAATCGGTGGGCCCGCTGACGTCCACCACCGCTTGCACTTTGCTCGAGTATTTAGCCAGAGCGGGATCTGCGTTGTCGCGCGTGTCTTCCATGCCCAGCAACGCCGCAAGTTGCGCACCCGCCGAGTGGCCGAACGCGCCGATGCGAGCGGGGTTCACTCCATAGGTAGCCGCGTTGGCGCGCACCCAGCGGACCGCCCGCTGCACATCGTCCAGTTGCGCCGGCCAGCGGTTTTGGGAATCGTGAAAGAGACGATAATCCACCGCGAAGGCCACGAAACCATGCCTTGCGAGCAGGTTTCCCATGGATCGCATGGTGCTCTTGTCGAAGCTGATCCATCCGCCTCCGTGAATCAGCACGACCGCCGGACGCGGCTCGGCCGCACGGGCGGCGGGTTCATAAACATCAAGGTGCAGATCGGCCGCGTTCACCGATCCATACACGACGTTTTCATGAACCGCGATCGCTGGCCCGGTGGCCGGCTCCTGAGCCTGTCCAGCAAACAACGCGAATGCCGCGGACAGAATCGCGGCCAGCACTACTTCATGCTCCAGAAATAATAGTGGGCGGTGTAGGGAACCTCGTCCACCTCTCCCGCCGAGCAGCTTGAAGAAGAAGCTTTTCCCAAGCCGGTGTACAGCCTTTGAATAATGGCTACGTCGCTGAACACGCCCGTGCGGCTGGCTTTGTCGGCGTCGAGCCGCAACCAGTCGATGGAGGCGCCATCGGGTGGGGCGAAGTGCACGGCCGGCCCGCCGACAGCACGAATGGCGCCGCTGCCATCCACCATGGTCCACGTCGGCCCCGCGGTGTGATGGGCCACCAGATTCGAATCTTTGTCGTAGAGAGCCGCGTCCGGCGCCGATGTCTTCGACCATGCGCCGTTGTCGCACTTGTAGATCTGCTTGCCAACGGCCACGAAATGATACTTCAGCTTGATATGCGCGTCAGGAAGAACCTGAATATTCTTCGCCGCATCGGGGAGCACGGGAGTGTCCAGCGATTGCGCGGCAAGCGGGAGTGCGGCTAACAGCAGGAGATGTTGGATTCGTAAGGTCATGGTGTTGTCTGTGATCTAGCCTCAGTGGTCCAGGATAGCATTCGCGGGTCTGCTTCGAGCACACGCACAGGACGCTAGAAATCGATAGACGCCAGCACTTCCGATGGTCTCTTGTCGAAGGCCTTGCAGATGGCCAGAAGGCTCTCGACGCTCGGCATGTTCGCGCCGCGCTCGATGGAGCTGATCTGTGAAACGCTCAGCCGCGTGATGGCCGCCAGATCCTTCAGGGACCAGTCCCGTTCCACACGCAACAGCTTCACGCGATGGCCGAGGCGTTCGCGGAGCCGGTCCGGCATGGTGCGGCCGAGGCCAAACTTCTCAATGGCATTGCTGAGCGTCTGGCGGAGTTGAGCGAGAGAGAACGGTTTCGACAGATAATCGAACACGCGCAGCTTGAACGTGGCCCGCATGTCCTCAAGCGACGGATACCCGGTGGCCACAATCACGCACAGCGCCGGATACGAAGCCAGCACCTGTTCCAGGACTTTTTCGCCAGGGAACTCGCCCATCTTCATATCCAGCAGCAGAATGTCCGGCACCCGCTGCTCCAGGTCGGCGAAGAACTCCTCAGGTTTTGCGAACGTGCGCACGCTGTACTGGCCCTCGTCCTTCAGCGTGTCTTCAAGGTACGTGCGGAAGTCCGGATCGTCGTCCAGAACCGCAATATCCACCAGGGCGGTATTTGTGAGTACGTCAGTCATGTCGCTCGTTCACAGGTTCAAACGCGAATGGCACAGATTATTGCACATGTTGCAAAGCGCCCGCAAGAATCATCGCCAGTCGTTTATCGGTATTCATCGGGGCAGCAACGGTGAGAGCGTTGGGGACTCGAGGTTTGGGCCGGTGGAAGAGGCGTTGAGACCGGGATATACCAGATGCAGAAGGGGAGTTGTCATGAACGTGGTAATCAGGGCCATGAGGACCATCATCGAAAACATTGCAGGTGAGATGATTCCGAGGTCGAGACCGATGTTAAGAATGACCAGCTCCATGAGTCCGCGCGTATTCATGAGAATGCCGAGCGCCGCTGAATCGCGCCACGCTATGCCTGCCGCACGCGCCGCCAACAGCGAGCCTCCCAGCTTGCCCGCGATGGCGACCACGACGATCGCCGCGCAATAGCCCCACATCCCGGCTCCCCGGATCGCGCCGACGCTGGTGCGAAGGCCGGTGACGGCGAAGAACAGCGGCAGCAACAGCAGGACTGTGACCGATTCGAAGCGGCTCTGCAACTCCCGCACGAACGCCTGGTTTCTGGGCAGGACGCTGCCTGCCAGAAACGCGCCGAACAGCAGATGGATGCCCAAAGCCTCCGTAATGAGCGCGGAGGCCAATACAAAAAGGATAATCGTCGAAACCGAACCGTCGGTCAGCGTGGCGGTATCGAGGTAAGTCGTTTCGAAGCGCGTGCACAGGCGCCTGACCCCAAAGACCATCGCCAGAACAAAGGCCGCCGCGCCGGCCAGGGTCACCCAGACTGGAATCGGCGAACGCGAGGCTCGAATCAGGGCGACGATAAACGCCAGCACGCACCAGCCGGTGACGTCGTCCACGGCGGCGCAAGCGATTGCCAGAGTGCCCATGCGGGTGCCCAGCAGAGCGCGTTCGGCGAGAATTCGGGCGAGCACCGGAAACGCGGTGATGCTCATTGCCGAACCCATGAAAAGCGCGAAGCTGGTGAATTTCACTCCATTGCCGGAAAATTCCGGATAGAGGAACAGCGCCATTATGAACGCCAGACCGAACGGCAGGACGATACTGACGTGGCTTACCAGGACGGCGGCCCGTCCTTGCTTACGCAGTTCCGCGGGGTTGATCGAAAGCCCCACGAGGAACATGAACAGAACCACACCTATCTGGCTCAGTCCGCTGAGATAGGTCAGACTCGCGGGGGGAAAAACGATTGTCGAAGCGCGTGGCGCCAACCACCCCAGCAACGACGGGCCCAGCATGATGCCCGCCGCCATTTCTCCCACCACCCGAGGTTGATGGATTCGCCGGAACAGCGCCCCGACAATACGCGCGGCAAGGAGAACGACACCGATCTGCAGGATGAGCGTGAAGAGGTTCGGCATTGTTCGCTCACCGCTTCCGGTCAGCCTGCCGCCGCGGGCAAAGCTACCTCAAGACACGCACCGCCTTCGGCGCGATTCGATGCGGTAATTGTGCCGCCGTGCTGATGCACAATGCCCTGGGCGACGGTGAGCCCCAGGCCCGTGCCGCGCGCGTCAAGCCGCGTCGACACGAATGCCTCGAAAATATCCGGCAGCACCTCCGGCGGAATGCCCGGACCGTTATCTTCAATAGAGATGATCACCCGGTTCTTTTCCGTTCGCGCGCGCACTGCGATGCGTCCATCCTGGGCCGGTACCGCGTTCAGGGCGTTGCGGAGCAGATTCACGAAGACCTGGACGAGGCGGTCGGCATTGCCCCGCACTGCAGCGTTTGCGTCTACGGCCACGAGGAACCCCGCGGATGCCGCCTTGCCGGCAAACGCCACCAGGTTCCACGCTTCTTCCACCACGGGACGGACCAGAACCGTTTCGGTGCTCTGCCGCCGCACGCGCGAGAAGCCCACCAGACTCTCGCTGATCGTGCGCAGCCGCTGGGTGACACGTAACATGCGGGCCAGGCGATCGTGCGTGTGCGCATCACTGGTGACTTCGAGCAGCTTCTCGAGCGAACCCTGGAGTACAGCCAATGGGGTGTTCAACTCGTGGGCAACGCTGGCGCTGAGAATTCCCAGGCTGACCAGCCGGTCCTGAGCTTCGAGCTGTTCGTTCTTGAGGCGCAGAGCCTCGGCTGTTCGGGTGAGCTGCTGCAAAGCTTCTTCGAGTTGCTCCTCCTGGCGCCGCAGCTCCTCCACCGTGGTGTTCCGCGAGCGCATGATCTGGCCAATCTCATCGCCGGGTATCTCCGAAACGTCGATCAGTTCACGAGCGCGGTCGTCATGCTGGCTTGCTTCATCGGCTCGCAGCATGGCGCCCAGCGGCCGGTAGACATAGAGCGGCATGATCGCCGCCTCCAGCAGCAGGACGGCAGCCGCGTAGACCGCGCCAAGGACCCAGAAGAGATTGATCTTGGCTTGACGGATCACCTGGTGGTATTCGGCCTGCGGCTGTTGGGATGAGGCTCCGGCATTGAGCGATCGCACCTGCGCCTGACGGACTTCCTGCTCGAACACGGGTATCAGAGCAAAGTAAACCGCCACCGACAGAACCAGGAAAAACAGGTTGTGCAGCACCATCAGCTTCGGCCTGACGCGAAGATCGCCGAACAGGCGGACCACCCCGCGCGGGCGGGCCGGGTGCCGGATGGAGGGGGACTGGGACGGGCCGCTCATGGCGTAATGCTGGCTGTATTGTAACCAGTTACTAGCCACGGGCGATTGGCCGGGCCGCAGGACCCTATTACCTTCACCGGCATAGTACCCTAACGGCGGCAAGGAATCCTGTCGATCATGCTGTGAGATGCGCCTTTGGCGTGACACCGGCAGAAGTGTGGGCTTAGTCGGCCTCATAGCCAGTGCTGCGGCCATCGCCGGTGGGATGTTCCTGCTCAACTGGTACACGCATCGGGTGCCGGACCGCGTCTACCGCATTGGCGCCGACAACGCTCCTCCTTATTACGTCATCGGCGAGGACGGCAGGGTGCGCGGATTCGCCGTCGATGTGCTGAACGAGGCCGCCCGGCGGCGCCACATCCGCCTGCAATGGGTAATCGCCAGCGGCCCGACCCGCGCGCTACGGGCCGGGTACGTCGACCTCTGGCCTCTGCTGGCGCCCAATCAGGAACGGCTCCCGCGCTGCTATTTCACCAGACCGTGGATCCAGAACTACTACGCGCTCATGTCCCTGCAGTCGAAAGACCTGGCCGCGCCGACGGACGCCGCCGATGCGCGCGTGGCCGTGGCGAAGCTGCCTAAACGAGCGCTGGCGCTGGCCAGGCAGTACTTTCCGCACGCGCAAATCATGGTGGAAAGCGACAACGCCGCGATGCTGAAGTCGGTGTGCTCGGGCAAGGCCGACGCGGCCTGGGCCGAATCGCGATATCTGTCGGAGATGCTGCTGGCTCGCCCGGCGGGATGCGAGACGGCCCGCTTCTCCATGCACGTGGTGCCCGCCGCGGTGGTCAGATCCGGAATTGCCGCGCTTCCGGAGGCGGCGCCGGCCGCCGATTCGCTTCGGGCGGGGATCTCGGACATGGCGCGCGACGGATGGCTGGGCGAGCGGCTGGCCCTGTGGTCGCCGGTCTCGAGTTCAGAATTGAAATCCCTCATGCTGTTCCAGCACGACGAGGAACGGCAACGCTGGTTTCTGTGGACCACTCTGGCGCTGGGGATCATTACGGCGCTGCTGGCATGGCAGACCGTGCTCGCGCGCAAGGCGCGTGCCCGTGCCGACCAGGCGAACCGGGCCAAGTCGGAGTTCCTGGCCAACATGAGCCATGAGATCCGGACTCCCATGAACGGCATTATCGGAATGACCGAGCTGGCGCTCGACACCGAACTGACCCGCGAACAGACCGAATATCTGACTGACGTGAAGAACTCGGCGAACGCGCTGCTGCGCGTGATCAACGACATCCTCGATTTCGCGCGCATCGAGGCACGCAAGCTGGCCATCGAGACGGAGGCCTTCGATTTGCGCGAAGCGGTGTTCGACATTGTACGCACGTTGTCAGTGCGCGCTGCCAGGAAGAATATCGAGCTGCTCTGCCGGATTACCCCGAATGTGCCTGAAACCGTGGTGGGCGACTGCGGGCGGCTGCGCCAGGTGCTCATCAATCTGATTGGGAACGCCATCAAGTTTACAGACCAGGGCGAGGTGGAGACTGAGGTCTCGTTGTCATCTTTGCTGCCTGGCGGTTGCCGGCTGATGTTCTGCGTCCGCGATACCGGTATTGGTATCGCCAGAGACCAGAGCTCCCGCATCTTTGAGGCTTTTGGCCAGGCTGAGACGGCGACTTCGCGAAAATACGGCGGAACCGGGCTGGGGCTGACCATTTCGCATCGCCTGGTGGAGTTGATGGGAGGGCGTCTGGAGCTGAAAAGCGAACTCAGCAAGGGCAGCCGCTTCTTCTTTGAATTGCCGCTGGGTGTCGCCCAGCAAGAAGTCGCGGCGTCTGGGGCGCTGGAGCTGATGCAGTATCGCGGATCGCGCGTACTGGTGGTAGATGACAATCCCACCAACCGGCAGATTCTTGAGGAGACGCTGGAGACCTGGAAGCTGGAGGTGGCCAGCGCGGGATCGGGCGAATCCGCGGTGGAAGCGTGGCTGGCCGAGGAGGAAAGAGGCTCGCCATTCCGTTTGATCCTGATGGACGCGAACATGCCCGGCATGGATGGCCTCGAAACAGCGGAGCGGCTTCGGCTGATGCCGGGTGGCGAGGACGTGGCGATCCTGATGCTGAGCTCGGCCGAGATTCCGGCGGACCGGCGCCGTCTCGATCAGGCGCGAATCGCCGAACGGCTGCTCAAACCGGTGAGCCAGTCCACCCTGCGGCGCGCAATTCTCGGGGCTTTGAACGATGTTCCCAGGGCGACTACGCCGCCGGAATCGGTCGAGCTGGCGCCGCCGGTGTCTCATCGAATCCTGCTGGTGGAAGATAACGCGGTCAATCAGAAACTTGCCCGCCGACTGTTGGAAAAATCCGGCATGATGGTGGAGACGGCGGTGAACGGGCGCGAGGCAGTGGAGCGCTGGGCCAACGGCGACTATGAGGTTGTGTTCATGGATTGCCAGATGCCCGAGCTGGACGGATTCGAGGCCACCGCGCAGATCCGGCGCCTGGAAGCGGGCACCCCGCTGCACACGCCAATCATCGCCATGACCGCTTACGCTCTCCCACAGGACAAGGAACGCTGCCTGAAATCGGGCATGGACGGTTACATCAGCAAGCCGATCAGCGAAGCCGAGCTGAAGAAAATGCTGGACAACTTCCTTCCTGGCCGGGCGAGCGGCGGCGTCCCGCAGACCGTTCAGTCGTAGGCACATCATTTTCCGGGAATTCCGAGACCAAAATCGCGGGCGATGGGGCGAAAATGAAGGGGTGCAAGTTCTCCAGGCATACACCCGCCACCTTTCCCTCATCGTCGGTCTGTTTGACGAGTATCGCCAACATCACGCGCAGCCTCCAAATCCGGAAGGGTCGCGAGTCTTCCTGGCGGAACGCCTGGAGCGCCGCGATTCCACCATTTTCTTCGCGAGCGAGGGGTCGGGAAGTTTCCAGCGCGCTTTGGGCTTCACGCAGCTTTATCCGAGCTACTCCTCGGTCTGGATGAAGCGCGTCTGGATTCTCAGCGACCTCTTTGTGCTTCCGGATTTCCGGCGGCGCGGGGTCGCCAAGGCATTGCACGACCGTGCGCGCCAACTGGCCCTCGAAACCCGTGCCAGCGGTCTGGTCTTTTCCGGGCCGCTCGATAACGACGCCGTGCGCCATTTCACGGAGGCGCTGGGCTACCGCTGTGATGGTAAGGCGAGGGAGTTTTTGCTTCGGGTGGACGAGTCCTGAATCCCGAGAGCAGCATGAGCATCGATTGAGCATGAAAATCGGCATCATCGGATCGGGCCACGTGGGAGGCACACTGGGCGCGCGCTGGGCTCAGCTTGGGCATGAAGTCACCTTCAGCTCACGCAATCCCAACTCGGAAGTCATGAAGCAACTGGTGGCCAGAGCGGGCGGCAAGGCCAGTGCCGCAACGCCGGCGGATGTGGCGCGGGACAACGAAACGCTGCTGCTGGCCACTCCCTGGCAGGCGGCCCGAGAGGTCCTTGCGAGCCTCGGCGATCTTACCGGAAAACCCTCATCGACCTGACGAACGCTTTGCAGCCAAACCTGCAAGGGCTGGAACTCGGCAACATCACGTCGGCGGGCGAAAAGGTCGCGGCATGGGCGCCTGGCGCAAAGGTGGTCAAGGCCTTTAACACGGTGGGCTTCAATATCATGGAGAATCCGGCATTTGGGTCCGACAAAGCGGTGATGTTCTATTGCGGCGACGACCCCGGCGCCAAGGAAACCGTGAGACAGCTTACGGAAGAACTCGGTTTCGACGCGTGGACGCTGGTCCGCTTAAGCAAGCCCGTGTTCTCGAGCCTTTTGCGCTGTTGTGGATCTCGCTGGCGTACGGCCGCGGTTACGGGCGGGAAATCGCGTTCAAGCTGTTGAAGCGCTGATCGGATTATTTTCAGGTGGATTCCTGGATGTGGGGGCAGCCGGAACGGCGCTACAATATCTGGTATGGCTGCCGCTTTACTTTTCCAGGGAATGCGTTTAGGATGATCTCATCCCCCCCGAGAAAGCTGATGTGTGGCCTGCGTCCGAAGAGAGAACCGGGACGTCATTAAAGTGGAAGGGGGCGTGAACCGTTGCTGAGACTTAAGCGCGTCGAGATTCAGGGTTTCAAGTCGTTCTTCGATAAGACCGAAATGCGCTTCAACGGCACGGGCATCGCCGCCGTTGTGGGACCGAATGGCTGCGGCAAGAGCAACCTCAGCGATGCCATCAGTTGGGTGTTGGGCGAGCAATCGGCTCGCATGCTGCGCGGCACCCGCATGGAAGACGTCATCTTCGCGGGCACGCGGGATCGCAAAGCGCTGGGGATGGCCACTGTCACCATGACGCTGGCCGATCCGAATCTGCATGTGGACCTGCCTTTGAACGGCCACAACGGGCATTCGAATGGCACGTCCAATGGCCACGCCGCGGCTGAGGTCGTGGAGGCCGTTGAGGCCGCGCCCCGGAAGGCCCAGGAGATCACCATCACGCGGCGGCTGTTTCGCAGCGGCGAGAGCGAATACCTGATCAACGGAAAGATCGCCCGCCTGCGTGACATTCAGGACCTTTTTCTGGGTACTGGTCTGGGGCCGGAAAGCTACGCCATCATCGAGCAGGGCCGCATCGGCCAGATCCTCAGCAACAAACCTTCGGACCGCCGCGCGGTGATTGAAGAGGCCGCGGGCATTGGCAAATTCAAAACTCGCAAGCGGCTGGCCGAAGCGAAGCTGGAAGGCGCGAAACAGAATCTCGCCCGCGTGTTCGACATCCTGGAAGAGGTGAGCCGTCAGGTGAACTCACTGAAGCGCCAGGCCGCGAAGGCGAAACGCTACGACGAATACAAGAGCGAAATGCTGCAGATGCTGCGGCGAGCTCTTTCCGGGCGGTTCCGCACGCTCGAGCGTGAGACCACGAAAACAGTCATCGAGCTGAATCTGGCCACCGGCGAATATCAGGCGCTTGCGGCGAAGGTAGGCGAGCAGGAAACCGAATACACGGCCCTGCAGCAGGAAAGCTACCGGCTGGATGCGGAGCTCACCGGCGCGCGTGCCCGGCTTGGTGAACTGCGAGTGGATCAGGAGCGGACGCGCGGACGGCTGGAATCGCAGGCCGCGCAGATTTCCACCATCGAGACGCGGCTGACCCAGGGCGAAGCGGAAGGGCAGGAGCTCGCCAACCGGCAGCGGGAGAGCGAAGAGCTGCTGGAGCGGCAGGTGGCAACGCTCGCCGAACTGGAGGCGCAAACCGAAATCGTACGCCAGAAGCTGATCGCAACCAACGCTGAGCGCGAAGGCCTGCAGCAGCAGCTTCAGGAACATTCGCGGCGGCTGGAAGTGGGCCGGCAGCAAGTGCTGCGCCTGCTGGGCGAAGCGTCCACACTGAAGAATCAAATTACGCAGATTGAAGGCTATCTTGCGGCCAATGAAAGAGACACAGCGCGTGTCCTTGTGGATGAGGAGAGCGCGGCGCGCGAGATGGAGCGGCTCGGCGCGGTGAAGGCGGATCTCTCCGGCCGGATGTCGGCGCGGCAAATGGAACTGGCTGCAACCGAGGATCACCGCAAAACTCTCGACCTGGATCTGAACGATAAGCGGCGCCGCCTCTTGGAACTGCGCCGCGTGTTGGACCAGATCAGCGGTGAAGCATCACGGCTGAAGGCGCGCAAAGATTCGCTCGAAGAGATCATTTCGCATCGCTCCTACACCACCGAAAGCGTGAAGCGGCTGTTCACGGCCGTGGATCGCGGCCAGGCGGCGGATTTGAAACCGCTCGGCGTGCTGGCGGATTTCGTCGAGGTGGAAGGCGGCTTCGAGAAAGCCGCTGAAGAGTTCCTGCATGAAGAGCTGGAATACGTGGTGGTGAACGACTGGTGCGATGCGAATCGCGGCGTGGAAGTGATGCGCGCCGGACAGGATGGCCGGGCGACGTTCCTGATTCATCCCGCCGAATGGCCGGCTGCGCGCGAGCGGCAATATGACCCGGCATCGGAGACGGGCATCACGGGCCGCCTTGGCGATCGCCTGCGGTTTACGAATGGGCTGACGCACGCGCCCGCCGACCTCATTCCGCGTCTCGCCAGTTGCTGGCTGACGGAGAATCATGAAACCGCGCAGCGGCTCGCTCCCCTGTGGCCCGACGCGTACTTCCTCGCGCCGGATGGCGTCAGCTATCACGGCTACGCGGTAACCGGCGGGAAGAAGACGGGGGCCGGTCCACTGGCCCTGAAGCGTGAGTTGCGGGAACTGGCTGGCTTGGTGGAGCAGAAGCAGTCGGCTGTGGCGGAAACGCAATCCGCGATCGAGGAGCTGGACAAAGAAACAGCCGCGCTCGTGGAACAGGTGGAGCGGCTCCGCTCCGCGCAACAGCAGCAGGAAAAAGAGGCGCTGGCGCTCGATCACGAATTCCGAAAGATGGGCGAGGAGCTGTCCAGAGCGCAGTCGAAGCTGTCGGTTTCGCGTATGGAACTGCAGCGGCTCGAGAAGGAACGGCAGCGGTCCATCGAGCAGCGCGACAGCAACACTGCACTGCTCGCTGAAAAGGAACGGGCGCTGGTTGAGCAGGAACGGGCGCTCGAAGAAGCGCGAGTGGAACTGGAAGCTTTGCAGGTGCAGATGACCGCCGTCGGAGAAGAGCATTCGGCTTTGCGCGCGGATCTGGCCGGGTTCGATGAAAGGCGCAGGGCGGAGCGGGCGGCACAGTCGCGGCTCGAACAACAAATCGGCGAGCTGACATCGCGGCGGAGCGAAATTGCGCTCGAGATGGAACGCCTGGGAGTGGAGCGGGCGCGGCTGCTGACTGACAACATCGAACTCGACGCGCGCTCGGCGGCGCTTACCGAAGAGACCGGCATGCTGGAACAACAGGTGGAGACGCTGGCGGCGAACGAGACCGAATTGCGCGCCCGGCTCACCACTCTCGATGAGGACCTGAAGCATCTGCGCGCCGAGGTGCAGGCTGCGAGTGAGAAGCGATCGCAGATAGAGGTTGACCTAGTCCGCAGACAAGCCGAACTGAAGTATATGGACGAGACCAGCCGAAAGGAGCTGGGCGTCGCGGTGGCGGAATTATCGGCGGGCGAAGAAACCGTGCTGGAGGATGAGGCGCTGGCCGAAGCCGAACAGAAAGCCGCCGATCTGCGCGCACGCATTGAAGCGCTGGGTCCCGTGAATCCTGAAGCGCTGGAACAGCACCAGGAGGCGCAGCAGCGCTACGAATTTCTCAACGTGCAGCGGCAGGATCTTCTCGATTCGATTCGCGACACCGAGAAAGCGCTGCACGATATCGACGTCGAATCGCGTAAGCGGTTCACGGAGGCATTCGCGGCCGTCAATGAACACTTCCGCGAGATGTTCGTGACATTGTTCGGCGGTGGCGTTGGCGAAATGCGGCTTACCGATGAGGACAACATAGCGGAATCGGGCATCGATATTGTCGCGTCGCCTCCGGGAAAGAAACTGCAGAATGTCCTGCTGCTTTCGGGCGGCGAGAAATCGCTGACGGCAATGGCGCTGCTGATGGCCATTTTCCGTTATCAGCCGAGCCCCTTCTGCATTCTGGATGAAGTGGACGCGCCGCTGGACGAAGCGAACATCGAGCGGCTGACGCGCCTGCTGAAGGAAATGTCTCTACAGACGCAGTTCGTGGTGATCACGCACGCCAAGCGGACCATGGAAGCCGCGCAGGCGCTTTTCGGCGTGACCATGCAGGAGCCGGGAATTTCACGGCTGGTCTCGGTGAAGTTCAACGGCGCGAACGCCACGCCGGCGCCGCTCGCGCGAGCCGCGTCACAAGGGGAAATGAGGATGTAGTCGAGCGAAGGGGAACCTATCCTTCTCACCATCCCGGGGGCCGGTGCGAGCCGGTTCCCGGATTTGTTTTTTTGGTAACTGCCTAAGATATCTCTATGCTCGCCGCCCTCCCGAAGGTTGAACTTCATCTCCATCTCGATTGCTCGCTCAGCTATTCGGCAGTGGCGCGGCTGGCGCCGGGAGTCACGCACGAGGAGTACCTGAGCGAATACGTCGCGCCCGCACGGTGCACGAATCTGGCGGACTTTCTCGCGCGATCTCCGAAGGGCGTCGGTCTGATGCAGGAAGAGGAAGCGCTGCGCCTGGTGACTGAGGACGTTTTCCGTCAACTTCGAGCCGACAACATCGTATACGCGGAGATTCGCTTCGCGCCTTTGCTGCATCTGGATCGCGGGCTGACGGCCGAGCGAGTCGTCGAGATTGTTAATGAAGCCACGGAAAGTATGGTCGGGGAGACCGGCGTCGAAGCCCGGCTGATTCTATGCACTCTTCGGCATTTCACGGAAGAGCAGAGCATGCAGACGGCGCGGCTGGTGGAGGCATTCCGTGGGACACGTGTCGCGGCCATCGACATTGCCGGCGATGAGGCGGGATTCCCGATTACGGCGCACGTGAAGGCGTACGATTACGCGCGGGTACGTGGCTTGTGCAGAACCGCGCATGCTGGCGAGGCGTGCGGGCCGGAAAGCGTGTGGGAGACGCTGCGTCTCCTGCAGCCCACCAGGATCGGTCACGGCACGCGCAGTATTGAGGATCCGGCACTTGTGGCGCATCTCCGCGCACACGCCATTCACCTGGAGCTGTGCCCGTCCTCCAACGTGCAGATCATTCCGTCGCTTGGCGACTTACAATGGCACCCGCTGGACACGTTGTATGACGCTCAGGTTCCGCTCAGCATCAGCACCGACTCGCGAATGCTCACCCCTACGACGCTCACCCGCGAGTATGAAGAAGTGGAGCGAGTGTTCGGCTGGGGCTCTGAGGACTTCCTGCGAACGAATCTCATGGCCGTCGATGCTGCGTTCGTGGACGATGGGGTGAAGGTGACTTTGCGCGAGAAGCTGGCGGCCGGTTACGGTGCCGCGGTGCAGTGAGGTCCCCGCGAAATACCGGAAAACCAAATGGCCCACGCGTTCGAACAAGCCACCCGTCTCGGCTGGCAGCACTCGATTCCGATATCTTCGCGCTCACCTGTCAGTAGATACGAAGATCCCGAAGTGTGACGCCTGGACGGAGCCAGCCCACTAAATCATGCTCTCCAGCCGGACATAGCTCGCTTCCATTCCGTGCTCCATACCGGTGGCGAGCATCTGCCGACGTGTTTCGGCATCGGGCAGGTTCATGCGCATACTCATTAGTGTGCCGGCGCCGTCGGGATCGAACCTTGTTTCGACATGGTTGTCCGGGGTCGCGTCAGGCAGATGCATCCGCTCAACGTGGACGATTCTGTTGTAAGGCTCCATCTCCAGAATCTCACCGGTCACATGGAACCCATGCCCTTTACCGTTCTTCCATTCGTAGCGGAACTTCCCGCCAGGCCGCGCATCGTTAATGCAAACGGGCATGGTCCACCCTTCCGGTCCGAGCAACCATTTCTGAATTAATTCGGGCTCGGTGTGCGCGCGGTACACCGCTTCGGGCGTCGCGGCGAAGCGCCGGGTCACAAGAATATGTGTATCGCCCTCGGTGGTCAGCGTCATTTTGCTCATCGCGTTCCCTTTCCACTCTCCGATTTCATGTCTGCCAGAACCTTGTCCAGCCGGTCGTAGTTTCGGGCCAAAGCTTTCCGCAGCATGGCGAGCCATTGATCGACAGCTTCCATGCCATCTTTCGCCAGCTGTGAAGGCCGCTTCGATCCCTCCACCCGCCTGACAATTAGCCCCGCTTCTTCCAGTACTTTTAGGTGACGCGAGACTGCGGGCTGGGTCATCTCGAACGGTTTCGCCAGTTCCAGCACCGTCGCTTCGCCCAGAGCCAGGCGGGAAAGAATCGCGCGCCGCGTTGGATCGGACAACGCGGAAAAGGCGACATCGAGGTTCGCGGTCCGGGCTGCCATATAACAATAGTGTTATATAATGGTTCAGTTATGTCAAGAACAATCTTCAGCTGGTGACCGGCCCGACTGGCCATTCCGAGTCCCGCGGAACAAAGCCGCGATGACGCAACGTATTAAACTACAGACATCCCATGCAAATCCGGCCTTCGCTGGTGGCCGCAGCCGTACTGCTGCTGACGATGTTCGTGCTGGCCGGCGGCGCCGCGCTGCGCGAATCCCCAACCATTGATGAAGTGGCGCACATCGGCGCCGGTTTAAGCTACGTCCAGAAACTCGATCTGCGTCTCAACGGGGAGCATCCGCCACTGCCCAAGATACTGGCCGGCGTGTCGTGCGCGATGGCGGGTACGCGCGCCGATTATTCAAGCCAACAATGGACCATCGGCACGAGCTTCTTTCCCGCTTATCTGAGCGAGTGGGTGTTCGGCGACTGGGTCCTCGGCCACTGGAACAACCCTCAGAAGACACTGATGTGGGCTCGGCTGCCGATGTTAGTGCTCACCCTGTTGCTGGGTTGGGTGCTGTTCGTGTTTGGACGGCGGATCGGCGGGGACTGGGGCGGATTACTCGGTCTCGCGGTCTTCACGACTATGCCTGCGTTCCTGGCCTTCGGTCCGCTGGTGCTGACGGATGCTGCAATCGCTCTCTTCGCGATTCTGACGTTGTGGACACTAGGCGAATTGTGGCGCAACCCGGATCGCCGAAACACCCGCTGGTTCGCGCTGGCGCTGGCCGGTGCACTGCTCTCGAAGTTCTCCAGCGCCATCCTGGTTCTCGCCATATTCACGTTCATACTAAGCACGCGCTGGTGGGCCATTGCGGACCAGCCCATGGAGAAAGCCGCTGCACGCCCATGGAGAAAACTTCGCTGGCGGGCGCTGCGTAAAGCCACATTGATGGCCGCGCTGGCGGTGTATGCGGTGTATTTTCTTTTCTCATGGAACCAGCCCGTGGATATTCCCGGGCTCTCCGGGCACGGTCTGCCGGCCGCCCTTCTCGGCCGGCTGCTGATGCCTCCGTGGTTGTTCCTGCGCGGATTCGGGTGGGTGCTGCTCACCGCCGTGCGCCCATCGTTCCTGTTGGGCCGTCAATATCCGCACGGGGTTTGGTTTTACTTTCCGGTGTTGTTCGTTCTGAAATCTCTGCCCGGTTTTCTGGGCCTGCTGGTATTGACGCTGGTGCTCGCGCTGTGGCACAGGCGGAAGCACCGCGGCGTGGTTGTAATTCCATCCGAACTCGTCGCGCACTGGCGCGCCATTTGGGTGTCACTGCTGGTTTTCGTCGGCATCTGCGTGGTCGGGCCCATGGACATCAGCATCCGGCATTTCACGGTGCCGCTGGTGTTGCTGACCATGCTGCTGGCGCCGCTGCCACGCCTCATCGAACGGTCCTCGCGACGGCTGGCATGGACCACAGCCGCAGTGGCCACCGTGCTCGTGGCGAGTTGTCTGATCACCACCGTGCGGCAGTATCCTTACTACTTCACGTACGTCAATCCGGTCGCGATGGGGCGGCCTCTCTACTGGCTGATGAGCGATTCCAATGTCGATTGGAACCAGGCCCTCCCCGAAGTGGAGAAGTTTGCGCAGCAGCATGAGTTGACGGACGTTCCCATCGACATGTATGGGTTTTCCGATTCCAGGGCGTTCGTGCCACACTCGCGTCTGTGGGATTGCCAGGCGCCGGCGGATTCCGATGCGGGCCACTGGGTATTAGTCTCGGCCAACATGATTCTGGATTCACACAACTGCGCATGGATCCTGCAGTATCCGCATCAGCCGCTGGCCGACGGTGGCATGTACGCGATTCAGCTTCCTTCGCCGATCCCGCCGGCGAGTAGTCCGGGAGGTCCCCCGGCACCTGCCGCGCGACGTACCTTCCTTAACGCGCCGTTTGACATGCGCGCCATGTTTCTGGAGATTTCCGATCATCCCGACCGCATTCAGCAGTCTCTCGATGGACTGATGGCCACATGGCGCAAAGCTCAGGAGGAGGAGGCCAAGCGGAAGGCGGGGCACTGACGGGGAAATCAGAATAACGGAGCTTCTGACAACCAATCTCGCAACGCGTTCTCGAACGCCGTTTGCGCCAGATCCGAAGTGGCGCGACAAAACAACCCGGAGCGCGGCCTGAATGGGTACAGGCGAGTACGCGCCGACGAGACTCCAGGAGCGGAATCCGCGATCACTTGCTGAATCGAAGCTTCCTCAACAGCGCGACATAGCGCGGCTCCGAGCGGAGCGGATCAAAGATTCGGTCCTCCCTGAGCCACCCCATCCATTGCGAATCGGAGGCGTAAGCCTGTTCCAGGTAACCCAACGCGCGCTCGTAATCACCAAGACCGAGATACGCAATCGCCAGATTGAAAGGCAGAACATGATGATGCAGCGACGTTCTTTTCAGGTCCTCGATCTCCCCCAGCGCGCGCGCTCGATCTCCCGAGGCCCCGTATGCATACGCGAGCCAGGCGGTAACGAACGCGGGCGACTCCAGAGCTTTGGCTTTCTGAAATTCCGGAATGGCGTCGCTGGTCTTTCCAGCTTGAATATCGATCCACCCGTTTCCCCATGGCGCGAAGAAGAATGCCGGATCCAGATCCGAGGCCCTCCTGGCTTGCTCCCTCGCCGCCTGGTATTTGCCTTGCCAGGCAAGCCCCAGGAGATTGTCAATCGGGATTTGCGGGGACAGGGGGTCGAGTTCCGATGCGCGCCTGCCCTCGGCCAGCGATTCGTTAAGCCGTCCCTGGAACGCAAGCGCGAGGCCGAATTGATCATGAGCGAACGCGTAATTCGGATTGAGCGCGAATGCGCGGTGAAACTCGCTCTCGCATCCTGCCCAATCAAATTCGTAGAAGAGTTTGTATACGGCAAGGGAAGTGTGGGCTTCGGCCGAAGTGCCGTCCAGCTGGATGGCCTTCTCTGCCATTGCCTGGGCCTTCGGCTTCGCTTCGGAGGCCGTGAGCACCCCTTCGTTATAACCAGCCCAGAGGTAGGCGTCTGACAGTCCCGAGAACGCGGGCGCAAAGTCCGGATTCAACCTGACTGCCTCTTCGAATTGAGCGATTGCCCTTTTCAGGTTTTCGTCACTCGGCCGGTTGAAGAAATACCGGCCCTTCAGATAGGCGTCGTACGCCTCGGGATTCACACTTGGCGCGGTGGTCAGCCGTGACTGCTCGGTTGGAGTCAATTGCACGTGGATCTCGCGCGCGATTGCCGATGCCAATTCATCCTGGAGTGCAAGCACGTCGCGCGAGTTGCGGCCGAAGCTTCTGGCCCAGAGATGCTTGTCCGCCCGCGCGTCGATCAATTGCGCCGTGATCCGCACTTTGTCGCCGACTCGAAGCACCGAACCTTCCACGACCGCATCCACGTCCAGCAGGTTGGCGATCTCAGGAGTGGGCGGCCGATGCTCGCCTTTGAACTGCATCACGGAGCCGCGCGAGATGACCCGAAGCTGGCTGATGGTCGCGAGGTCGGCCGTCAGTTCATCGGTCATTCCCTCGGCGAAATAATCCTGATTCGGATCGCCCGAGTAATTGTCCAGCGGAAGCACGGCAATCGAGCGGATCACGCGAGGCCCGGCCGGGGCCTCCGGCGCGCGAAGTGCCGGGTGCATGGCCCCGGAATGCCCGGCCACATACGCCACCAATCCGGCTACGAGGATTATGAGAGCGGCTAATGCCGGCCGCATCCACACAGCGTGCGCAGCGGTCCCGGGGCCCTCATGGACGAGTGCCTGGGGCGAAGCGGCCACCCGCGCCAGATCGGCACGCACGTCGGCGATGGACGCATAACGATCCTCAACGGTCTTGGCCAGCAGCCGCCGCACCAGAGCCGCCAGACCCGGCGGGATGTCATCGCTCAAATCGGGAGGCTCGCGGAGCACGGCGGAGAGCGTTTCCGCAGTCGACGGCCTGCGGAACGGATGCCGGCCGCTGATCATCTCCGCCAGAATCACGCCGAAGGAAAAAAGATCGGAGCGCACGTCCAAGGGCAGACCTTTCACTTGCTCGGGCGACATGTAGTCGGGAGTACCGACTATTGTTCCAGGGGCCGTCAGTTGGGGTCCGTCCATCTCGCGCGTGGCCTCGCCCGAGGGCAGCACGTCCGCGAATCGCCGGGCCAGACCAAAGTCCATCACCTTCACGTGTAGCTGTTGGGTCAGCATGATATTGGCGGGCTTCAGGTCGCGATGCAGAAACCGGCCGGCATGAGCTTCCTGCAGCGCCTCGGCGATCTCCCCAGCCGCGCGAAGTGTTTCGGGCGGAGACATTCGACCATTCATCAGCCGGCGATGCAGGGTCTCTCCGTCGACGTATTCCATCACCAGGAACAGCGCATCCCCGTGCTCGCCAATTTCGTAGACTTTGCAAATATATGGGTGATCGAGTGCTGCAACGGCCATGGCCTCGCGGCGGAGCCGCTCGCGCGCCTGTGGGTCGGCGGCCATCTCGGCCCGCAGGAGTTTAATGGCCACTTGACGATCGAGCCGTGGGTCGCGGGCACGGTACACAACACCCATGCCACCCTCCCCAATCCGGGCGAGGATTTCATAGGGTCCGAGGCGAGCTCCGGGACCGAGGGGCATCGGGTGTGGAACGATTCTACCCCACCCCGGCGTGCTCACAAGACTTGATCGTCAGGCCGCCGTCAAGGTTCTGCGGATCAACTTGCCTGAGGAGAAGCGGTAAGGCGGGGGCACAGAGTATTGAAGTGGTGGAGGCGGCGGGAGTCGAACCCGCGTCCGAAAAAGCCCGCCGTGAAAAGACTACGTGCGTGTCCGATTCGTGGTTGTCGGCTGCCACTAAAGAACCGGCGAAGTAAGTGGCAGCTTAGCCCGATTGTCGTCAGCCTGCTGCTACGGGCAGAAGCCCTCGGCCCAAGCCTGTGAAATGACGCTCATAGATGGAGTACAGGCCCCCCACCCGGAGCGGCTACCTAATTAATTAGGCGGCGTAAGCAAACTGCTGATTATTGGCAGTTGTTGGTTTCCGATCGTTTTACGGGAGCTCGGAACCCGGCACGCCTTCCCACAACAATTCAATCCCGTCGAAACCGTTGCGCCCCCTCAACCAATTCGATGATAGCACCATGCAATGCGATGCGGCCCATGGTGAACCGGATACAGTGGCGAGGAATACGGAAGACCATGCTTTTCTTCACGGTGCTGGCGATCGCCGCCGACGTGCAATTCGTGGGCGCCAGCGCCGCGCAGCATCGCAAGGCCGTGTTGATGATCCGGCAGAGCCTCAATTCTGATTCGGCATATGCCGACGCGGTGTCGCACGGGAACGGCCTCGCGTCGCTGCAATTTCGCGGAGCCTCGGGAGAGCAAACTTACCAGATGCTTACGCAGGCGGACGAACCGGCGCGCATCCGCATCGTGCGGCGTCTGCTCGCATGTGGCAACTATGCTCGAGACCGCGGTGTTCTCCGCCGTCAAGCTCGAAACGAACGAGCCGGCGAAGCAGTAATCTACTTGACGTTGGGCATCAGCAAGGGCGTATCCGTCGGGTTCTCTTTCGGGTCGACGGGCTGCTCTTTCGCACTCTGGCTGTCTCTAACCTTGATTCGCACGTGGCCTGACGGTGTCAATTCGCCGGTCACATAGTTGTACTCCGCTTCGTCGGCGTAGACGGTGACGCCCTTCATGGTCACGTGGACATTGCCTTTCATGGCGACAATGAGGTCGGCTGTTCGGGTCACCTGGTCGGCTTCAAGACGTACGTCGTCGGTTGGCTCAGCGAAGAAAGGCTTAATCTGGCTGAAGACCGTGATCGAACACAGACACAAAAAGCCCAGCAACAAGATCAATCGCATGATGGACTCCTTGCTGGAATTATATCTGCTTTAGCCCGCTGCCGAGGCCCAGTTGCGGCGCTCCACGATCATGTCCGGTTCGTAGCTTTTTCCGGTGTTGAGGCGCTTGCGTTCGCGCCGCGCGGCCCACAGCATAAGGGGGCCGACGATGTACTCAGTCAGTCTCGTTTCGAGGCCCGATTCCCGCAGAATATCTTTGCGCAATTCGCGAACGCGGCGGCTGACCGCTTCGTTGGTATCGCGCAGCCGGCGCTCCATGGCCCACAATATGCCCGTGTAGGCGTGCCGCAGACCGGAGAGTTCACGGGCGAAGCGTTGGCGCACGCGCAGGTCGGGGTAGTTGCGATACCGCTTCCAGCCCTCGAAAGTGGTCCGGCAGATGCGGAACAAGCTGGGTCCGTTCACTTCAAAGTCGCGCCAAAAGGCCAGATCGAGATACTTCTTCGAAGCTTCGCGCGAGATGGCGGCGTGCTCGAAGTTGAACTTGTCCTGGCCATGGATGTCGGCGAGGTCCACATCGAGCAGGCGTCCCTCCGATTGAATCTGCTGGTACAGCGGAGTTCCGGGCACCGGCGTGTACAGCATGAACTGGTGAAAGTCGGTATTGTGGGAGACTGCGTAATCGATTTCCTGGCGGATGTTCTCCGGCGTGTGGTGTTCGAGCCCGATGATGGTGGAACCGAGCAGCTTTATGCCGTGCTCGCGCAACTCGCGGGTGAGCGAAACCGTATTGGCGCCCTGTAGTTTGGCGTAATCCGACTGCGGCGATTCCAGCCCGAGCCACATCCACGACACACCCAGTTGCACCAACTCGTCCATGGTGTATTTGCGAATCGCGTTGGCCGAAGAGAACACGTAGAGGTCCCAGCTCTTCTTCCCTTCCTTCATTCGCTCCAGCAGACGCAGCGCGCGCTTGCGCTGCAACAGAAAATTCTCGTCCATGATGAAGAACGAATGCACCTTCAGCCGCTCTTCCTGGCCGCACATGACATCGTACAGCTCGTCGCCGGTCTCGAAGAAGTTGTGAAACTTCCCCTTTCCGCCGAAGAACGACGACGTTGTGCAGAAGTTGCAGCCCATGGGACAGCCCACCGACGGGATCAGTGTGGCGGCCGGGCTGTGAAGCCGGAACGGGATGTGCATACCCATGATGCGATGCCCGAAACCGGAGACGATATCGGGGTGCTTGATCGGCGCGTCCGGGTTCTGGCTGAAGTAGCTGCGCATCCAGGATATGCCTTCGCCCTTCACAATGTGGTCGGCATCGATCATGCTCTCGATGTCCGGGATGGCGGCGACGTGACCGCCGACAATGATCGTCGAATCCGGCGAAAGCTCGCGCACCACGCGGCACATCTCGCGCACCTTGCCAATGTTGACGATGATGCCCGAGATGCCGACGACGTCATAACGATTGGCCTTCAACTCGGCGGCGAATTGCTCACGCGTGGGAAAGTCAAGCAGCGTCGAAGGGTTGGTGAGATTCTGCTGGATCATCATGAGCCCCCAGGAGCGGTGGAACATGCGGATGGAGAACTCGCCCTGCACGCGCGTGACCTGATTATGATAGAGCTCCATCGGGTTGATGGTGCGGCTGCCGAATTCGTCGTTCTGGGCATAGGGCCCGAAGACGCTGCTGAACAGAACGCGAGCCTTCGGGCCGAGAGGGTGTGTACTCACGTCCCAGGCTAACATCCAATGATGGGCGGGAGTGTCACAATTCGGTAATTTTTCTTGTGTGGCAAGAATAATGCAGGGACCAAGGCCAAAGCACTCTCCTAACCATTTGGAGACAAACAGAAGCGAGGTGCAACCGGGCGGCCGGGGCACTGCGCCAGCGCACACCAATATGGGGTCGCGCGGGCAGAAGACGCGCGGAACCGATAGCGGAATTGCGCGTAGTACTCTTCACGGGAGGTCATTACCACGTGACTGAGTTTCTGCGCGACATTCGTTTCGGTTCCAGGCTGCTGTGGAAGAGTCCGGGGTTTGCCGTGGTATCCCTGCTGGCCCTGGCTCTCGGCATCGGCGCCACTACAGCCATCTTCAGCCTGCTCTACTCGGTGCTGCTGGCGCCGCTCCCCTATCCTGATGCCGATCGTCTGGTGATGGTGTGGGAGCACCGCAAGGGCGAACGGATCAACGCCACCACCGAGGACTATCAGGACTGGCAGCGCCAGAGCACGGTTTTCCAGACCCTCGGCGCCTGGGGTGGCGAGGGCTTTACGCTTTCGACAGCGAACTGGACCGAAGAGGTTCAGGCCACCCGCAGCTCCACGGGGTTCTTCGATCTGCTGATCGGACAAAACGTGCATCTTGGAAGGCATTTCATTCCCGACGATGCCAAGGTGGGCAATGACCGGGTTGTCATTCTGAACTACTCCTACTGGCAGCAGAAATTCGGCAGCGATCCCAATGTGATCGGCAGGAAGCTGCGCATGAGCGCGGAGCTGTACACGATCATAGGCGTTGCCGCCCCCGGCCCCAACGACCGAGGCGACTCTCAGATGAGCGTGCCACTCGCTCTTCGGCCTGACGAGATCAACCGCCGGGATCACTGGCTGCTGGTACTTGGACGCCTGAAGCCGGGCATCACAGTGGAAGCCGCCAACGCCGAGATGGCGGTGATCCAGAAACGGCTGGCCAAAGCTTACCCGGAGACTGATGCCGACCTGACCGTCAGAGTGGAGCCGCTCCAGAATGATTTTCTCCCAACCAATACGCGCACCGGCCTGTGGCTGATGATGGGGGCCGTGGGTTTCGTGCTCCTGATCGCCTGCGTCAACATCGCCAATCTGTTGCTGGCCTGGGGGCTGGCGCGGGAACGCGAAATCGGCGTTAGGGTGGCGCATGGCGCTTCGCGCGGACGGATCTTTCGTCAGTTCCTGGCCGAGAGCCTGGCCCTCGCCAGTCTGGGCGGCGCGCTGGGCGTTCTGTGCGCGAGCGGAATTCTGAAAGGAGTGATGGCGGCGATGCCCCGGAACGATCTGGGCATTCCCTATGAGGCCGACCCGCGATTGAACATCCCGGTGCTGCTGTTCACGCTGGGCGCGACGCTGCTGTGCGGCGTATTGTTCGGTAGTGCGCCCGCGTGGCAGGCCGCCCGTCAGAACATCGCCGACGTGTTGAAGGAAAGCGGGCGGAGTCTCGCCGGCGGCGGGCATCGCCTTTTGCGAAGGGTCCTGGTGATCGCTGAATTCGCTTTGGCGTTCATTCTTGTGGCCGGCGCCGGGCTGGTAGTCCGCAGTTTCATAAACGTTGCGACCGCGGACTTAGGCGTTCGCACCGACCACGTCCTCACCTTCCGCGTTCCCCTGCGCATGGGCCGCACGTTGCAGACGGACCAGATACGTCAATTCTACCGGCAGTTGATGGAGAGAATCGAAGTTGTGCCGGGCGTTCGGCGCGCGGCGTTCTCGGTGTTCCTGCCCGCCAACGGAGCCGACTCCCTGCCCTTCTCTGTTGTCGGCCAACCGGCGGTGGATGTGAGCAAACAGCCAACGGCCTTCTACCAGCCGTCCACGCCAGGTTACTACGAGACGTACGGGATTCATCTCACGAAGGGACGTTTCCTGAACTCCGGCGATATCGCGGGTGGCGTCCGCGTGGCCATGGTCAGCGAGAGCTTCGCCCGTCAATACCTTGCTGGCATGGACCCGCTTTCCCAGCGCCTGCGGATTCCGGAGCTGCTGCCAGGCCACAATCCTCCGCTTGGCGCTCCCGTGGAATGGCAGATCGTCGGCGTTTTTCACGATGTCCAGTTTGGCGCTCGTCCGACGTCCGGCGCGCCCGAAGTGAACGTGCCTTTCGATCAGAGTCCCTGGGCCTACACGTCGATCGCGGTGCGCACCTACGGCGACCCGGCCGCGGTGACGAAGAGCGTCGCCGCCGCTATCCACTCGATGGACCAGGATCTGCCGATGACCGGCGTGTTGACCCTCGACCAGGTAGTGAACCAGGCGGTGGCCAGCGACCGTTTCACCGTCGTGGTCTTCGGCAGCTTCGCCGGACTGGCGCTGGTGCTGGCGGCAATCGGCATTTACGGCGTGATGACCTTTGCGGTGGCCCAGCGCAGCCACGAAATGGGCATCCGCATGGCTCTCGGCGCGGGACGCGCGCAGGTTCTCGGCCTGGTGGTGGGCGATGGAATGAAGGCCGCGCTCATCGGGCTGGCCCTGGGCATTCCTGGTGTCTGGTTTGTGGGGCGCACTCTCCGCGGCCTGCTCTACAACGTGGGGGCGTTCGACTGGCGCTCGTTTGCGGCGGTTGTCGCCACTCTGCTGGTTGCGGCCCTGTTGGCGTGCTACCTCCCTGCACGGCACGCGACGAGGATCGATCCTATGTCAGCTTTGCGCGACGAATAAATCTCGGTACTAGCGGCATCCCTACGCGACCAGCTCTACCTCTGCGTATTCCGCAAGAGCCGTGGGTTTTGGAGCTGCCTCGCCGCGATCGCGCAATTCGCGAACATACAGAGCAATACCGCGCGAGATCAGGCTGCGGACCTCTTCGATACTTTCCCCGGTGACGCCGAGTCCCGGAAGATCCGGCGCATATGCGCCGTAACCCGTATCCGAGCGCTCAATCAAGATGGCGTATTTCATAGATCCTCCATCGTCAGGCCGGAACTCTTCAGGATGTTCCTCAGCGTACCGGGCGGTACGGTTTCGCTGTTCTTGCCCGCAACCCACCACGATACCGCGCCTACTGGCATGGCGGCAGATCTCATGGCTGCCCTCCTGCCGCACTTTCATTCCAGCCCGCTGCTGTCAATGCTTTTCGCACCTGGCCGAACTTGCGCGCCATGAACTGACTAAGTGGTTCACCACGCCATTGTGTCTCGCGGGGAAAAGGTTCACGGATTCAGATCAAGGAGCCCTTCTGGTGCGTCAATGAGGATGCGCTTGCCGGTGACATCGATCTCGCGGCAGATCGCGCGCGCAAAGGGGATTAGTACCGGCGAGTCGGCCAGTACCAGCAACGGCGGTCCCGCGGAATCCTGCCAGGCGGAAACTGTTCCGATGCTCCGGCCGGTGACGCGGTCGATGACCTCGCAGCCAATTAGGTCCGAAAGATAGACCTCGTCTTCCGGAAGCGCGGGCCGTTCAGCGGCGGGGATGGAGACATCGGCTCCGGCCAGCGACTCAGCCGCCGTCATTGAATCAATTCCACGGAATTTGAGGATGAGTTTCTCGCCGTGCCACCAGACGCGCTCGATCTCGAGTTCCGCGTCGTTCACCAGCACGCGTTTGAGCTGATCGAACCGCTCGCGTCGATCGCTGAGTGGAATGGCCACCAGTTCGCCCTTGATTCCGCGAGCGCGGACAAGGTGCGCGACGGCAACCAGAGGTCCTGTGTTCAATCGAGGATTTCGAGCTGGAAACGGCGGTTCAGCTTCATGCCCGCCGCGCCTAACAAGGTTCGTATCGACCGTGCGGTGCGGCCCTGCTTGCCGATCACTTTGCCGAGATCGGTGGGGGCTACGCGCAGTTCGAGTACGGTAATCTGCTCGCCCTGGACTTCTTCCACGTGGACTTCATCGGGGAGATCTACGAGCGCGCGCGCAATGTCTTCCACCAACTGCTTCATTGAGGCCTGAATGATGGACGTTTCAGCTTGCAACAGGTTCCGCGACCGGGGCAGGATTGTTCTTCAACAACCGGCTCACCGTGTCGGAGGGCTGCGCGCCGTTCTTTAGCCACCGCTGGATGCGGTCGTGATCGAGCTTCACGGTTGCCGGCGAGGTCACCGGATTGTAGTAGCCCACCACTTCGACAGAGCGGCTGTCGCGCGCCCGTTCCTTATCAATTACCACCACGCGATACGACGGCTTTTTCTTGCCGCCGGTGCGCGTCAGACGAATCATCAGCATTGAACTTTCTCAAATCTCCTAATCTATATGAGACCACACTATCCTATCGGAGACCACACAGGGAGGGCCCCGCCACCCATTGGTTACTGCGGAAATCCGGGAAAACCGGGCGGTAACTTCATTTTACCCAAACGCTTACCCATGAACGAGCCGCCCGTGATGCTCTTCATCATTTTGCGGGCCTGGGCGTACTGTTTCAACAGCGAGTTCACTTCCTGCACCGACGTTCCGCTGCCTTTGGCGATGCGGCGGCGGCGGGCGCCGTTGATGATCATGTGGTT
>JBEKFB010000013.1:0-31794 GCA_050013535.1 Bryobacteraceae bacterium | reverse complement strand
GACTGTGCGATGCAAACCCAGTGCCACGCCAAATTGTGGCTGAATACCACGCTCTGGCCGGAACCGGGCTAGCCGGCGCAGATATGTTGAGCGATGCACCGCATCGATTGGGGCCGATGGGTTATAGCGCGCTGGGCGCGACGCACTGTCTCATTCACAGGAGATAGATGGCCGCACTACCGGTCTTCCATTGAGATTCCGAGTAGCGCGCAGCAGCGTGGCCCTATCCGCGTTGCTTGGCCGTCACCAAAACCATGGCCTGCACGCGGGCGACGCGTACAGTGGGTGAAGAGGCCGTAGATACGCTACGCCGCCGGTACCGCGATGCGTGAGGTTACCCGCCTGAAATCGCCACCCTGTGCACGCCCGCCGGAATAATCGGCAATGAGAGATACTCGAAGTACTGTGGCGTTGAGCGACACATCTGCGGCGGCGCACGAGGTCTATGTCCGAACAGCCCATTCTCTTCAATGCGCCGCGATGCGCCGCCGGAATCCGGACGCGGATGAAGCCGAGATCGCTTTCCAAATTGCCGTCACCAGGTTCGGCGCGGAACTCGCCCGAACGGTCTACCGAAGAGCGTGATGTCCCCCGCGGATGCCTTCGACCTCCTGCGCTCGGCACTGGAGCGGGCCGAAATCCGATACGCGGTGGGAGGCTCCTGGGCCAGTACCGCATTTGGCGAGCCCCGCTTTACGAACGACATTGACATTCTGGCTGAGTTCACAGAGGAAAACCTTCATGGGTTTCTGGGCAATTTGCCGGAGACGTTCTATGTGGATGCGGACGATGCGGTGAGTGCAATTGCCGGCGGCAGACCGTTCAACGCGATTCACATGCCCACAGTACTCAAGTTCGATTTCTTTCCCGCCAGCGCATTCCCGCTCGGCGCCGAAGAACTGGACCGGGCTATTTCTCTGGAGGACACCGGGCTGTCGAAAGGGCCCGCACGGTTTGTCACGCCGGAGGATATCCTGCTGGCGAAACTGTACTGGTACAGGTCGGGAGGTGAAGTGTCGGCGGTGCAATGGCGCGACGTTAAAGGAATTGTTCGTGGCTGCGCCAGAAATTTGGATCGCACATACCTGGAACAAAGCGCCGCAAAACTCGGCGTGCGCGACTTGTTAGAGAGAGCGCTGAGCGAGGCTTAGCCGGTTGCGAGGAATTCGCTCTGCGCAGCGGGGCCAATATTGCGTGCGCCCTAATCGCCAATGGGACCACCGAAACCATGGCCTGCCATGTCCCAAATGAAAAGCTCGTCGCTGAGCACGCTTACTAATCCTTACACTCCGGACGAAGCGAAGCCGCCACCGTTCCGCATCCAGTTGTCTTGAGGATTCGGACGATAGTTTTCGCGCTCGTAGTGTGCAGTTTGGGCTTTGGGCAGAGGATCGACCTGCCGCCGATGCGCACCGCGCTTAATGTGGGTGATCAACCCGTCACGATTGTTATCTCTGGTTCGGTAATGGCCGAACCCGCCGACCGTGATCACCAGTCGTTTCACGTTGCCATTGACGCCGATCTCGGCGATCTGCAGGACCGTATCACGCCCATCCTGCAAGCGCAGCTCAACCGCGACGACCGGTGCGGCGAGCGGCTCACTATCCAGCAGGCCACGCTGGTTCCCTCCGCGCCATCGGGCACTCTCAACGCCGGCCTGCATTACGAGAAATGGGCGTGCGTCAAGGCGTTTGGTAAAAACATCGCGAAGAAACTTGCCGGAGGCGACGGAACGGTGCGGGTGCACCTCACGCCCGTGATTCGCGATGGCGACACCGTGCGGCTGAACGCCGAATTCGGTGAGATTCAGGCCGATGGCAGCATCGGTGAACTGCTACGATCGCCCACCTTTGCCGACGCACTTCGCGACAGGGTCGCCAAAGCCCTGGACAAGGTAACGCTCGAGGCGGCCATTCCGCTGGCTCTGCGCAACACGGCCCGCATCGACGATGTCAGCTTCGCGGATGCCGCCGGCCGGCTGACGCTGAAACTGCGGGCGACGGTGACGATCCCCTCGCAGGACGCCCGGACGCTGCTGGATCGGCTGGCGAAAGGAGAGCCGCCTCCTCCACCCGCGGCGGCGACGAGCCAACCTGACGCGCCCTCACGATGAAACGCTGCGGCGCGGACCCGACGTAGTTGAACGGGTAGCAGGTGACCAGCGTCAGCGTAGGTTCGGTGGAGGCTTTGAGCACGCTGACGTCGTCCGGGTCCACGATCTTCAACGATTCAACCTGGTATTCGAACGTCCCGTTCAACGTGGCGAAGAGGATTTTGTCGTTCACCCGGATGTTCCGCAGGGGACGGAAAAATGTGTCGCGATGCGCGGCCACTGCGACATTGCCCGGCCATCCCGGCACCGGCGAAGATGGCAGATGACCCGCGGCGCCGGCAAGTATGTCGTGATCGTCACCCTCGTGAACCATCACGCGGATTCCCAGCCGCGGAACTTCCAAACGGCCCACAAGATCGTTACGGTGCAACCGCGGCGGAGTCGGCGCTGGAACAACCGGCGGAGACTTTTGTTCCTCGCGCAATTGGCCACGGAAGAGGTAATTCTCATAGGCCTGATACACCACTGCACCGGCCCGACTCCAGATGTACCAATCGAGCAGCGCGAGACCCGCGATGAGGAAAACCGATTCGGCAATGCGCCACCTGAGGCCCCTCATTTCTTTGCCTCAGCCTCGCTGGTGTAGATGTCCTTCGCGATTCCCACGCATGTGGGCACGAGGTCGCTTAGTTTCTCCGGGAAGTAACTGATGCCACCACTGATTTGCGCCAGCTTTCGCAGGAGCGCGGGATTGCGGTCGGGATCGTCCGGTTCGAACACGCCGACGGTGTAAATAGTGGCCGATGTTTCCTCGGTGAGCCGCATGACTTCGGCGAGACGGTGCTTGCTGTCGTTGTCGCCGCCATCGCTAATGAGCACCAGAGTCTTCTTCGCCTGACGTCCAATCTCCAGATGCTCCAGTCCGAGTACAACCGCATCGTAAAGCGCCGTACGGCCCTGCGGAGTGCCGGACAACAGGGCCGTTCGCAAAGTCGGCAGGCTGTCGGTAAACGGAACATCGGCGGGCAGAGCGAGCTCGGCCTTCTCGTTGAAGCGCACCACGAACATCCTTGGCGAATGAGAGTGCGGCCGTGAGAACGTCGGTTTGCTTCGGCCTCATGCTGCCGCTCTGATCCAGCAGAATGCCAACGGTTACCGGAACATCGCCCGCCGTGAACTCGGTAATCTCCTGCGGCTTGCCGTTTTCAAGAACGCGGAAGTCGGCCTTCTCAAGACCACTGACAAACCCGCCTCTGGCGTCCTTCACGCTAACGTCCAGCAGGACGCGGTCCACATTGCTGTGAATGGTGAACTCCTGCTCCTGAGCGGGAGCGGCAGGGGGCGGGTTCTCCTTAGTGGAAGCCGGTGGCGTGTCCTGGACGGGACTGAACGCTAACAAGAGGCCACAAATAATCGCCGGCAACCAGAGATTTACTGACCTCGCGGCGGCAGCGTTCATCTGTGACCTCCGACGATCTGATATTAACGAGCCCGAACGAAACGCAACGTAACGAACAAGCCCAGCGAGAACAGGCCAGCGAGCGCGATCAAAGGATAGTCGCTGCCGGTCTTCGGCAGGCTGGACGGCTGTTCCGGGGCTGGCTCAGGAGCGGCGGCCGGAGCGGGTGCAGGCTCGGTGTTTTGAGCCATCTGCGTTTGTTCCGGCTGTTGCACCGGTGCCTGATATTCCTGCGTCAGCGCCTGTTCCTGCCCTTGTGGGTTGGTAGTGGTCACTTCCGCCGAATTGTATTCGGATTCGTTGGTCGCGGCGGTTGTGGGAACGTTGGCGTTCGCGGCCGTGGCGATTGTTGCGGCCTCATTCTTCGGATAGGCGAATTCCTGACCGAAGTTGTCGCCGGGGTAGAACCAGGCGCGCAAAGCCCTGGGCTGTCCCGGAGGCGTTTCCCAAAACGAGACCACGGTGTGTCCCGTCGGTTCCAGCCGGTAATTCGGTATCGCCAGAACGGTGGTGATGATGTGGCTCTCGTCGGCATTGAAAACCTGCACGATGTGCCGGTTGGTCTGCGAGTCCATCAGCTTCATCACATATTTGCCCGGCTGCAGCGTCGCACCGGGGACCTGGATTGGTTCGTTGACTGTCAGAATGGTCTTCTTGTTCCATTCGTCGGCCAGCAGATTGGGAATGAAAAGCGCTCCGAACGCGCCCAAAACAACGGCAAAAGCACGAGCTCTCGTACGAGTCATAGGCTGAACTCCTCCATCTCCATTCATAGTTCGCGTCATCACCGCGTAGGACATGCCACGGCGCGGAGAACACCGCGGGAGGAAGCAGCCTCGGTGCCAAAGCTGCAAGCGCCTGATTTCGCGGTGTTTCGGCGATGGGCGCTCTTTTTACGATGGGCAGGATTTACAGGAGCAACGTAAGCCACGCATGTTCTGTGGCGTGGCTTACGGTCAAGTTACGCAAAGTTACCGCAGTTTAAACCGCGGCTCGAAAATGCCGCGGGGAAATGGCTTCATTCGCTGTGAAATCCGCTTACGCTGATACGCGCTCGCGCAGCTCACATTCGGCGCGAAACCAGTCGTCTTCAGGTGAACCGCCCTGATATCCTCGCGATTCCCAATAGGAAAACGCAAGAGTGGCGATCTCATCGGTGGAAATAATCGAGTCGGGGGAAGCGGCTGCAACGGGGGTCGCTTTCTTATGCCGGCGCGGCGTGGGCTTGGCGGTCTCGGGGGTTCCGACAGCTTTGGTCCGTGTCCTTTTCGTTACAGGTTCGTCAGTTTTCCTTGGCATAATTGAAGTGGACTTCCTTGGTACGAATCTAACATAGGGATGGTTGATTCTCAATGAATTCCGTTGATGTGTGGGATGGGTAACGGTCGGGGTTTCTCCGACCGTTGCGTTCTTCAACATGATGAGGCGAAGCGAGTTACTCGCCCGCCAGGCGGATGCCGAGCTCGCGTAATTGCCTCGCGGGCACGGGCGCGGGTGCTTCGCACATAAGGTCGGTTCCGCGGGCGGTTTTCGGGAAAGGTATTACGTCGCGAATAGACGTTTCTCCCGCGAGAATCATCACCAGACGATCCAGCCCGAGCGCAATTCCGCCGTGCGGCGGTGCGCCATACTGCAGCCCTTCCAGCAGGAAGCCAAACCGGCGCTGAGCCTCTTCTTCCGTGAATCCGAGCGCGGCAAATACCTTCTGCTGGATATCACGACGGTGAATACGAATGGAACCGGACCCCAGTTCCACGCCGTTGACTACCAGGTCATACGATTTCGCGCGGCAATGCGCCGGGTCGGCGGTGAGCTTGTCCAGGTCCTCATCGAGGACCGAGGTGAACGGATGGTGCGCGGCCATCCAACGGTTGTCTTCCTCGTCCCATTCGAACATGGGAAAGTCGATGACCCAGAGAAAGCGGAGATCGCGCGGGTCGAGCAGCTTATGCCGGTCGTTGTATTTCTGTCCGGCAAAGAGGCGCAACTGACCGCAGGCCTGGAAGAAGGTGTAATCCGGGCGCTGTCCTTTGGGCACGCCGGCCCATCCGGCCAGCATGACGTAATCGCCCTCTTCGGCGCCGGTTGTACGCACGGCATTCTCCGCGATGGCCGGTTCCAGCTTTTTCAGATCGTCGTAGATGCGCAGCCCGCGCTCGGTTCCGAACGCCTTCAACTCATCTCTTTCGCGGCGGCTGAGCGCGCCGGTTTTGGGGACGCGAATGGCCACCGGCGGGAAGGCCAATTCGAGCGAAGAAAAATCGCCTTCGAGGACGTGGAACGGCGGCAGGCGCAGATCGGGTTTGTCGCTGCCATAGGAGCGCATCGCCTGGTCATAGCTCATGCGCGGAATCGGCGTTTGGATTTCGTAGCCAGCCACCTGGCAGGCGTGCTTAACCAGCGGCTCGATCACCTCGAAGATTTGTTCGGCCTGCGGGAACGACATTTCGAGATCGATCTGGGTGAACTCGGGCTGGCGGTCGGCGCGGAGGTCCTCATCGCGGAAGCAGCGGACAATCTGGAAATACTTGTCGTATCCGCTCACCATCAGCAGTTGCTTGAACAGTTGCGGCGACTGCGGCAGTGCATAGAAATGCCCCGGCTGCACGCGGCTGGGCACCAGGTAATCGCGCGCGCCCTCGGGTGTCGAGCGGGTCATGAACGGGGTCTCGATTTCGAGGAAACCCTGAGCGTCGAGCGACTGACGAATGGCGAACGCAATCTTCGAGCGCAGGATGATGTTGTGCTGCATGCGCGGGCGGCGAAGATCGACGTAGCGGTATTTCAGCCTCACGTCTTCCTTCACATCCACGTTGTCTTCCATGGGAAATGGCGGCGTGCGCGATTCGTTGAGGATCCAGAGATTCGTCGCCAGCACCTCAACGGTTCCGGTGGGGATGGCCGGGTTAACCGTATCTTCCGTCCGGCCTTCGACGAGACCCTCGACGGCCACCACATACTCAGCACCAAGTAACTCGGCCTTCTTCAGCAACGCGGCGTCTTTGTCGGCGCGAAAGACAACCTGGGTAACGCCATCGCGGTCACGCAGGTGAATGAAGATAACACCGCCAAGATCGCGCCGCCGGTGCACCCAGCCCATGATGATGGCGGTCCTGCCGGTATCGCTGTCGCGAAGCTGGCCGCAGGTGTGCGTTCGTCTGAGGTCGCCCAGAAAATCGAGAGGTACGGATTCCATCATTTCCCATCCAGCACGTGGATGATCTCATCCACAGTGTAAGTTTGTTGTTCCCCGGTTTCCATGTTTCTCAGCGCGTATTTCTGCGCCGCCACCTCGTCACTGCCCACGAGGAGCGAGAACCGCGCCCCGGCCTTGTTGGCCATTTCGAGAGTTCGCTTCAGCTTCGTGGAGGAAGAGACCTCGGTGCGAATCCCATGCCTTCGTAGTTGCGTGGCCAACTGTGCCGCGTGGCCCTCCGTTCCCTGAAAGGGCGCGATGAACGCATCCGGCCGCTCAATAAACTCGCCGGGATGCTCTTCTTCCACGGTCATCACCAGCCGGTCTTCACCGATGGAGAAGCCGATTCCCGGCGCGGGCACACGCGAACCGAGCGATTCGGCGAGGCCGTCATATCGTCCACCGCCGAGAACGGAGTTCTGCGCGCCCAATGAACCGTGCACAATTTCAAAGGTCGTTCGCGTGTAGTAGTCAAGCCCACGCACCAGCCGCGGTTTCACTTCAAATGGGATGCCCCTCGCGGTAAGCTGCTCCTTCACCGTCTCGAAATGCGCGCGGCACTCGTCGCAGAGGTGGTCAAGGATGGAGGGAAGCGCGTCGATGATCGGCTGATCCTCAGGCACCTTGCAATCGAGCACGCGAAGAGGATTCGTCTCGGCGCGGCGCTGGCAATCGCCGCACATTCGCGGCGCCACTTCCTTCAGCTTCTCGCGCAACGTGGCCGAGAATGCCGCGCGGCACGGCGGATGACCCACGGAGTTGATCAACAACCGGAACCCGCTGAGCCCGGCCTGCCGCAACACCTCCACCACCATCTCGATCACTTCGGCGTCCACCATGGGCGATTCCGAACCGATCGCTTCCGCCCCAATCTGGAAGAACTGCCGGTAGCGGCCCTTCTGCGGGCGCTCGCGGCGGAACATGGGTCCCATGTAGTAGAGCTTCTGCAAACCGGGGATCTGGTCGAGCCGATGCTCAATGTAGGCGCGCATCACCGACGCTGTTGCTTCCGGGCGCAGAGTAAGAGAACTGCCGTCGCGATCCTCAAACGTGTACATCTCCTTGCTGACGATGTCGGTTTCTTCGCCCACGCCGCGCGCGAACAGCGCCGTTTCCTCGAGAATGGGCGTACGGATTTCGTGATAGCCGAACGTGCGAAACACTTCCCGCGCCACCCGTTCCACGTGGTTCCAGACCGCGCTCGACGGGGGACGAATGTCCCTGGTTCCTTTGACTGCTTTGATCATGATTCGTTCACGCGCGCGCGCTCGGCTTTAGTCCCGGTGATCGCGGCCGGCTTCTTCGCGATATGCCAGGCAAGCCTCAACGTAGTTTCGGCAATTCAGCCGGAAGCGCTGCTGCTCTTCATCGGTCACTTCGCGGCGGATTTTTGCGGGTACGCCCATCACCATGACGCCGGGCGGCACTTCCATCGCTTCGGGTACCAGCGCGCCGGCCGCCACCACCGAGCCTTTCCCGATTTTCGCGCCATTCAGCACCACCGCGCCAATGCCGATGAGTGCGTCGTCCTCCACTGTGCAGCCGTGCAGCACCGCCATGTGACCCACGGTGACCCGGTTTCCGATCGTCAGCGGAAAATCCGGCGCGTCGCAATGCAGAACGGAGTTGTCCTGAATATTGCTCTCGTCGCCGATGCGAATGAAATGGACGTCGCCGCGCGCGGAAACGTTGGGCCACAGGCTGGACCGCTCGCCCACAGTCACGTCTCCGATCACCTGAGCGCTCGCATCTACGTAAGCGGACCGGGCAATCGCGGGCCATTTCCCGCGGTAAGCGCGAATCATCGATAAGTAATCAGGGTAGCATGCGAGAGCGGGACGGCTCCCGGCGAGTTGTGTAACAGTAGCGGCTGGCGCCTGCATCCGGCCCCTGAACCCTCTGGACTTTTGACGGCGAAAGTGCAAAAATTCAGAAATCACTGTAACGGACAGCCGGTCTCTGCATCAAAGACCGGTAGAGTTCGTGGCTGTGGAATGAACTGACCGGACCGGCGCTGCCACTCACAGCCCGGCCGTTCGGCTGCGGAATCGCCCTGATGAAAGACTACATCGCGCTCACCAAGCCGCGCATTACCTGGCTCATCCTCATGAGCACGGGTATCGGGTATTACTTCGGCATCGATCGCGGCTGGCATCTGCTGACGTTGCTGCATGCTGTCCTCGGAACGGGACTGCTGGCTTCGGGAACGGCCGCGCTCAATCAGTGGTACGAGCGCGACGCCGACGCGAAAATGAGGCGCACGCAGGGACGCCCGCTGCCCTCCGGCAGGCTGGATCCGGTTCGCGCGTTTTGGTTTGGCGTGGGGATTTCAGTGATTGGTTTTGTGGATCTATGGTTTGGAGCGAATCCGTTGACGGCGCTGCTGGGTCTCATCACGCTGCTCACTTATCTTTTCTTCTACACGCCCCTCAAGCAACGCTCGCCGCACTCGACCACGGTGGGCGCCATACCGGGCGCGATGCCGCCTCTCATCGGCTACGCCGCGGCACACGGGAGCCTCACCATCGAAGCGTGGCTTCTGTTCGGCATTCTGTTCCTGTGGCAGTTCCCGCACTTCTACTCGATCGCGTGGATGTACCGCGAGGATTATGAGCGCGCGGGAATTCGCATGTTGCCGGTGGTTGAGCCGGATGGCGAATCGACGGCGCGGCAGATGTTCTGGTATGCGGCGGCGCTGCTCGGGCTCAGCCTGATTCCGCGGTATACGGGGATGACCGGCAATCTGTATCTGGGCGGCGCGGTGCTGCTCGGCGTTGGATACATGTACGCGGCGCTGCGCATGATGAAGGATCGAAGCCGGCTGCGGGCGCGCGCGGTGTTGCTGGCGTCGGTGCTCTACCTGCCGCTCCTTTATGGCCTGATGCTGGTCGATCGCGTGGCATGAAACTGACGGTTGCGGCGCTGCTGCTTGTTCTTGCGGCGTGCCGGACGAGCGGACCGAAGCTCGATGATTTTGGCACGGTGCCACCGTTTCAGCTCACCTGCTCCGACGGCAGCACTTTCGACAGCGCGTCATTGCGCGGAAAAGTGTGGGTGGCCGACTTCTTCTTCACCACATGCGGCAGCATCTGCCCGATGATGAGCACGCACATGCACCATATCCAGCAATCCATCACCGATGTTCCGAACGCGCAACTGGTGTCCTTCACCATCGATCCCTGGCATGACACGCCGCCAGTGCTGGCGCGGTATGCGGCACTCTATCACGCATCGCCCGCGCGCTGGCACCTGCTCACGGGACCGCAGGCGACGCTGCAAAGGCTGGACCGGGACGTATTCAAGCTCGGAAATGTGGATGGGAGCCTGACGCACAGTCCGCGCTTTGTGCTGGTGGATGGCAACGGGCACATTCGCGGATACTACGACACGACGGAGGCGGAGAGCATCCCGAAGATTATCGCGGATTTGCGGTCACTCGCGCAGGAGCGGTCATTATGAGCGTCCACGATCTGCCCACTTTGGATGCGGTCCTGAACGGCACGGCCGCGGTGCTGTTGATCTGGGCATTCGTGTTGATTCGCCGCCGACGCATCGCGGCACACCGGCGGGTGATGATCACCGCGTTCTGTGTTTCGATTGCGTTTCTGATTTCCTACGTCGTTTACCACGCGCAGACTGGGTCGAAGCATTACGAGGGCACGGGCGTGTTGCGTCCGGTTTACTATTCCATCCTGCTCACGCACACGTTGCTGGCGGTCACCGTGCCGGTGCTGGCGATTATCACGCTGCGGCGCGGTCTGGTGAAGAATTACGCGCGTCACCGCGCCATCGCCCGCTGGACACTGCCGATCTGGCTGTACGTCAGCGTCACCGGCGTGGTGGTGTACGTGATGCTGTACCACACGTAACGCGAATCATTCCTCCTGTTTCCCGCTTCTTGCACGACTGGCCGCGTAGCCGTGTGCGCACACTCGTGTCTTCCTGGAGGCTTTTATGGACCTGACGCAGACGGTGGACAATCTGGGCGGGATCGACGCAGTGGACGCCGTGGATCAACTGGCGGATATCTGGGACGACACAACCGGAACCGAGAACGCCTCGCAACTCGAAGCAGGGTTGGCAACATCCGACGCGACGCTCAATCAGGAAATCAGCCAGAACGAGGCGGAAATCGAGGCCGAGCAGAAGCAGATGGAAGCGAACCAGCAAACCATCGATGCCGATGCCGCGCCAGTGTCCGCGGACGATCTGGACATCGCGCGGCTGGAGGGTTGCGAGCAGCAGATTGAGGCGGACGCGGCGCCCATCGAGAAAGAACTGGGAATTCAGAAATGACGAGCGGTGCTGCATTCGCGGCGTTCGCTGTGCTGCTGGCGATCGTCCCGGCGCTGGACGGGCAATCGACTTCGCCCCCGGTTTCGCCGCAACAGGCACTGCTTAGTAACTACGAAGAACAGATCGCCAACCTGAAACTGATCATTGCCGATCAGAACCAGAAGATCGCCACGCTCGACCAGCAACTTATCGTGACGCAGAAGAACAACGACTTGCTTCAGCAGATCGTCACGCAGAACCAGCAGATCGTGACGATTGAGAAGCAGTCGATTGCCGACCGCGATTCGGTGATTCAGCAGCTCGCCAGTGGCACGAAAGACACGACGGTGAAGCGGCTGGTGGAGTCGATTCCGTCAATCGCCGGGATTATTGCAATCGCCCTTAAGTGAACGGAAAGGAGATCCATGGGAACCACACCCACTTATCCGATGTCGATTAACGGCATCATGCTGGCGGGGATCACGCTGGCGACCGAGTCGGCAACATTCGATCCGACGCAGGCCGTGAAGCGCTGGGTGGATGCGTCGAAGGCCGGACTGACGCCGGACGATCCCGCGAATTATATGATCTTCGATCCGGTAAGCGGCACCGAAGTGCCACTCAAGATTACGAATGCCGTGGCCGCAACCGCGAACGTTCCGGCGATGTACGCGACGTATACACCGACGCCCGCAACGACGCCGGCAACGCTGACGTGCAGCGGCAATCCCGCGCTGATTCTGCCGGTTCCGGCGACGAGCCTGAGCACGCTCGATCAGGCCAACGCGCTGGCCGCGGAGATTGGTCCCGCAATCGGGCTGACGTTACAAGTGACGATCTGGAATCAGGCGGGCTGGACGTTCAACCCCAACGGCGAAACGCGCGAACAGTTCATGGTGTTCTCCGGAAGCGTGAGCGCCTACGTCGGAGATCTGCTGGTTGCGAAATATGCTAACGGCATTGGGGCACCGGGAAGCTGGTCGCTGAATGCGGCGGGTCAGATCGTGTGGAACGGCGTGCCTGTTCCACAGCCGGGGCCGAATACGCCGCCGGACATGCCCTTCCCCGTGCGTGCTCTGTTGCCGGGAGAGAGTTTTCAATCGGTGGCGGGGATGGCCTGGGAAGTCTTTAGCAGCAACACATTCGACCCCAGCTCGCCGGCGACGGCGGGACAGGTGGGACAGGTCCAGACCGACGTCGACCTGATCAAACAGTTTCTGGGCATCAATGCCTGAGTGAAGAAGGAGAAGTCACATGCGGAGAACAATGAGATTCAGGACAATCGTGCTGTTGTTAATGGTCACCTGCACGGGGGCATCGGCGCAGAGCGTCCTCGACGTTTTCGGAATATCGGTGCTGGCGCGTTCATTGCCCACAGGACTGTTGACATTAGCGGGGACCGACGGCACCACGTGTTCGCTGGTCAAGATCCCGTCTCCCTCGATTTACGCTTTGTTTTCGTGCGTGAGCGCGGACGGGAAACAAATGGCCAGGACGTTGCAGATCCAGTCGGCAAGCGCGAGCAGCGGGTCGATGACGGTGGGTCAGGGCGGCGTTCTGTGCCTTGTGGGCATCAACCCGACGGCGAGCAGCGTGTCGTTTGGATCGGTCGGATCGGCGCCGGCGAGCGGTATCGCATGGTCGTGCACGCCGGGGGACGGGGTCACGATTAAGACCGGTACTATCGCCTGGCCGTAGGACTCCGGGCTCTTGCTGAAACCCCCACGAAACCTGGCTATTCCCACAAGATTCGGCTAGACTGATCTTTCAGGTAGGGTCCCGTGGGGGTATCAATGTTCTTAGCCCGGTTGCTGAGAGTTTCCGCTGGCTCATGCCTGCTGGGCATCCTGGCTTTCTCGACTACGGCGACGGCGCAGTCCTCGCCCACACCTGTCAAGACGGCGGCGGCGGCGGTTGGCTCCGATGAAGTAACCGTTGATGTCGTGGTTCGCGACCGGCACGGCCGTCCAATTCGCGATTTGCGGGCCGATGAGCTGCAGATCACCGACGACGGCGCTCCGGTGAAGGTCAGCCGGCTGGAAGGTGGGGCAGCCGGTGGATCTTTGCACGTCTCCCTTGTGTTTGATGATCTGGATGCCGTTTCGGCGCGGTTGGCTCGCGATGCCGCGCTGGAAATGCTCAAGCAGAACCCGTCGTCCGATACCTCATTCGCGGTCTGGCGTATTCACGACCGGCTCCATCTGGTGCAGGCCTCAACTACGAATCGGGACGCTCTCAGGCAGGCGGTGGAAACCGTTACCGCGCTGGCTGCGCATCCCAATGACACGGCCACAGGTCCGGTACCGGAGCCGGCGGCGGAGATCGCCCGATCTTCCGACCAGATTATCCGCGACGAACACTTTCGCGCTTGCCCTTCACGATTGCTGGCTCTGACGCGGCATCTGGGAAGGACGCCGGGACGGAAGACTATCCTCTACTTCTCCGACGGCATCGACATCACAGCCACGACTCCGGAACAGCTTCGCGCGATGATCGGCAGCGCCAACAGGGCGGGCGTGAGTATCTACGCAATGGACGTGAGCGGGCTTACCCGGTCTGCGCAAATCGCCGCTTTCGGTCCGGTGATACCGGAAAATTCAAAGAACGCCGCCTCGCCGCCGCCTGACGAGACCGCGCCCGACGCGGAAATAGCAGCGGCCCCGTCGGATTCAGGCGGGGAAGACCGGCGTCCGCCACTGCGCCGACTGGCCGAATCCACCGGAGGGCTGTACATCGATCAATGGGCCGATCTGGGAACGCACATCGAGCGAATCGCCGAAGACATGACCAGCTATTATCAGGTCACCTACAGGCTGCCCAGCGGTGAATACGATGGACGCTTCCGCGTGGTTGGCGTGAAGACCACGCGGCGTCACGCCGTGCTGCAGGCGCGCGCCGGTTACTTCTCTCTGCCACCAAATGCAGGCTCTGACGTTCGGCCGTTCGAAGTCGGCCTGCTCAAGGCGCTCAGCGTCCCGCAACGCACGGAAACTCTTCCCTTCCGCGGTCAGGTGCTGCGCTTCGGCTGGAAGGCCGACAAGACACAGGCCGAACTGGTGGTGGAAGTCCCTTTGACGAACTTCACCTGCGCAGAAGGGAAGGAAAGCAGGATCTGCAAGTCGCATTTTTCAGTGCTGGCGCTGGTGAAAGACAAAGCGGGCAACGTAGTTGAGAAGCTCAGCCAGGACCGGCCTTCTCTGATGATCGCGGCAGATGCCGCCGCGGGACAGACCAACGTCTACACATTCCAGCGGCCCTTCGAAATTGCGCCCGGCGAATACAGTATGGATATAGCGGTGGCGGATCGTCTGGCGAACAAGATCAGCTCGAAGACGATCCCGTTTGCGGTGACGCCGCGTCCGGAGGGTATTGGGCTGAGCGATCTGTCGCTGGTGCGGAGGCTGGAACCGGCGAACGCCGAGGACAAGGATGGCGACCCGCTCGACTACCAAAAGCGCCAGGTGATTCCGGATCTCACCGCGCAGTTTCAGCCGGGCAGCCGCGACATACCCGTATTTGTGGCGGTGTATCCGGACAGCACCACCGCCGACAAGCCGCAGCTCGAACTGGCGCTCATGCGCGATAAGGAAGTCATCGCCACAATGTCCGGCCGTTTGCCGGACGCCACGGGGGGCGCCCTTCCTTTCATGACCTCGATGAAAGAAAGCGCTCTGGCTCCGGGCGGCTATCAACTGGTGGCCAGGGCCACGCAGGCTGGCAAGACCAACGAGCAGATCGTTAGCTTCGAGGTGACCGGGAACGGATCGTCCGTGCCGGTGGCGGGTTCCGCGGGCGTGTTCGAGAACGGTCCCGAGGTCCTCAGGAACGCCCAGCGGCCGGATGACGCGGAGATCAAGCGCGTTATCGACGGGGTGCGCCAGCGCGTGCTGGACTACAAGAACGACCTCACGAATTTCGCCTGCCTCGAGGTGACCCGCCGATCCGTGGACCCCTCGGGAGCCGGCGACTGGAAGGCCAAGGACTCCATCACGGAAGTGTTGCAGTTCATCGACGGCGCCGAAAACACGCAACTTCTTGAGGTGAATGGCACTCCCGCAAAGGACGTTGGCAAGTCCGGCGCACGGGTGACCGGCGAATTCGGCGCTTTGTTCGACCTGGTGTTTTCGCCGAAGGCGGCCGCGACCATAGAGTGGCAGGACGTTGCCGACTGGAAGGGGACGCGGGTCAACGTCTTCGAATACAGCGTGCCGGCAGCGCGTTCTCATTACGTCGTCACCGCCACGGGCGGCGGACGGAGCATCATGGCCGCGTACAAGGGGCTTATCTATATCGACACCAGCGCGCTGGCGGTGCGGCGAATCTCGGCCGAGACAATGGATTTACCCGCGGATTTCCCGATCCATGCGGCGGGAATCACAGTGGATTACGATTGGGTGCGCATCTCAGGCCACGATTATTTATTGCCGCAGACCACGATGCTTCACGTGACATCGCGAAAGCATTATCTGGAGAAAACAGAAAAAGAGTTCCGGGATTTCCGCCGATACGACGTCGGCGCGGATTGGCAGCAGGCTCAGCCAAAGCAGTAAACACCGGCGAATCGCTTTTTGTCCGCTGAGGAAACCGCGATGTCGAGAGACACGGCCTGGATGCAGGATCGTATGGCAGGTCATAGCCGATGGCTGGCCGCCGCCGCTGGACTGCTGGCCCTGGCGTTCCCGGCGTTCGCCGAGAAAAAGGCATCGGTCAGGATCTATCATCCCGCAAGCCTGGGCGAAGCGCTGGCGGGGAAACGCGTCCTGTTGGGGACCGTCTCCGGCAACTGTTCGGAAGAATTCGCCATCCTGCTTACCGAGGACCTGCGCCGCCATGGGATCACGGTCTTTGACCGGGCCGGTGTTGACGCCGTCCTGGCCGAGCACGATCTGCGAATCGAGTCGCTGTCAGATCCCGATGCAGCCATGGAAGCCGGTACGCTTCTGGGACCCGCCCTCATGTTCTCAGTGGATGTTCCGCTCTGCGAGGCACGAGAGCGTGAAACGACGATCGAAGGCGGAATCCCCGCTTCCTACAATTCCCGGGCCGAAGGCCGCCTTACTGTCACCATTAACGCGATGGATCTCACAAATGGCCACGAACTCGCCGCAAATACGATTCGCGTGGACCTGCAGAAGGAAACTCAGAGCGTAAATGGCGTGGCCGAGCACCGCGGTCCACAGGACGCCAGAAAGATGGCGGTGCAAAGGGCAGCAGTCCTGGCACAGCGCATGTACGCGCCGTGGACAGAGACCTGGGAGGTTCCTTTCAAGGATGAGATGAACTGCAGCCTTCGAGAGGCTGGGAATCTGCTCACCGCGGGCGACTACGAGGGCGTTGTCCGGCTCTCACGAGCCAGCGCAGACTCCTGCATACGAGACCATGAGGCGGCTGGGGACGCATGGTACGACCTTGGGGTCGGCTACATGCTGGTACAGAATTACGACGAAGCGCTGTCCGCATTCGACCAGGCGCAGAAGCTCCATCGCAGCCGGATGCTGAAGGAGGCGATCCTCGGTTGCCAGCGGATCAAGGTCTTCAGCGAGGATATGGCGCCGTTGTGGCAGAACGCAATTGTTGAAGCGCAACAACGCGCGGAAGCCCAGACGGACATCATGCTGACGAACGGTTTCATCATCGGGCTGGTGCGCGGCAACGCCGCGGAGGGCGACATCATCGGGATGATTGCGGCTAAGCCCGGGCGGTTCTCTCTGGCCGAAGACGACCTCGCCGTACTGAAGAAAGCCGCAGTGCCGGCATCGGTGATTTCCGCGATGCGCGAGAAGCAGAAGAAGTAGGGCCGGGCAGTGCAGTCCGCGTTGGGTGAGTGCCGATTCATCGTGAAATGGCGTATCGATGGTCACGATGCAGAGCAACGGGAGGAGGCCGATGATGGCCGAGAAAACGCTTCACGTCGCTGTGGTCGATATTGGCAGGGTGACGAATCTTGGGTGGGTAGTCGAAGGACCGTCTGTTGTTAAATCGGGTAGCGATATCGACAAGTGCATCGAGGCTCTTGCGAGGGCGCTCAGACGGTTTCCTAAAGGTGGGAAAGAAAGGGCCTCATTCGAGAGTGACGCTGGGGAGCCATCCACCCAGAATTTGCTGGACGCAATGCCATTGCGATTAGGGTGGACCGACGACCTTACGGTGCTGTCGGAGCCCAGCCTTGTTGTGCGCTGTCGAGGAGATTCGAACTGAGCTCGCACGTTATCCTGTAGTGCAGAACTACATGAAGCGACTCAGTTTTGCATTTCGCAGCTTTTTCTCCATTCTGTTTGGCGGCAAGCTTCCCGCGGACATCGCGAAGTTTTACGGGTTTGGGCCATCGAAAGCAGCTCCCGCACCTAAGGCAGCGGCGCAGGTGCGTGCTTCTGACGGAGCACTACAGATCCTCGCGATTCTGCAGCGCGATGCGCGGCTACTCGATTTCCTGATGGAAGACATCTCCGGTTACGCGGACGATCAGGTGGGCGCCGCCGTGCGCGACCTGCATCAACAGGCCCGCGCGGCGCTCACTCGGCACGTTCAACTTGCGCCGGTGATTGATGGCGTGGAGGGCACGTACGCGAAGCTGGAATCGCCGGAGCCAAACACCGTGAAGCTGCTGGGAAACGTTCCCGCGTCCGGCAAGGCGCAGGGCGGCACGCTGCGGCACAAAGGATGGCGCGCCAGCCGCATCGACCTGCCGGTACTCACAGGCGGACAGAAGGCTGAGATCCTGGCGCCCGCCGAAATCGAGATTGAGTAGCCACCGATGAACATCGGAATTGACCTCGGCACCACGAATTCGGCTCTGGCATTCGTGGACCCGGTGGAAGCGGAGAATGCCGATTTTCCGCCGATCCACGTGCTGCCCATTCCGCAAAACATCGCGCAGAACCAGACTGAGGCGCTGCGCACGCTGCCGTCATTCCTTTATATAGGCGACGACAAGACGTACATCGGCACGTACGCGCGCGAGCAGGGGGCGCTGGTGCCAACGAGGTCGGTGCATTCGGCGAAGTCGTGGCTGTCGAACCCGGACGTGGACCGCACTGCCAAGATTCTGCCTTGGGACGCGCAGGAAGGGGGGCGCGTGCTCTCGCCGGTGGATGTGTCCACGCAGATTCTGGCGACGATCCGCGATGCGTGGAATACGGCGCATGCCGGGCAACCGCTGGCCGCGCACGATGTGGTGCTGACGGTGCCCGCGTCTTTCGATGAAGAGGCGCGGGAGCTAACCGTGCAGGCGGCGCGGGAGGCGGGCATCGAAAAGCTGACGCTGATCGAGGAGCCTGCAGCGGCGTTCTATTCGTGGATCGCGAATCATCTGACGCAATCGCAGAAGAGCCTCACCGACGGCATGCTGGTGCTGGTATGCGACGTGGGCGGGGGCACCAGCGACTTCACGCTGATCCGCGTCGGGCGCGAGGGAGATCGCGTGGAGTTCACGCGGACGGCGGTGGGCAAGCACCTGCTGCTGGGTGGCGACAATCTCGATTTGACGCTGGCGTGGCTGGTTGAGGCGAAGCTGCAACGGCAGCTTTCCATCCGGCAACGAAGCGGGCTACGGAGGCAATGCGCGGCGGCCAAGGAGAAATTGCTGGCGAATCCGGATTTGAGGAGCGTGGAGATCACGGTATTGGGCGGGGGAACGTCGCTGATTGGTGGAACGCTTCGCACGGAGATTCTGAGGGAGGAAGCGCTGGAGCTGACGCTGGATGGTTTTCTGCCGGTTTGCGATTTGCATGACGAGCCGAAGGAGGAGAAGCGCAGTCTCTTCCGCGAGCTGGGGCTGCCCTACGTTTCGGACCCGGCGGTGACGCGGCATCTGGCTGCCTTCCTGCATGCGAATGAGGATGCGCGGCCGGACGCGATTCTCTTCAACGGCGGATTCTTCATCCCGGAGATTTGCCGTGCCCGCGTGGCAGATGTAGTGGAGCGTTGGTATGGGAAACGGCCGCTGATTCTGGAAAACCAGGATTTGGATCTCGCGGTGGCGGTGGGCGCGGCATATTATTCCTACGTTCGATCCACCGGCGCGGGGCTTCTGGTGCGCGGCGGTCTCCCGCGGGCGTACTACATCGGCGTGGGCGATCACGATTTGGTTTGCCTGGTGCCACGAGGGTCGGAGGAAGGCAGCACCATCGAGCTGGAAGACGAGAGCCTGCACCTGGTGGCGAATAAGCCGGTGTCCTTTCGCATGTGCAGTTCTCTGACGCGGGTGGATGACGAAACGGGCACGAAGGTGAACGTTGCCGCGGTTCCCGATTTGCATTTGCATGCGCCACTGAATGCGGTGATCCGGTTCGGCAAGCAGGGCGAGCGGCTGATTCCGGTAAAACTTGGCGCGCGGCTCACTGAAGTGGGGACGCTGGAGGTGTGGGCGGATTCGAAGATCAGCGAACACCGGTGGCGATTGCAATTCGAGTTGCGTAAGACGGCGGCGGCAAAAGCATCGACAAAGCCGGCGGCGGTGGTGAGCGAAGAAGCGCTGGCGCGTGCGCTGGAGTTGGTGAATGCGACGTTTGAGACCGGGGAATTAGCTGCACCCGAGTTGCCCGGAAAGCTGGAGCAAACGCTGGCGCTGGGGCGGAATTCGTGGCCGCTATCCGCGGTGCGCGTACTTGCGGACAGGATGCTGGAGCTGGCTGATGCACGGAAGAAGTCGGCCGCGCTTGAACTGCGCTGGCTGAATCTGTGTGGATTCTGTCTTCGGCCTGGTTTTGGTTTTCCCGGCGATGAATGGCGGATCGAGCAAGCACGCCGCATCTACGCTGCGGGACTCACGTTCGGCAGCCAGGTGCAGAACGAGATCGACTGGTGGATTTTCTGGGGACGCGTCGCGGGAGGATTGAACCGGAATCAGCAGACCGACATCTTCCAGCGGCTGTCGGCGGCGCTGATGCCACGTGGACAGAAGAAGCCTCCGCGATTGAACAATAGTCTGCTGCGCGAAATGTGGCGGGCGGCGTCGAGCCTGGAGTTGCTGCCATTGCAGACCAGGACTCAGCTTGGGGATGCGCTGCTGACGATGGCTAAAAAAGGCGAGATGAAGGAGACGGCGCTGTGGTGTTTGGCGCGACTTGGGGCGCGGCGGTTGTTCTATGGGCCGATTAACCAGGTTCTGCCGGCTGCGGCGGCGACCAGGTGGGTGGAAGCGCTGGCGAAGGTGCCCGGGTCGGCGGACGCGCTGGTATCGATTGCACGGAGGACGGGCGATGCGTCGCGGGATCTCGCCCCCGCCACGGTCGCGCTGGTGCGGCGAGCGGTGCCGGAGGAACTGATTCCGGTGCTGGAAGGGGAGGCCGAGGAGGACGCGGCGAAGATCTTTGGCGAGGAATTGCCGTCCGGGCTGGTGATGGCCGAGGTGGTGTGAGATGGGTTGGAGCGAAGACTCGCTCATCGCACGAATCGGGGCAACGGCGCGGGCGCGGGGAATGGTGAGGGGGATCGGGGACGATTGTGCGGTTTATCGGCCTCGCGCAGGCGATGACCTGCTCTTTACCACGGACCTCTTCATTGAGGATGTACATTTCCGGCGGCGCGATCACGACGCGGCATCGCTGGGGCGCAGGGCGCTGGCTCGGTCGTTGAGCGATATCGCCGCGATGGGCGGAACGCCGCGATTTTGTCTTGTTTCGCTGGCATTGCCGGCATGGGCCCTTGCGAAATGGTTCGCGGAATTCTATCGAGGGCTGCAGAAGCTCGCCGCCGAAACGGGAACGGCAGTGGCCGGGGGCGACCTCTCGCACGCCGGAAAGCTTGCGTGCGACGTGATGGTGTGCGGTTCGGTGGCGAAGGGCAAGGCTTTGAGGCGGGATGGCGCGAAGATTGGGAATGCGATTTATGTATCAGGTCCCTTGGGCGGATGGACAAATCGCAAAGAAATCATCCCTCGGCTTGATATCGGGCGGAAACTGATCGGCAAGGCGAGCGCGTGCATGGACCTGAGCGATGGCCTGTCGCTGGACCTGCATCGCCTGACGAAGGCATCGGGCGTGGGGGCGGCGCTCGATCGCGGGCTGCCGGTGTTGGAAGGGGCAACACTTGATCAGGCGCTCCACGATGGCGAGGATTATGAACTGCTCTTCACCGCCCCGCCCGGCGTGCGCGTCCCCGGATATCGCATAGGGACCATCGTGAATGACCCGCCGGGCCGCGTCACTTTCATGGGGCTGCCCCTCAAACATCAGGGTTACGACCACTTCCGCCGCTGATATGATGGACAGCTTGAGGTGTTCATGAAAGGTGTTGTACTTGCGGGCGGCACGGGCAGCCGGCTGTTCCCGTTGACCAAGATCACAAATAAACATCTGCTGCCAGTTTACGACAAGCCGATGATTTTTTATCCGATAAAGACGCTGGTGGATGCCGGAATAAAAGACATTCTGGTGGTGACGGGCGGTCGCAATGCGGGGGATTTCCTGCGGCTGCTCGCAAATGGCAAAGAATTCGGGCTGAAGCACCTGGATTTTACGTATCAGGAGGGCGAAGGCGGCATTGCGGAGGCGCTGGACCTCGCCGAACACTTCGCCGACGGGCATAAGATCTGCGTGATCCTGGGCGACAACATCATTGAGGGGAACATCGCCGAAGCGGTGCAGGCATTTCGCGAACAGCCGGCGGGTGCGCGAATCCTGCTGAAAGAGGTTCCGGATGCTGAGCGGTTCGGTGTCGCGGAACTGGCGGGTGAGCGCATCACCGGCATCGAGGAAAAGCCGAAGCACCCGAAGAGCAGTTATGCGGTGACCGGCATTTATATGTATGACGCGTCGGTATTCGATAAGATTCACACGCTGGTGCCCTCAGGGCGCGGCGAACTGGAAATCACCGATGTCAACAACGCTTACATTCGCGAGGGGACGATGACGTTTTCTTTTCTGGATGGCTGGTGGACCGATGCCGGCACGTTTGAATCGCTGCTGCGGGCGAGCAATCTGGTATCCGAGCAGAAGAAGGCGTCGCGGCACAGCGATCTCGCAGCGGAATAGCGCACCACATGCGAGTCACGGTTTCTCACAACAAAGGCCAGGCTGAGGCCGTTCGACGCGTGAACGAGGGCATCGATCAGCTATTTCAGAGCGCGGGCAGCGCGGGCGTGGAGATTCGCAACCTGGAACGGAGCTGGGACGGAAACACGATGAGTTTTTCCTTCACCGGGAAGATGGGTCCGTTTACCGCGCCGATCCGCGGCACCGTGCTGGTGGCCGTTACAGAACTCACCATCGACGTGGACCTGGGCATCGTCGGAAAACTCTTGTCCGAGGAAAAGATCCGGCGGAGCATCGAAGGCGGCGCACAGAAGATGCTGGAAGCGTGAGCTTCAGATCACATCCGCGAAGGTCTTGCGGAGCTTGTAAAACCAGGCGTGGCCGGCGAAGAAGACGGCGAGGGCCAGAATCCATAGCCATACGAGTGGCAGCACCGCGGGGGCGTGGCCGTCCAGCAGAATATCGCGGTAAGCCTGCACGAGAACGAACAGCGGATTTCTGCGCAGCACCGGCAGGGCCCACTTCGGCATAGACGTCACGGGATAGCAGATGGGCGTGAGGAAGAACCACAGCGTTAACAGGAAGCCGTTGATCTGACCAAGGTCGCGCATGTACACCGCGAGAGCGGCCAGGAACCACGCGAGGCCAACCGTGAACAGAACCTGAGGAATCACCAAAGCCGGCAGCCAAGCCGCGGCGAGCGACACGCGCCCATGCAAGGCAAACAGAACGACACAGAAAACAATGACGGCGAAGACTTCGGTGACGATGCCGGAGATCACCGGAATCGCGGGCAACGTCTCCAGCGGGAATACCAGCTTGCGAACCCAGTTGCGGTGTTCCAGGATGATGTACGGCGCGCGGCCCGCCGCTTCGCTGAAGGCCAGCCACGGCAGCATGCCCGCGAGGAAATACAGCACGTAACCCGAACCCGTCTGGTCCGCGCCAAAACGCGTGCGCAGCACCACGCCGAACACGAAGAAATAGGTCAGCATCAGCAGCAGCGGGTTGAGGACGGTCCACAGGACATCGGCCATGGAACCGCGATAGCGCGTGAGGATGTCGCGCCGCACCATGGAGCGGAGGAGCGCGCGGTTTCGCCAGAGGCTCTCCAGCGGCACGGTGAAGATCTTCGGCAAGGCTCGCCGAAAGGACCGCCAGCGCAGGCGTCGCAGCGTGCAGATCTCATGGCTGAGAACGCGGACCAGCGCGCCTTCGACAACCGCATCCACCACGACAAACGGATCCCCCCGCATGTACGCCCAGCCCGTGTCGGCACTGACCGTGGATAAGTAGATGCGGTAGCCGCCGGGCTCGGGAGGAAAGTCGATGGTGAGGGTGGTGTCTTCGGCGGTTGCATTGGTCCACTCGCCTTCCTGAATGAAGCGGTTGGTATCGGGATCGAAGAACTGCCAACCGATGAGGCCGCCAGGTCTCGCGAGAGCCAGATCGACGGTAAGGGTGAGACCGCGGGCGGTGACGCGAACCTCGCCCCAGGAGCTGTTCATTCGCCTCCGCTATAGAGCCACGCCGGGTAGCGGTCTTTCACGGGACCTGTCTTGCGGCCCACCGCATAGATGTCATCGCCGCGCAGATCAGTGAAAAGTTGATAGCGTTCCAGGATGTGCTTCACCCAACCGAACTCGGGCTTCGGCTCGTCGAGAAATGGCCCGGTGGTGATGGACTCAGTTTCGAAACCGGCGTCGCGCAAAAGGAAGCCGACTTCCATGGGCGCGTATTCGCGATTGTGGCGGGCTTCGCCGTTGGTAGTGGCGCCGGGGCGAATGTATGCGGGGAAAAAGCCCGGATGGTAACCCTGCAGAATGCCTGCGATGGCGCGGAATGAGATGACGTTGGGCGTGGTAAGCAACAGGTGGCCTCCGGGCTTGAGAACACGGTTGATCTCGGCCATGGTGTGCATGGGGTCGGCATTGAGATGCTCGATCAGCTCACAGCACAGAACAGTGGAGAAGTATTCGGCGGGATACGGGAACGCGTCCGTTTCAGCGTTGAAAAGATCCACTTCGCACTCGAACTCTTCGCCATCCGACGAGCGCACGCGCTTATGAGATTTGGCGCCGGGCGGACCGAAATAGCAGGCGCGCACCTCGCCATAGCCGAGCCGCGTTTTGAGCGCGGGCGTGATCTGGAGGTAAGCGCCCATCTCGAGGATGCGGTCATTCACGGTACCGGGCGGCGTGAGATCAAGAGTGCGGGTGAGCCGGTCGATGTGCGATGCGGCGTAGTGCTTCGGCGCCTCTTCGGTGGCGGCCCAGCCCAGGATGTAGCTCTTGTCGACGGGATCGGGCGCTGACGGGGAGGCGGTCTGAGAGGCCCGGCCCAGAGGGCACCCAGGCTGCGAGCCTGCCCCAATGGGATCTTCGAGGAAGTTGAGATAGTGGCGGGCGGCCAGCGGCCAGGAGCATTCCCTGGTGACCCACTCATGCGCTTTCTCGCCGATTTGACGGGCGACAGCTGGCCGCGACGTGAGCAGGTTTAGATACTCGAAAAGGAAATCCTCTTCCGTGGCGTCGATGGGGACTTTCAGACACACGCTGTCGGGAAGTTCCCGGAACGATCCGGTGTCGGAGACGAGCACTGGTTTGCCCATGCCCATGGCGCGCATCAGCGTGCCGGAGTTTTCACCGACCGTGGGATGGCGCAGGTTGAGCACAACGTCGCATGCGGCGAGGTAGCCGTTGAAGTCGTCGATGCTGGTGTGGCCAAGAGCGCGGACGCAGGGCTGAAGACGCAGAGAATCGATGACCGATGACAGCGGCAGCTCGGGATGCGGCTCGCCGACGAGGATCATCTTCGCCGACGGGACCACCTGCACGAGACGCTGCAGCGCCCGCAACGATTCGGCGATTCGCTTGTACGGCTTCAGGTATCCGAAGATGCCGATGAGCGGCGTGGTTTCATCGATGCCCAGTCGATGGCGATATTCCAGACGATCCTGCCGCTCGGGCAGCCATGCGCCGTGCGGGATCACGGCGACGGGTCCCGTAAAACCGGCCTTGCGCACCTCGCATTCGACAAAACTGCTATGCGCGATCACGCCGCGGGCATGATCAAGCAGCGTGCACAGCATGGGGATGCCTTCATAATCGGGGCCGCGCTCGAGCGTCTGAACATGCCGCTTCGCCCAGGCAAGCTCCGAAGGACCGGCGTTGTGCTCCACTTCATGCAGGTAGCCGTCCCAGTCGTTACGGCGGATGGTGAGTTCGGCGATCAGGTGGTGCAGGTTTGCTTCGTGGAGGACCACGACGCCCGGCCAGCGCAACGCCGCTTCATAGCAGAAGGCGTGGTCGGCGTTGTTGCCGATCTGATAGAGAAGGACGTCGTAGCGCACGGGGTCGAAATCCGGCGGAATGGCCGGAATACGGGTGATGTCCGCGAGCGGTTCGAGTTCGTTCAGCAGGGCCGCCGAATAATCGGCGATGCCGCTTCTTGCCGGAGGCAGCGGTGAGAAGAACGCGATCCGCATGGGATCAGCATCGCGCTTCCGCGCGGTTCACTGCTGCTTCGCCAGCTCCATGGAAAACGTTCCACCCGAGAGCGGAACGCGGAACAGCACCGGCGTGCGCGCCTCATCCTGCGCGAAGTAAGCGGTCAGACTCAGCTCGGAAGCAGGTCCATGCAGCAAAACGTCTACGCGATCGGCATTTACCGGTGCGCCGCCCACCTGAACCGATTCGGCTCCGCGGTATTGCACGCTTATATCGTAGGCATGGCCGAAATAAACGGACTGCTGCTGCGGCAAGCGACCGGCCGCCAGCTCATTGCGCAGGTACGAAACCCAGGTGAGCGCATCCTTCGCGCAGGCGGCCGTCGGCGCCGCGGATCTGCCGAGATCCACTCCCACCGGCGCCGGCTGATGCGCCAGGGTCAGCGTTTCGCGGACTTCGGTATTGCGCGCCTGGTCGAACGTCAACAGCTCATCCTTCTGATGAGTTCCATGCCGCATGGTCTTGTCGAAACTGACCGAGCAATAGTCGGACGTGGCGTTCGAACTGTATTTATCGGCAACCTGATAGCCGGGAACCGAAGCGTTGATGGTCAGCTCGCTTCGGATGGCGCCCGCCTGTCCGGCGGCACCCGAGGTCCTGGTGACATTGAGCGACGCTTCGCCAAGGCTGAGCCCGCTGGGCCAGATTACGTTGTAATGCAATTGCTCGGAGGCGGGGTAGCGCACCACCGGCTGAGGAGACGGCACCGCGGGAGAAGCGCCATACACCGGCGCCAGCACCGCGAGAAGAACGGGAACAGAACAGAGAAGATTTGTCATCGTCATCGAGTTATTACCGGAGCCGGTTTCGCGGCGACGCTCACCGGTTGCTCCGTCTCCATCACACCACGATACACCCGCAGCGTCCGTTCCGCTGCTTTCTCCCAACTGAATTGCGCCGCGCGCTGCAGGCCGAGCCGTTCCATGCGCGCACGCAGTTCGCCGTCGATGAGCAGGTCTCTCATCGCGCGAACCATCTGCCCGCGGGTATACGGATCGAACAGCAGGCAGGCTGAATCGGCCACTTCCGGCATGGCCGAGGTTTCCGAACAGGCCACGGCGCGCCCGCACGCCATCGCTTCGAGAATGGGCAATCCGAAGCCCTCATAGAAGGACGGGAACACAAACAGATCGCAGCCTCCGTAGAGCTGCACCAGGTCGTCGTCGTCGACAAAATCGGTGAAATGAATCCGATTGGACACCGCCGAATCGCGCGCCGCCTGATGGACCCGGCCACCGTACCAGGTTTTCTTTCCGGTTACTACCAGATGGTGCGGCAGAGACGGATGCTCGCGCAGGAGATCCTCGAACGCCTGGAAAAACCCGGCGTGATTCTTGCGGGGCTGCAGGTCGCCGACGGTAAGAACGTAGGGCGCGCCGATACCGTACTTCTCCGAAACTCTGCTGTGGGCGAGCTCGCGCAGGATCGGACGGAACGTGGAAGAAACGCCGTTCGGAATCACGTGCACTATATCTTCGGACAGGCCGTATGCGCCGATGATCCCACGTCTTGAAAACTCGCTCGGCGTCAGTACCGCGGAGGCCCGCTTCACGGTATTGCGTACAGTGAGATTCAACTGCACAGCCCGGGCGCGGGTGAAGTAGTGAGGATGCGTAAGAAAGCTGATGTCGTGCACGCTCACCACCACGGGCACGCCGGGAACCAGAGGGGCGGTGTATTGGACGTGCAGCAGGTCGGGACGGTCCCGCAGAAGCCAGCGGGGCAGATCGAATCCGAGCCGCGCGAACGGATTCGCCGACACCAGGCGCGTGGCGAAACCGGAGGGAATCTCGGCGCGAGCGCTCGGCCGCGAGATGTAGGCGACGAACTGATCATCCTCCCGGTACAACGCAAAGCTCTTCAGAAGATTGCGAATGTACGTTTCATTGCCGGTGAGATGCTGTCCAATCGCGTGGGCGTCAACTGAAAAACGCATACAACAATCAACCAGTATAACGTTCGTTATCCAACATTACTATCCAGTACGCCAGACCGCTCCAAACTCCGCCAGGCCGCCTGCCAGGTGAAACGTTCATCATACATCCGCCGGCCTTCCGCGCTCAGCTCGGCCCGGAGTTCAGGCGAGTTAAGCAGCGCGGCAATGTTGTCTTTCATGTCCCGAGCCGAATCCGCGATCACGATATTACGGCGGTTTTCCGCGCCGAGCCCTTCCGCGCCAATTGTAGTCGATACAACCGGCGTGCCCGCCGCCCATGCTTCGATGATCTTGAATCGGGTCCCACTCCCGGCGAAAACCGGAACTACGGCCACTTGCGCCCTGGCAATTTCAGTAATGGCGTTCTCCACCGGACCGATCAATTCGATACCGCGATCCCACTTGATACAGTGCCGGATTCCGTGTGGGTTCTTCCCCACTATACGCCAGACCAAGCCTGGCCGCCAGCGGCTCAGCCAGGGCCACACATGCCGTGAGAACCAGCATATGGCGGTGACGTTCGGCGCGTACTCCAGGTTCCCTGTGAAGATGATCGCCTCCTCCCCGGAACGTTCCGGCGTGCCAATCCAGGGAAGCGCGTTCGGATAGACCGTCACCGGCACTGGGCCTGCCGCCGTTCCCAGCTCCTGGAGGTCTGTTTCGGAGGGAACCAGAATCCTGGAGAACCGCGGCAGGAGTTCACACTCCAGTTTGCGACAAACCGATCCAAAACCCGTCAGTGCGGGGCGGAGAAAGAAGTTCTCCGTCTTTGCAAGGCGCGCGTGCCAGACCGACTCGATGTTGTGAAGATCCAGCCAGACATCGGCGCAGTGCCGGCGCAGCAGGGAGACGTACGGAGCGCACCAGAAGTGCTCGACGATTCCGAGATCGTAACGGCGGCCGGCGAGCAACGTGGATAACGGCTGATCGAAGCCCGAGAAGCGGTCCATCAGGGGCGGGCGGGCTTGCAGGTAGCGAGCGAGATTGCGCCCGGTTCGCGCCAGCCGGGTTTTGTTGTGCCGGGGAAGGCGAAGGGTGGAGACGCGGCGAACCAGGTGGCGAGGGATCGCGGCAGCCGGGTCGGGCGCGCCTTCCTCCGCAAAGAGGATCAGATCGATTGCGAACCGTGGCGCGAAGAACTCCAGCAAGGATGCGGTTCGGGTGGCGCCACCGCCGATCATCGGATACGGTGGCTCGGGAGAGAGAAACAGAAGTTCAGGTTTTCCGCTTGAAGCGGGCGATGGCTTCTGCATACACTTCTCTGGTCAGGCGAGCCGTGGCCTCCCAGGAGAAGCAACGCGCGCGGGTGAAGCCGCGCTGCCGCAGGTTTGCACGCCACTCCTCGTCGGAAAGGACCGTCTTCATGGTCTCACTCCAGGCGCGAGTGTCGGTGGCGTCGATCAGCACGGCGGCGCTTCCGGCTACTTCCATTACGGCGGGATCGCGCGAGGCGATCACCGGAGCACCGCACTGCATGGCTTCAAGGACGGGTAGACCGAAGCCCTCGTAATGCGACGGGAAGAGGAAGGCTGTAGCGTTCGAGTAGAGGTGGGCGAGCTCGCTGTCGGAGACGTTCTCGAGAACGGTGAGACCGGGTTCGTCTTCGATTTTCGCCGTGCGGTGGCGACCGGCGAGAATCAGATCGACCTCGCAATCCCGGCGGATTTCGCGCCATGCGGCGACGATGGTGTCGATGTTCTTACGAGTGTCCAGGGTTCCCGCGAAGAGAAAGTATGGACGTTTCGGCGGGTCGGCGGCCATGGGCTGGAAGCACGCGGCGGCGGCAAGCGGTGTCGCGACGATGCAGTCCGGGCTGATGTTGAAATGCTCCATCACTTCGCGGCGCACCGCTTCGCTGGGCGTGACGATCATTCGGGCGAGGCCTAGCCGAAGCAGCCATGGAGCTCGACGGCGTACGCGGGAGCTGGCGGCGCGGACGGGCGGGTCGGCCCATGGAGAAAGATCGTGAACGGTCATCACCGTGGGGCAGACGGTCATGTAGGGGACCGCGAAATCGGTCCCATGGAAAATCTTCGCACCGAGTCTTACGAGTTCCATGGAAGCTCCGAACAGCCACCAGCGGCGGGAGAGTTTGCGGCGCTTACCGGCGCTGACGTGAAGATTTGGCGGCGCACCCGCTGGGACCTCCACTGGTTGATCTGAGATCAGGCACCACTGGTCCTCTTCGAAGCAATTGGCGAGCGCGAGGCTCAATTCGGCGGTGTAGCGAGCGATCCCGCCGGTGGGTTCGACGAGAGGCGTGCCATCGAGCGCTGCGATCACGTTTCGATGATAGTGCTTTGTGACAAGCGCGTCTCTCACCGCGCGTTCAGTTCGCGCCAAATTGCTACTCTGAATCTTTGGCACGGCGTCCAGCCTGGGCAAGGCATCCGGCTTGGGCACGGCATCCGGAAGATGAGGACTGAATGAAACTGACCGTCGACAGAGATCTCGAGAATCTGTGCATTAATACGATCCGCATCCTTTCGGCGGACGCGGTGCAGAACGCCAACTCCGGACATCCGGGCTTGCCCATGGGCGCGGCCGCGATGGCTTTCACACTATGGATGCGATTCCTGAGGTTCAATCCGAAGAATCCCGCATGGGTTGACCGCGACCGGTTCGTGCTTTCCGCCGGCCACGGCTCAATGCTGCTTTACAGCCTGTTGCACCTGACCGGTTTCGATCTTTCTCTCGACGAGATCAAGCGCTTTCGTCAATGGGGCAGCAAGACGCCGGGGCATCCGGAGCGCGGCCACACGGCTGGCGTGGAAGTCTCCACTGGTCCCCTGGGGCAGGGTTTCGGAAACGCGGTGGGCATGGCCATCGCGGAGGCCTGGCTCTCGGCGCGGTACAACAAGCCGGGACACAGCATTGTCGATCACTACACATACGCGCTGGCGGGCGACGGCGATCTGATGGAGGGTGTCTGCCAGGAGGCGGCATCGCTGGCGGGACACCTGCGGCTGGGCAAACTGATCTGCCTTTACGATCAGAACCACATCTCGCTTGCAGGCGCCGTCGGTCTGGATTTCACCGAAGACGTCGCCAAACGATTTGACGGCTATGATTGGCACACGCGCACCGTGTTCGATGGGAACGACACGGAAGAGATCTCGAAAGCGATTGAAGAGGCTCAGGCGGAGACCCGCAGGCCCTCACTGCTGCTGGTGCGGACGCATATAGGCTACGGGAGTCCCAAGAAACAAGACACGTTCGGGGCGCATGGGAGTCCGCTGGGGGAAGACGAGCTGCAGGCCACCAAGAAAGCTCTGGGTTGGCCGACCATGGACAAGTTTTTCCTGCCTGAAGCCGCCGTCAAGGTATTTCGTCAGGCAATTCCACAAGGCGCGGAGGCGGAAGACGAGTGGAAGAAGAAGTTTGCCGCGTATAGGAAGGAGTTCCCGAAAGAAGCGGCCGAGTTCGAGATGATCATCGACGGGAAGCTTCCCGAGGGATGGGACGCCGATCTGCCGAAATGGAAGCCCACCGATAAACCGATCGCCACTCGCTCAGCAGGCGGGGCGGCTCTCAATGCGCTGGCGAAACGCATCCCTAATATAATGGGCGGTTCGGCGGACCTGAACCCCTCAACGGATACCGCGCTGAAAGGTCTGGGCGATTTTCAACCCTCGGAGAGCGGCGGGCCGGGAACGCAGGGTGCGGTGGGCGGCGAATGGAGCTATGCAGGGCGAAACCTCGCGTTCGGCGTTCGCGAGCACGCCATGGGCGCGGCGGTGAACGGACTCGCCGCTCATGGCGGCATCCTGCCGTTCAGCGCCACGTTCTTCGTGTTCTCCGATTACATGAAGCCGGCCATTCGCCTTGGCGCGCTGAGCCACCTCAAAGCAGTTTACGTGTTCACGCACGACAGCGTGGGCGTGGGCGAGGACGGGCCGACGCATGAACCGGTGGAGCAACTGGCCGGAGTCCGCGCCATCCCCAACCTGACTGTGATTCGTCCCGCCGACGCCAACGAAACAGCGGAAGCATGGTCCTTCGCGGTGCAGAATGACGGGCCGACTCTGCTGGTGCTCACGCGCCAGGTGCTGGCGCATCAGGATCGCAGCGGGGCGAAGGAACCCGGCGTCGCGCGGGGCGCCTACATTCTCGCCGATGCAGACGGAACGCCCGACGTGATTCTGATCGGCACCGGTTCGGAAGTCGATTTGTGCACGAAGGCGCGGGAGAAACTGAAAGGCATGGGCGTGAAGGCGCGCGTGGTCAGCATGCCTGGCTGCGAGCTTTTCGAGAAACAGGACGACGCGTATCGTGAGAGCGTGCTGCCGAAAGCGATCCGCAAACGAGTGACGGTGGAAGCTGCGTCGCCCCTCGGCTGGCGGCGCTTTGCCGGTGACGAAGGAACGATTATCGGCCTGAATCGCTATGGCGC
>JBEKFB010000012.1:0-36862 GCA_050013535.1 Bryobacteraceae bacterium | reverse complement strand
CTGAGCCTGCCCGGGCACCCGGAGATCTTCGTGATTGGTGATCTGGCTTACTACGCGGACGCTCAGGGCCGTCCACTGCCGGGTGTGGCGCAGGTAGCCATGCAGCAGGGAAGCTATGTGTCCAGGGCGATTCGCCTGCGTTTACGCAGTGCGCAGAAGTACCCCCCGTTTCGATACCACGACCGCGGTGATTTGGCCGTCATAGGCCGTGCCGCCGCCGTGGCCCGCATCGGCAGGCTGCATTTATCCGGGTTTCTCGCCTGGCTCATATGGCTATTCGTACATTTAATGTACCTGGTTGAGTTCTCAAATCGTCTCCTGGTGTTTGTCCAATGGGGATTTCTCTACCTGACGTTCAATCGGGGTGCGCGGCTCATTACCGGCGCGGAAGGCCGGGAAAAACCCTGAGCGTTTTCCCTACGGCCGACAACCTAACCCTTTGGCGTGAAGGTCCTGGACCCAGGGTGCGGTTTGCACTAAGAAGAATTGTGTATGGACCGATTTAGGTATGATCCGGGTCTTCACCCGAGAAGACTTCGCCGATATTAGACACAGGGCAGGTATTTGTGCGAACCGGGAATGGCGACGGAATTGACGAGTTGCGAAGTTCGCCCGCAGGCATGGCCAGGGCCGCTCACGCGCGGCGTGTCGCCGTATGGTGCCGTGAGGTGGCGGCTTCGCTGCAGCTTCCTCGCGCGGACCGCGAAATCCTGGACGGCGCCGCGCTGCTGCACCAGTTTCCGGATCTGATATCCGATGACCGCGCGCGCCAATCCCTTCTGGCCGAACTGAAGGTAGCCGAGGTCGACCCCTCGCCGCAGGAGCTTTCGCCAGCCACGCTGGAACTGCTGCAGGTGTTCCATCGCCGTGGCGGTCAGCCGGACGCACGGATCTCGAAGCTGGCGGCCGTGCTCGAGATGTGCGACGGTTTCGACGAAGCATTTGAGATCGATGCGCTGGCGCCGGGTCTCACCAGCGACGAAGCACTCAGCTCGGCCACCGAGGTGCTCTCGGCTTATCTGCAAGTCTCCTCCGGCTCGGATCTGGTGGACGTCATCGAGCGCCTGCCGGTATTCCCCACGGCGGCGCACCGTGCACTCAGTCTTCTGGCTGATGAAGACGTGAGCCTTGCGCGGGTCGAATCCGTTGTCGCCGCGGATCAGGTCCTCGCCGGCAATATCATCCAATGCGCGAATTCGGCGGCATATAGCGGAGCGCACCGGGTCTCCACGCTGCGGCACGCTTTGGCCTGGATCGGAACCGATAACGCGTGCAAGGTGGTGGCCGCGGCGTCATTAAAGCCGCTGTTTGCCTCGCGGCACCTGCACAAGCTGTGGAATCATTCAATCGAGGTTGCCGCCACGTGCGAACGGCTCGCGCGAATCTCGCGCAAAGCGGATCCCGAGCAGGCGTTCCTGGCCGGCCTGGTGCACGATGTCGGACGCCTCGCCTTGCTGCGCCTGCCACTGGCGGCCAACGAGCGCTACCTTCGCCTGATGGACCAGGGATGCCCGCGCGTCCTGGTGGAGCGCGTGCTGTTCGGGCGAACGCATATGTCGATCGGCGCCGACGCGTTGCGCAAGTGGAACTTTACCGATGAAATCGTGGACAGCGTGGCCAGCCATCACACCCCGGAACAGTACCCTTCGACGCTTTCCTCGCTGCTGTACCTGGCCGAAGAATGGTCGAGCGAGGCGGAAGATCTTCCGAGCTCCTTCCGTCTCTCTTTCGCCTCGGGCGTCGCCGGCGTGACCGCGGAGTCGATAGAGAGCGAGGAGCAGGAAGCCTTCAGCGTCGATATGCTGCGGTTCGCGGCCTGACCGCGCTTTCAGCGATTAGTCAGTGGGATTGTAGAAGTGATCGATGCGGAAGGCCTTCTTGCGGCCATTGCCGGCCACGTGGCCGCGGAATTTCAGCTTGGTGTTAATCAGCAGGTCGATCGGGCGTTCCACCGGGAAATCAAAGGTGAGAATGTCGCCGCTTTGGATCTCCAGCAGCTCGGAAACCTTGAGCGAAGGGCCCTGCAGGCGCGCGTCCGCAAGAGTGGCGGAGGGCTTGATCAGGCGCAGTATGCGCTCCCGCTCCTGTTCGGTGGATTCGCTCTTGCGCACGGACCACTGCTGGTCGAATTTCTGACGCAGCATCTTGATGATGATGGAGGGAACGCCGAGATTCATCATCCCGGAATTGTCCCCGATGCGCACTTCCATGCTGATCGCTACCACGGCCTCGTTCGGCGCGAGGATTTGCAGCAGTTGCGGCTCGGTTTCATGCGCCTCGATGGTGAAATCGAGATTTGCCACCGCCTGCCACGAGAGTTTCAGGTCGTGCAGGATAATGCGGAACAAGCCGTCGAGGATGCTCTGCTCGATTTCGGTGATCTCGCGGTTCATCCTGGTGGTGAACTTCCCGGACCCGCCAAGCAGCATTTCCAGAATGGGGAACACCAGAGTGTTATTGACTTCCATCACCGCGTTGCCCTCGAATGGCTTCATGCCCAATGAGACCAGGCAGCTTGGCGACGGCAGGCATTGCGAAAACTCCATGAAGGAGAGCTGTTCCACCGATACCAGGTTCACCGCCACATAGGCGCGCAGATAGGCGGAGAGGCTGGACGCCAGCGAACGCGCGAAATTCTCGTGCAGCACGTGAATGGCGCGCAACTGGTCTTTGGCGATGCGGTCCGGACGGCGGAAGTCGTAAGGCTGAGCGCGTCTGGCGAAGTCGCTCTCCTGCGGAGACTCGCGCAGGTTCTTAAATACACTATCGATTTCCTCCTGGGAGAGGACGCGTTCACCGGCCACGCTTATTCATCGTCGGGAATTCGCTGTTTCTTTACCTTGCTGGCCTTTCCGGGCGCGTTACTGAAATACTGTAGAGGTGGAGAGATTTGTCGTCCGGAATTTCGGTTGCCGTGCTTCGCAGGCGGATGGGGCGGCCATCGAAAGCACTCTCTCGGCGAAGGGACTGGCGCAGGCCGGCTCGGTTTCCGACGCGCAACTAGTTGTCCTCAACACGTGCACCGTTACCTCTGCCGCCGACGAGGATGTACGCCAGACCGTGCGCCGGGTGAATCGCGAGAATCCGGCGGCGCGAATTCTGGTAACGGGGTGCTACGCTCAGCGCGCTCCGGAAGAGATCGCCGGTATGCCTGGTGTTCACTGGGTGGTAGGCAACTCCCATAAGACGAGAATTGCCGAAATTGTGCACGAAGGTCTGCCCTGTCACGGCTCCCCATATCACGGAATGATCCATGTGGGCGACATCTTCGAACAGGCTGACTTTCTGGCTGCTCCGGTGGACGACGCCGCTGGCGACCGCACGCGCCCCAATCTCAAGATTCAGGATGGCTGCAATAATCGCTGCTCGTTCTGCATCATCCCGTTCGTGCGCGGGCGCAGCCGCAGCATGCCCGCGGATCGCGTGGTCGCGGAGATTCGGAATCTGGCGGGCCGCTATCGCGAGGTGGTTCTCAGTGGCATCAATCTGGGGCGCTGGGGCCGGGAGCCGGGCAGCGTCATCACCGACTCAAATCAACCCAGGCGCCTGGCCGGTTTGCTGCGCCGCATTCTGAATGAAACCGCCATCGAGCGGATTCGCATCAGCTCGGTGGAACCGATGGATTTCAGCGACGATCTGCTGGAGCTGATGGCCGGCGAGCCGCGCATTGCCAAACATGTGCACGCGCCGTTGCAGTCGGGGTCGGATACGGTGCTGCGGCGCATGCATCGCAAGTACCGGCCGCGTCATTACGAAGATCGTGTTCATAAAGCCCGCGCGCTGATGCCCGACGCCGCCGTCGGCGCCGACGTGATGGTGGGATTCCCGGGTGAGACCGAGGAAGAGTTCGAGCAGAGCCGCCAGTTCATCGACAGCCTGCCGTTCACTTACCTGCACGTGTTCACGTATTCCGAGCGGCCAGGTACTCCCGCGGCGGACCGTTCCGATCAGGTGCCCATGCCCGTTCGCAAGGACCGGAATCGTGTCCTGCGCGAGCTGGCGGAGAAGAAGAATCTCGCCTTTCGCCGGACCATGGTGGGGCGGACACTGTCTGTGGTGACGCTGGATCAGGGCGCGCTCAGCGACAACTTTCTGAAAGTAGATCTTGCCCAGCCGCGGGCCGCCAATCAATTGCTCGATGTCCGTATCGGCGCGATTACGGCGTCGGGCTTGCGGGAGCAGACGGCGCTGATGGTACTGGCGTAAGCGATATAACAGGAGCATGCTCCGCAGTTCGATCCTTACTCTCAGTCTGCTCCTGATTCCCGCGCACGCACAGCTCGGACTCTTTTCCAATCACACCGATGTTGGAACCGTGCTTCATGCCGGCTCCGTCGACTACAACCCGTCCACGCACACCTACTCGGTGGGTGGCAGCGGCGAGAACATGTGGTTCGCAACCGACGATTTCCAGTTCGTCTGGACGAAGATGTCGGGCGACGTCACTCTGAGCGCGCGCCTCGCCATTCTCGATAAGGACGGCGATCCGCATCGCAAAGCGGTGCTAATGATCCGACAGAGTCTGGATTCCGATGCCGCCTATGCCGACGCCGCCCTGCATGGCGACGGCCTCACCTCACTGCAGTTTCGCGCGGCTAAGGGCGACGTGACGCATGAGATCGAATCGAATGTGCCGGGCCCGCAGCGGCTGCGCATTGAGAAGAGGGGCGACACCTTCACCCTCTGGGTTGGCGATGAGAGCGGCAGCTATCGTTTCGCCGGCGGATCGATGCGGGTTCCGCTGGAAGGCCCGTTCTACGTGGGTATCGGGGTGTGCGCGCACAACAAGAACGAATTTCGCAAAGCGGCTTTCTCGGATGTGGAGATGGGCAAGCCATCCGAGACGGGAAAACCAGTGCCCTGGAGCACGCTGGAGACAATTACGGTGGCCTCCACCGACGCGCGGGTGGCATACACCGCGCCGGGACACATCGATTCGCCGGGCTGGACGTCCGATGGGGCGTCGGTGCTGTTCCACTCCGATGGCCGCATCGAGCGCGTGTCGTTAGCCGGAGGCAAGCCGGAAGCGGTGGATGCGAGCAAAGCTGCGCCTGGCCCGGCTTCCGGTTCGATACAAGTTTGGGAAAAGGCGACATCGGGAGAACGCGACAAGACCCAGCCCGTTTTTTCGCCGGACGGGAAGAAGGCGGCATTCCTCGTGTGGGGGGACGCTGACGGCCAGGTCACCTTGCGCGTTTTATCGCTGAAGGATCAGAAGATTGAATCGCTATGCCGCTATACGAGTGGGCACGCCGCGACCGATCTCCCGTCCTGGTCACCCGACGGCCTCCGGCTGGCGTTTGTGAGCCAGCAAGAGATCCGTTAGCTCACGACGGCAAAACAACCGATTCGCGCGTCACTCGTTCGATCACCTTGAAGAGCGTGGCCGGGTGAATTGGCTTCGACACGTACGCGTCCATTCCGGCGGCAAGGCATTTCTCCTCGTCCCCCTTCATCGCGTGCGCGGTGAGAGCGATGATCGGCATATGGGTGCCCGAGATTTCTTCGCGTTTTCGAATATGCGCCGTCGTCTCGAGGCCATCCATCTCCGGCATCTCGACGTCCATCAGAACAACATCGAAGGTGTCCTCTTCCAGCGCCTGAAGCGCCTCGCGCCCGTTATGCGCCACCCGCACATCATTGCCGCGTTTGCCCAAAAGCCGGACCGCCATGGTCCGGTTCACCGGGTTATCTTCGGCGACGAGGATGCGCAGGCCCGACGCGCTGGCCGGTAGGCCCGCTTCCGCATCGGCTTCCGGCGATTTCGCAGGAGAAGGCTCGCCGATCGCGGCGCGAATGCCATCGAGCAGTTCGGAAGACCGCACCGGTTTAAGAAGCCAGGCCGCGATGCCCGCATCCAGGCAGCGGAACGCGTCATCGGCCTGACCCATTGATCGCAGCATAATGATTGGCGGGGTGGCGCCAGGGAGATTACGGATTTGCCGGGCTGTTTCGAATCCGTCCATGTCCGGCATCAGCGCATCGAGAAGAATGAGCCGGATCGGAGCGGTGTCCGCATCGGCGTTCTGCAGCCGGTCGAGAGCCTCGGCGCCGCTCGTCACCGCCACCGGCCGCATGCCCCAGCCGGCGAGCATTTTTGAGAGCACGCGACGGTTGGTGGGGTTGTCGTCGACGATAAGAACCGGCAGGTTCCGCAGAGCGTCTATGGGCGCGAGCGTGAGCTTCTGCGCGGCATCCGGGTGCGCCGCGAAGCGTGCCGTAAAATGGAACGCGCTTCCCTGTCCATCTGCGCCGGATTCCACCCAGATCCGCCCACCCATCATGCTTACCAGGCGCGCCGAAATGGCTAATCCGAGGCCCGTCCCGCCATACCTGCGCGTGGTGGAGCCGTCGGCCTGGGTGAACGGTTCGAAAATGGTCTCGCGGTTCTCGATAGCGATGCCGATCCCCGTGTCGCTGATGGTGAAGTGCAAAAGCCTCTCGCCGGAACCGCCGGACTCGATTGCCATGCCGACGGCCACTTCGCCGCGGTCGGTGAACTTAATCGCGTTTCCAATGAGATTGATCAGCACCTGGCGCAGCCGGCCGGGATCGCCCGTCACCATCTCCGGCATTTCCCCGGGGGGTTCGAGAACCAGTTCAATGCCCTTCTGATGCGCGCGGAAACTCAGCGTGCGGACGGTCTCATTGATCATGCCGGCGAGGTCGAACGGAATTGCTTCGATGGAGATCTTGCCGGCTTCGATTTTCGAGAAGTCGAGGATGTCGTTAATCACCAGCAGCAGCGACTCGGCCGAGGTCTTGACCAGGTTCAGATCTTCCCGCTGTTCCGGAGTCATGGAGGTATCGAGCAGCAGTTCGGTCATGCCGATGACGCCGTTCATGGGCGTTCGGATCTCGTGACTCATTGAGGCAAGGAAGATGCTCTTGGCCTCGTTGGCGGCCTGAGCCGCTTCCTCCGCGCGCCTGCGTTCCGCAATCTCCACCTGCAGAATCTCGGTCTGATTCTCAAACAGGGTCATGATCATTCCGAAGGCGACAAAATACTTCGGAAGATCCCACACTACGTGGTCGCCGGGAATGTTGATGTGCAGGATCGCGCAGATTTCGGCCACCGGGAAAACCAATCCCCACGCGAGCAGGGAGAGCGACGTGAGCAGAACGCCCGGCGTGATGCGGCGATGGTAGCGCCAGTAGCACCAGCCCGTTATAGCGAAGGCCTCAAAGAGGATAAAATCCATGCCGTAGTCGATGCGCGTTGCCACATACCAAAGCAGCCAGCACCCTGGGACAACTGCTGTTGCGATCCACAGCACCGTGGTGAACGCCGAATGCCGGCAATGAGTTAACGCCAGCCAGATGCCCCCGCCTAGTAAAACCACTAACATTCCGCGGTACGGCCACGGATTCCCGGCGTTCGCCACCATACAGGTCCAGTAGCCCACGGCCGGAGCGACGATCAAACCCCAGTAAACCGCTCGCCGAACGGGGGTATCAGTGGTGGGACAGACTGAAAGAAAGAAGGCGCATGCCGTGAATACCAGCGTTGCGTAAGCCAGCCAATCCCCCAGCATGCCGGGAATCAGCGAGAAACTGACTAGCAAGCCTCCAAGAAAATGGACGACGATGAAGCTCCATCCAATCATCCACAGGCGCAGCCGTTGCTGATGATCGCGCGAATAAATCCACGTAAACAAAGCAACGAGGATGATCATCACCGAGAGGGTAACTATGCGCTGGAATTGTGGAGGCATTCAACTCCTTCCGGAAGACGATGAGCCCGACGATGCACCGGGGGTCCCTCAACAGGTCTATCGGCTTTTTCCGCGGTTTCCTCTACCTTGCAATCGCTCGGATTAGCAGGCCTTAACGTCAACTGGGCAACGGTTTGTTTGAAATCGCCACGCCGGAAAACCCCGGTTACAGAACAAACGGCTATCGGAGCGCAACCTTAGTGCCTTTAGGCTCATCCAACGTACAGCCGGTCGCGGTTCGTTATCGTGACGAAGGTTAGAAGGACGGTTTGAACCTCGCCTTGTCGCGCGGAAAGTCTTTCCTGCGAACGGAAATTGGAGAAACCAGCCGTGTGTGGGATTGCCGGATTTACTCACAGAAAGCGTGTGCCCGATTCAGGCCGCATCCGCAACGCGGTGGAATCGCTGGCGCATCGGGGACCGGACCGCCGGGCGGTATATGAGTCCGCCATTGTTTCGTTGGGCGCGGCGCGCCTGAAAATCATCGATCTCGAGGCCGGCGGCCAGCCGATGATCTCCGATGACGGCGGCACGGTCATCGTCTTCAACGGCGAGATCTACAATCACGCGGAACTGCGCGCCGAGCTCGAGAACCTCGGCCATTGCTTTCACTCACGCACCGACACCGAAACGGTGTTGCGCGCATTCATCGAGTGGGACATCGACTGCTTCTCGCGGTTGCGCGGCATGTTTGCCGTGGGCCTGTGGGACGAAGCGGAACGGCGGCTGATTCTGGCCCGCGACCGCATGGGCATCAAGCCGCTCTATTTCGCGCGGCGCGGAGCGGAGATCTATTTCGGCTCGGAACTGAAGACGATCCTGATCCATCCCGAGTTCGAGCGCAATCTCGATCCGGCCGCGCTGGACTGCTGGCTGTCGCTCAATTATGTTCCGGCCCCGTGGACGTTGATTGAGGGCATCGAGAAGCTGCGCCCTGGACACTGGCTGGAGTGGCGTTTTGGACAGGTACGGTCGGCGGCATATTGGCGTTTGCCTTACGGCTCAACAAGGGAAATACCCTACGGTGAGGCGAAGGATCAGCTCGACGGCCTTCTCCGGAGTGCGGTGGGCGAGCACATGGTGTCCGATGTTCCGCTGGGCTTGTGGCTGAGCGGAGGCATCGATTCGTCCACCATCCTTCATTACGCCGCGGCTCAATCGAGTGCGCCGCTGCGGACGTTTTCCATTTCGTTCGAGGGCCGCAGCTTCGATGAATCGGACAACATCGCCCGCCTGGTGTCGCAGTACGGGACGCGGCACGAACAGCTCGACCTGAGCACCGACCTCAATCTGCGTGACGCGATCGAGCAGTTTGCGGGCTACGCCGACGAGCCCAACGGAGATGCCGGCGCTTTGCCGGTTTGGTTCCTTTCTCAGATGACGCGCCGCACGGCGACCGTCGCACTGAGCGGTGAAGGCGCGGACGAGCTTTTCGGCGGCTACGAGACGTATCGCGCGAACACGCTGGCCCGGCGCATGCGCCTTCTGCCACGGCCCATCCTGGAGCTCGCCGCGAAAGCCGCGAACCTGTTGCCCGTCTCCGACGAAAAGATTGGGTTCGAATACAAGCTGAAGCGCTTCCTGGCCGGTTGCCGGATGCCACCGGAGCAGGCGCACGTGTTTTGGAACGGGACATTTTCGGATGCGCAAAAGCGCAATCTTGTAGCCACCGGGCTTCCGGATACATTGTCCGGCATGCTCGAAGAACTATCGCTGGCCGGCGACCGCACGGCAGCCTACCTGTGGTTCGATCAGAAGTACTATCTGCCCGACGACATCCTGGCCAAAGTGGACCGCATGAGCATGGCTCATTCGATTGAGATCCGGCCGCCGTTTCTCGATCACCGCATCGTTGAGTTCGCCGCTTCGCTGCCGGAGCGGCTCAAGATTCGCGGTTCCCGGCAGAAGGTTCTCCTGCGGTCCCTGATGAAAGATCGCCTGCCGCAATCCGTGCTGTCGCATGGGAAGATTGGTTTTGATATTCCGGCGCACGAATGGCTGCGCGGTCCGCTGCTGCCGTTACTGAAGCAGACGCTCGCGGAGGGCCTGGGCAGCTATCCTGGCCTGTTCGAGCGTAGCGCGGTGAACCGTTACCTGCGCGCGCATCTCTCGCGAAGCGCTAATCTCGGGTACCACTTGTGGGGGTTGATGATCCTGTTCCTTTGGATGAGGAAATGGAAAATACAGACGCACGTGGTGCCCGCGATGGATCTTCAACTCAGCGTTCCTCTCGCTACTGGTACCTAGCCGTCCTGCTTCCGGTGGCGGCAGTGTACCTCGGCTGCATCATCTCGCCTCCATCGCTGATGGATGATGTGGATGCCGTGCAGGCGCAGATCGCCCGGAACATGCTCTTATCCGGCGACTGGGCAACGGCGCGGTTGGACGGCGTCGCCTATCTGGAAAAGGCCCCACTCATCTATTGGGCCATCGCCGGTTGTTACCGGGTTCTCGGCGTAAGCGACCAGGTGGCGAGGCTGCCGGTGGCTCTCTCGTCCATCGCTCTCAGTTTGCTGACCGCGGCATTTGGTGCGTGGGCGTTCGGGAAGCGGGCGGGCATTCTCGCGGGTCTGTGCATCGGAACATGCGCCGGCCTGTTCCTCTTCACCCGCATTCAGATTCCCGACGTGATGCTGACGGCCACCACCGCGCTGGCTATGTGGGCTTTCCTGCGAGCGCTGGATGAGTCCGAAGCTCACCCGCGCCGGTGGGCTGCGGCGATGGCGGCGAGCCTGGGTGCCGGCCTGCTCCTGAAAAGCCTCGTGGGCGCGCTTTTTCCCGTTGCCGCAGGTCTGATCTATATGGCCATCACGCGGCAATTGTTCCTGGCGCGAACATGGCGAAGACTGCGCCCGTTCAGCGGAATGGCGATTGTACTGGCCATCGCCGCGCCGTGGCACATTCTGGCGGCCATCCGCAACCCGCCGCTGTTCGATTTCACGATGCACAGCGCCCCCGGCGAATACCACGGGTTTCTGTGGTTCTTCTTCATTAACGAACAGCTTCTTCGATTCCTGAATCTGCGCTTCCCCCGCGACTACAACACGGTTCCGCGCGTGTGGTTCTGGCTGTTTCATCTGCTCTGGCTGTTTCCGTGGAGCGTGTACTTCCCGGCCGTCTTCAAATTGTCCTTCCGGCCCGTGGACCGCGCCGGGCAGACCCGGCTGCTGGCCCTCTGCTGGACCGGCTTCATTCTCGTCTTCTTCACGTTCTCCACCACCCAGGAATACTATTCGATGCCCTGCTATTCCGCCTTGGCGCTGCTGCTGGGATCGGCTATCGCAGAGGGTGGCGCGTGGATTCGCCGGGGTACGCGCGTACTCTCTGTGATCGCCGCCATTGCCGCGCTTGCTTGCGTGGGTCTGGCCGTTGCTGTGTGGAATTACCCGGCGCCAGGTGACATCTTCACCGCGCTGAATACCCATCACGGGAATTACACGCTGTCGCTCGATCACATCAGGGACCTCACTCTCCCGGCCTTCGCCTACCTGCGTTGGCCGCTTCTGGTGGCTGGTTTCGCGTTTCTCATTGGCGCGGTGGGAACGTTTTGGCCGCGCCGTTCGATTGCGGCAATCGCTGTGATGATGGTGCTGTTCTTTCACGCGGCGCGTCTGGCACTGGTGGTGTTCGATCCCTTTCTGTCATCGCGGCCGTTGGCCGAAGCGCTGCTGCGGTCACCGGAGGGGAAGCTGATCGTGGATCATCACTATTACACGTTCTCGTCCATATTCTTCTACACGGATCGCACCGCTCTTCTGCTGAATGGCCGCACCAACAATCTGATCTATGGGTCGTATGCACCTGGCGCGCCGGCGGTTTTCATCGACGACGAACGATTCGCGGACTTATGGCGCGAGAGCGGGCGATGGTACATCGTCGCCGAAGCTGCGGCGCGCGCGCGGCTGGAAAAACTTGTGGGGAGTGGCTTGTTGACGGTGGTTGCCGAGAGCGGCGGCAAGGTGCTGCTTACGAATCATCCGCTGTCTGGAGTTCGTTGAGAGATGTTATCCTGGGGTGGGCTGAAATGGGTGTTTGCGATCGGCACAACGCATAAAACGGCGCTTGAGGATCGTGGAAGAGCCGTGGCGTGGCGCCTGATTGTGTTCGTGACACTGCTGAAGCCGCTCAGCAATTTGTTCCTTGCGTGGGGCATGAAGGAACTCCCTTCGACACTGGCCGTAAACCCACTGCTTTTTCTCCGCGCCATGGTGGACCCGCTGGTGGTCATCGGAATCCTGATGCAGATCGTCTGGCTGCTTACGCGAATGTCTCTGCTCAGCGTTGCCGACCTCAGCTATGTACTGCCGGTGACGGCCTCGGGCTATGTTCTTTCGGCGCTGCTCGGCAGGATTGTTCTCCACGAGCAGGTGAGCGCTTCGCGATGGCTCGGCGTGGCGATGATCACGCTGGGAACCGTATTTGTCGCATCCAGCCCGCGGATTACCGTGGCCCCCGAGGGCCGGCAGCGATGAGATGGATCTGGCTGAGCGCGGTGGTGGTTTCCGCGGTAGCGGGCGACTTATTGCAAAGCCGCGAAATGAAAACCGCGGGAGAAGCCGGCGCGCCGGGATTGGGGCGTGTATTAAAGCTGGCTGTAACGCGATGGAAGCTTTTGTTGTCCATCCTTTGCATGGCGATTTCGTTTTTCGCGTTTCTGGCACTGGTGCGAACCGAACCGCTCAGTTTCGCGGTGCCTGCGTCGGCGGCGAGTTTCGCTCTGGAGACCGTGCTGGCGAAGTTCGTTTTGGGCGAGCGCCTGGCGGCGCGGCGGACCGCGGGAGCGATCCTTGTTTGTGGAGGTATCGTGCTTGTAGCTCGCTAGGCTGGTTGCGCCCCAGGACCTCGCCGTCCTTTACCGTAAGAAAGTGTCAACAGACGGGCCGCGAGCAGTTGCTGTATTCGATAATCGGAAGTGGTACAACCTGCCGTCCCCGGTAAGGATGGCGCGGAGGAATTCGGACGAGGAGGCTGGCACCATGAAGATCGCCGTGCTTGGAGGAGACGGCTATTGCGGTTGGGCGACGGCGCTGTACTTATCGAAGCGCGGACATTCGGTCGCCATCATCGACAATTTTTCCCGCCGGCAATGGGATCATGAACTCGGCGTCGAGACGCTCACGCCGATTCGCCCGCTGGCAGAGAGGATTCGCACCTGGCAGGCGCTGACCGGCCATGTGATTGAGCTCTTCGTCGGCGATGTGAACGACTACGACTTTCTCGCGCCGGTGATTCGCGATTTCGAGCCGGATGCGGTGGTCCATTTCGCCGAGCAGCGGTCCGCGCCTTATTCCATGATCGACCGCAAGCACGCGGTATTCACTCAAATCAACAATGTCGCCGGCACGCTCAATCTGCTGTTCGCCCTTCGCGAATTCCGCCCCGAGTGCCACCTGGTGAAGCTGGGGACCATGGGCGAGTACGGCACGCCCAATATCGATATCGAGGAAGGCTACATCGCCATCGAGCACAACGGCCGCAAGGATGTTCTGCCGTTCCCCAAGCAGCCCGGCTCTTTCTATCATCTTTCGAAAGTGCACGACAGCCACAACATCATGTTCGCCTGCCGGATCTGGGGGCTACGCGCCACCGATCTGAATCAGGGGGTGGTGTACGGCACCATCACCGGCGAGACGGAGCTCGACGAAGGGCTGATCAATCGCTTCGATTACGACGAGGTGTTTGGAACCGTGCTCAACCGCTTCTGTGTGCAGGCGGCACTGGGTCATCCGCTCACGGTGTACGGCCGCGGAGGACAGACTCGCGGGTTCCTCGACATTCGCGACACCGTGCGATGTGTTGAGCTTTCCTGTCTGTATCCGGCAGCTCCCGGCGAGTGCCGCGTGTTTAATCAATTCACCGAGCAGTTCTCCGTGCTGGACCTCGCCAACATGGTTCAAGCCGAAGCCCGCAGGCTGGGGCTTTCCGTCAAGATCGAACATTTGCCGAACCCGCGCGTCGAGTCGCAGGAGCATTATTACAACGCGAAGCATTCGAAGCTGGTTGATCTTGGTCTCAAGCCGCACCTGCTGTCGGATTCGCTGGTCGATTCGCTGATCAACATTGCGATGAAATATCGCGACCGGATCGATTCTTCAGTGTTTCTGCCGCAGGTGGACTGGCGGCTGGCCTCGAACCGCCGGCAGCAGCAGCCGGCGATTGCGATAAGCGCCGCGCCGTAAGGAATTATTCGACGATCATTGGCGCGGTTCCGCCGTCGAGACCGCCGGTACGAGCTGGCCGTCGCGGATATAGTAGTCGTTGTCGCGCCACCGCAGGCTGCGGCGCGTGAAACTCGCCAGCCAGATCAGAAACGCGAAGGCGTCCCACAGCGGAATAAGCGGGATTCTCTTCCACAGGCCGCGCCGGTGCAGGCCGTGAATGCCGATAGTCCACATCATGGCTCCGCGTAACGCGAGGTAGCCGCCGAACAGCGCGCAGCTGGCAAGCGCCGAGGGAAGCAGCGCCATCGCCGCAAGGCACCACGGCAGTCCCTGCGTAAAAACCAGTCCCGCGTGTCCCCATGGCCGCATATGACGCATCACCACCATCCAGCGCAGCCGTTTGTGAATCAGCTGGCCGAATGACGCGTAATCGGAAACCGCCAGCACGGTGTGCGGCAGCAATTTCACGGTATGACCGTGTTCGGCGATCAGGTTGCCCACCAGAAAATCGTCTCCGGGCCGGTTCACCAGACTCTCGTAGCCGCCAAATTCAGCCAATCGAGTACGCGTGGTGGCAATCGTCGTGCCCAGAGCAAAGCGCACACCCTCCAACTGCTGCGAGACCAGAATGCCGGCAAAGAAATCCGACATCATGCCGAGCGATTGAAAGTTTTCGGCGAACGTCCGGTCTTCCGTTGACGCGTAGAAGCAGGTGACCGCGCCAACGTGCGGATCCCGCAGCGGTGCGACGACGGTTCGGAAGTAATCAGGGTCCACGCGAACATCGCTGTCGTTGATGACCAGAACCTCATTTCGCGCTTCGCCCACCAGGCGGGCCAGCTTGGCTACCTTGTCGTTGACGCCGCTGCGGTTCGCTCCATGGAAGAGCCGGATGGAGCGCTCCGGGAAATCGCGCGCCAGTTTCTCGATCACCGGGACCACCGGATCGTCGCCGGAACCGACACAGAACAGCAGTTCGTAATCGGGATAATCCTGCCGGCAAAGGCTGGCGAAGTTCTCGTAAGCTTCGCGATCGAGACCGCGAATCGGCTGGAGATTGCTCACCGGAGGGGTGAAACCGGGGCTTGGCCGTTCCTTGTTCGCCGTACGGAAAAATCGCCACGAACTGTACAGCGCGAGCACATAATAAATGCCGGGGAACGTCGCTAAGAAAAGGAGGACGTACCTGGTAAAAGCCAAATTCCGCTGAACCTTTCGCCGGTCCTTCAGTTTACCAAAGGCGTGGCGGACCTGCATTTTAGATAGGAAATGGCGCCGCGCGGTTCAGGGCTTCGTGATGTCCGCAGGCTCTGCCAGGGCATGCAGCCGGTCCCATTCGGCCTTCTCCTTACGCGCCAGGTCAGTCTTGCCGGTTTTCCAGTACGCTTGGGAGAGATAAAAATGCGTCCGCGGCGCCTGGGGAGCGAGCTTTTCCGCTTTCTGGAGCGCCGCGATCGCTTCGGTCATTTTCCCGGTATCCATGAGCGCTCTTCCCAGCGTCGCCTGAGACAGCGCGTCCGCTGGCCCAAGACGCACTGCCTCGCTGGCCGCTTTAACCGCGCCGTCGTCGTCACCGCGCTTCATCAGCAGCAGAGCCAGTTGCACATGAGCCAGTATGTTTCCCGGGGCCACCTGAACTTCCTGATGAAATTCCGCCTCGGCCGCTGCCGGGTCGCTCTTGAGCCGGTAAACGCCACACATGTAGTGGATGCCGCGCTCGTTCGGGAACGAAGCCTCGAGTTCCTTGAACAACGGGTCCGCCTCATCGGGGCGGTCCGCCACGAAAGCCCACGCCGCGCGCCCGGCCAGTTCCACCTCAGGGCGTTTTGCCGCGGGTAGGTTCGCAGGCAACACATTCATGCAAAGCGCGCTCAGGCCGAGCACTTCTATTACGCCGGGCGAGTTGTCGCCAGCCTTCGCCAGCGGCCGGATCTGATCCAAAGCCAGCGCGAAATCGGAAAATCGCAAACCGATGAGCGCCGCGCGATACCGCACCGCCGCCACAAAACCGGGTTTATCCGCCAGCCCGAGCGATTCGCCCCTGACGATATCGGCAATCGCCGCTTTATAGTCACCCAGTTCGTATTCGGTCATCCCGAGAAAAGCCACCGGTGTTCCCTTGCCCGGCTGCAGGGGCACGCCCTTGCGAAACGCGTCCCGCGCCTGGGCATAGTGTCCGGTTCGGAACAGGCACGCGCCCATGTATAGCCAGCCTTCCGCCCAATCGGGCCGGAGGGCGAGCGCTTTGCGGTATAAGCCGGCCGCTTCCGCGGGATTCAAATCGAGCTGGGCTTCGGCTTGCCGGGACAGGTCCTCGAACTCGCCGCCGCCATCCTGAGCGGCCACGGCTCCCATCGTCAGCAGGCAACCAAAGACCACAAGGCCCGTAATCAAACGAAACATTGGCCGATTCATTCGCAATTGCAATTCTACAGCGCGTCTGCGCGTCACGGCAGGAACGAGTCATAATTGAAGCAGGCAATCCCTATTGTGAGACGTACCCATTTCCGCGCAGTTTGCGCGGGGGCGGTGTTGTTGTTCTCCGCAGCCGTCGTTGAACGGCTGCTGGCGCAGCACCCGGCCCAGGCAGGCGTTCCCGCTTCCATCACCGTTGACTATCCTCCGCGCACGGCCATCATTCCGCCCGATTTGTCTCCCATCGCTTTCCGCTGGCGGGATACATCGGCCGGGGCCGCATGGTGGCGCGTGGAGATCGAATTTGCGGATGGCTCCGCGCCGGTTGTGGTGACGACGCAGGGCGACCGCCTGCGCGTAGGCGAGATCGATCGGATGTGCGTGTCGGAGATGAACGAATTGCCGGTGCTCACACCGGAGGAAAGCGCCGGCCATATCTGGAGACCGGACGCCGATACCTGGGAAGCCATCAAGAGGCATTCGCGGGAACAGGACGCTGCCATAGCGATTACCGGTTTCACGGATCGCGCAAGTCGGCGGCCGGTCTCCGTGGGCCGGTCGATGTTTCGAACCTCCGCGGACGCGGTTGGCGCGCCCATCTTCTATCGCGACGTTCCTTTGATCCCCAGCCAGGCGAACGGACAACTCGGGATTCTTCCGAAAGACGCGCTGAAGTACGTCAAGTGGCGCTTGCGGGACATCGCGGAGACCCGTAGCCGTATCGAGATGGAGAACCTTCCCACGTGTGCCAACTGCCATTCGTTCTCGGCGGATGGCAGGACGATCGGCATCGACGTGGATGGCCCCATGAACGATAAATCGCTTTATGCGGCCGTGCCTTTGCGGGAGGAGACGGTGATCAACACGCGCGATGTCTTCAAATGGAACACCAGCCGCGACGATCAGGGTGGAAGAAAACTGCGCGCGGGGTTTATGTCCCAGGTATCGCCGGACGGCCGGTACATTCTGACAACTCTCGATGAGCGCGACCCGCAGAACCTCGCTCGCGCCTACGGGCTGGAAGAGAAATACTATTTTGCAGTCTATCGCGACTATCGTTTCGGCCAGGTTTTTTTCCCGACACGCGGCGTACTGGCCTGGCGCGAGGTGGCCACCGGACGAACGCAGCCCCTGCCGGGCGCCGACGACCCGCGGTATGTGCAGACCGACGGAGTATGGTCGCGCGACGGAAAGTGGATCGTGTTCGCCAAAGCCGAGGCCAAAACCGCTTTCCCGCGCGGCGCGCCCGCGGCGTTATTCGCCAACGACCCGAAAGAGACGCAGATCCAGTACAACCTTTATCGGATGCCTTTCAATGAAGGCCGCGGCGGTACGCCGGAACCGATTGCCGGCGCATCGTTCAACGGCATGAGCAACAGCTTCCCGAAGATCACGCCGGACAGCCGCTGGATCGTGTTCGTGCAATGCAGGAACGGCCAATTGATGCGTCCCGACAGCCGGCTCTTCATCGTGCCGTTCAAAGGCGGTGAAGCGCGGCTCATGCGATGCAACACGCCGCTCATGAATTCATGGCACAGCTTTTCGCCCAACGGACGGTGGATGGTGTTCGCGTCCAAAGCCCGGTCGCCGTACACGCAGCTGTATCTGACTCATCTTGACCGCGACGGCAACGACAGCCCGCCGATTCTGATTGAAGACACCACTGCCGCGAACCGGGCGGCGAACATTCCGGAGTTCGTGAACATCGCGCCCGGCGATTTCGCGAAGCTGGAGATTCCGGCATCCGAGTTCTACCAGGTCTTCGACCTTGCCAGTGACTTGCTGGCGAAGGGCAAAACCGCCGAGGCTCTGCCGGAGTGGCGTAAAGCCGTGGATCTCGACCCCGATGACGAAAAAGCGCGCGTGAATCTCGGCTTCGCCCTTGATCGGGAGGGTCTCACAGACGAGGCCATCGAGCAATACCGCAAGGCCATCGACATCGCTCCCGAACATGCCTCGGCGTATGACAATCTGGCCGGAGACCTTCTGCAGCGCGGCAGGCTGGATGAGGCCATCGAGGCGTACACGGCGGATCTGGCGCTGCAATCGCGGAATGCGCTCGCGCAGACCAACCTCGCCACCGCGCTTTATCAAAGGGGACGAATCGACGAGGCCATCGAGCACGGCCGCCAGGCTCTGGAGGTGGATCCAACCAACACCGACGCGCACAATACCCTCGGACTCGCTCTTTGGAAACAGGACCGGCTGGATGAAGCCATCGGGCACTTTCAAACGGCCGTGGCCGCGAAGCCCGACTCCCTGCCGTATCAGAACAACCTTGCCCGGGTGCTTGCACAAAGAGGAAGATTCGACGAAGCGATTCCGCACATGGAGCGCGCCGTCGCGCTGTCTAACGCTCAGGAACCGGTGGTACTCAGTCTCCTCGCCGCCATGTACGCCGAAGTTGGGCGCTTCCCGGACGCGGTGGCTTCGGCGCGCCAGGCTCTGGATCTCGCGGAACGCGGCGGCGATCAGAAACTTGCGGACACATTAAACCGGAGAATCGCAACTTACCGGGACCGCATCTCCGTTGGTTCATCCCTGGCTCCCGCCGCGCGACAATAGTCGATACATGCGATTCCTCAGCGCGAGTTTCTGCCTGGCGTTTTTCGTGGCTTTTGTCAACGCTCAGGCGCCGCCCGACACCGGGAAAATCTTCGAGGAAGCGGTGACCGCCCAGCAGCGTGGCGATCTCGCGACGGCCGTGGAGGGCTACCGCCGTCTGGTAAAGCTAAGCCCCAATGCGCTGCCGGCCTGGATCAATCTCGGCGTGGCCCTGGTGCAGATGCAGCAGTTCCAGGAGGGCATCGACGCCTATGAAACGGCGCTGGCGCTTGATCCCGGCAACAAGGAGGTTCGTTTCTACATCGCTTTGGCCTGGTTCAAGAAGGGCGATTCGGCCAGCGCGGCGCGGCAATTGGAAGGCCTCTGGAAGGACGATCCCGGCAATATCGGCGCAGCGGTTCTCCTGGGCGAGTGTTATCTCCGTCTTGGAGACAGCGGCCGTGCTCTGGAACTGGTGGCTCCGCTGGCCACGAAGGCCCCGGACAACCTCGATTTGGCGTGGGTGTATGGCTCGGCGCTGATCGTCAGCGGGAAGCTCCAGGAAGGCGCGGACGTGGTGGAACGGGTGGGCAAGGACGGCCATGCCGCGGACGCCCTTCTGTTGGCCGGGCGGACTTTGTTGACTCTGCACCTGGCAGAGCGCGCGCGTGACGATCTCGAAGCAGCCGTGCAACTCAATCCGAACCTCCCCGGCGTTTACACCCAATTGGGCGCCGCGCTTGAAGGGAACGCCGATTACAAAGGCGCAGCGGAGGCGAATCGCAAGGCCGTGGAACAGAATCCAGCCGACGTGGAAGCCATTACCAATCTCGGGCGCGTGCTCTATTTCGAGCGCGATCTCACGGGAGCCAAAGCTTCGCTGGAACACGCTCTGCGTCTTGACCCGACCTCGATCAAGGCCCGCTATGCCATGGCGCTGGTGAAAAGGGCCGGCGGAGATCTGGCTGGCGCCGCTGCGGATCTCGAAGCAGTGGTCAAGGCGAAGCCGGATTGGATGCAGGCTCACGTGGAACTCGCCGCAGTGTATTTTGGCTTACATCGAACCGAGGATGGGGCGAAAGAGCGGCAGATCGTCGACAAGCTTGCGGATGAGGAACGCAAAGCCGGTCCACAATAGGGGTTGCGAACGCTTGTCTAGTTTCTTTGTTTGCGCGCCGGCATCACGTACAGATAGATAGCGTGTTTGCGGCCGTTGCCGTAAGGGTCGTCTACTTCGATCTGGTTGTACTTCCACCCGGGCACTTTGAAGCTGTAGGAAACCACGCGGGTGCCGGGCTTCAGCGATTTCTCAAGCTGAGGGCGCAGCAGGTTGTTGCACTCCGTGGTCATGTACATGGTCACGACGTCGGCGGGACTCAGGTCGGTGTCCCGAATGTCACCCTGAATGACCCGCGCCTGATTTTGCAGGCCCATCCGCACGATCCGGTCCGACGCCTTCCGTGCAATGTCCGGCACCAGTTCCACGCCGACGGCGTGGGCCCGGAACTGCTGTGCGGCTGTGATCAAAACGCGGCCATCGCCGCTGCCCAGATCGTAGACGGTCTCGCCGGGCTGCACGTTGGCCAGTTCCAGCATGTGTTCCACGATGATCTGTGGCGAGGGGATATACGGCGCCAGCGAATTTGCGTAAGGCGACTGGGCCACAGCCAGACTGCTCCCCCCGAGCAGTACTATGGCCAAGACGAGACTATGCAAGACCCTCATTCTATCGAGTAGAGATGGATGCCGTGGCTTTTTCGTTCCTGGATTTTACAATCTGGGAACACATCTCGTTGACTGCCAGCCAGAGATCGCGGGGGCGGGTGATAGTGTACTCGATCCCGTGGAAATACCGAACCGCCCTTCCGATGGCGTCTCTCCAGGGCACCTGCTGAGGGTTTGAGTTGTAATTCATGTAGAACATCGGGAAATCGACGGTACCGATGTCCCGAAGAGTCTCGGCCGGCACGTTCTGGTCGAGCATCACCTTGGGGCCGGCGAATACGATGGCATCGGGGTGGTCCCGGGTATCGCCGACTTCCTCCTTAATGAGCTGACTCAGGAATCCGGTATCGGCATGCTTGTCGCCAAGTTGGCGGATGTTGACCGTGCCGAGCTTCAGCTCGGTCATAGCAGCCCCGAGAGCCGGGAAATCGATCTTATCCCCGTTTGGCTGCCGGTAAAGAACGCGTTGCTCCTGCATGTTGAAGGCGACCAGTGAGAATCGGCCGAAGTGCGGGTCACGGGAGATGCTGCGCAGAATGGAGACCAGAGCGCTTGTATCCACCTCATGCAGGGTGGGCGCGAGCGGGTCTTCCGGAGCGAAGTTGATCAGGACTTTGATGTTCAGGGGCGCCCGGTCACGGGCCCGTTCCACCGGCGGTTCCTCATGAAACTGCTCGCCTTCGGTTCTCTCCACGACATTTGGCGGCATGGTGAGGGTGACGTCGCGGTCGCGCGACTGGAGCTCGGCATCGGTGTCCCAGTTGGATGCACAGACTCGCTCAGTGCGGTTCCGCATCAGCCAGTCGACGTGATAGGCGCCTTCACCGACATCGAATGCCCCCGACAGGACAGCGCTCCCGCGCGCGTTCGCCTCGATAAAGGGTACGCGCACCTTCTGCTCGAAGTAGACCGGCTCATTCCTGTGCGCGGCCGGGGTCACGCGGAAGACAATTGTGAGCACGTCGTCAGTCCCGGCGAATTCATCGAGAGGAACGGCGATGTCGTAGCCCGCATGCAGGCGCATGTCGAACCCAAGCTGCGGCTTCTGGGGAGTCACCGTGCAAGGCAGGTCTTTTCGTACGTCGCCGGCTTCGAGAACCGCGAGATCGCTCGGGAAAATGTTGAGAGGACCCGGAGACGCGTCGCGCAGCACGGTTTGCGCGGGGGACAATCGGCCAGCCAGCGAGGCCGACAGCAGGAGAGTGGCGGCTGCACCTCGCCAGAATCCGAAATCGGCACCGCAGAAGGAGTGCATGCTGTTCACCCGCGACAGCGTTTGATATATTCTATCGGCATTCCGCACCATTTGTAGCAGGTCAATTGCAAAATTCTCATCTCCGCCCGGATGGACTCCGTACTGGGAGTTCCGTTTCAGGAAGGCGGCTTGGCAAACCAGACGAGTCGGGTTTGCGTGATTGTGATACAGTGCGTGTGTTATGGCGTCCCGCAGCGTGAATAAAGTGATCCTCATCGGCCATCTGGGCAAGGATGCCGAAACCAGATTTACCCCCTCCGGTGTGTCCGTGACCAAGTTCTCGGTGGCCACCAACCGCCGCTGGAAAGACCAGCAAACCGGCGACTGGAAGGAAGAGACGGACTGGACCAACGTGGTCCTGTGGCGCCAGGAGAACCTGGCAAACTACCTGACCCGTGGCAAACAGGTCTTCGTGGAGGGGCGGCTGCAGACCCGCAGCTACGAGGACAAGGAAGGCAAGAAGGTCTGGGCCACGGAAGTGGTTGCCGACGACGTAATCCTCCTGGGCGGCCGCGGGGAGGGTGCGGAAGGTGCGGGGCCCGCATCGGCGCCGCGCACCGCGCGAGCACCTCAGGCGGGTGGTGGCAGCGGCTCGCGTCCGGCCGAAGAACCGGGTCCGACAGACCAGGGCATCACAGACGATGACGTGCCGTTCTGAGGGCATCGCGCCTAGGATGGCTGCTGAGCCATGAACACCTTGGGTTGAGTCGCCTTCTCGCTATTACTCGTAGCAAGCTGCGCTGGTCAGGATCCGGCGATGCAGCGGCTGACGGATGAGGGCGCCCGAGTGTCGGGAACGCTGGGTTCCCCCTACAAAGGACTCAAGGATGTCAGGGAGCGCTACGGTCCATTCGAGTCGGCTTTGCGGGACTGGATCGAGTCACAACTGCCAAAATCACGCACGGCGCTCGATGCAGAGTTTCCATCGCTCGAAGCCCGTATGCATGCGGCCTTGGACAACGCGGGATTGGTGAAACCGAATGCCTACGATTTCCCGCCCGGCTTCGTAGCGGGCGTCACGCTTACGCGACCCGAGGAAGGGCCCGAGTTTCTTGTGGTTGTTGCCGGTGTCGGGATTCCTTGCGGAAGGGACGATGCGGTGTATATCTACGACTACGGCAGGCAGCCGCCTCTGCGCGTTCTAGAATCCCATGCCAGCCGGGATCACGATGAAGCCGTTAGCGGGGTGAAGATGTCCACACCCGATGCCGCGGCTGAGTATCTGGTCCTCACGCTGCGCTACGCCGTCCAATGCGCCTCGAATTGGAATGAGTTGTCGTACGACGTGTTCCGACTATCGCCACGCTTGCAGGCGGCAGATCGGGTTCTCTCGGATTCCCATGGTTATTTCGGTCACGATTACGAAGTCCGCCTTCAGCCGAAGGATCTGCTGCTGCAGTTTCGCGGCGGGAGCATAGATACCGATATCCTCATCAGGACATTTGTTCGTCATTACGATCTCTCGGGACCCACGCCACAGCGCATCGACCCGGTTGCGCTACTGCCGAGAGATTTCGTCGATGAATGGTTGACTAGCACCTGGGATGAGATGGAAGCCAGATCGGCTTCGAGCGCGCGCGATGCGTTGCGAAAGTGGCACGAGCTGCTCGACGGGGCCAGTGGTCATTTCAGTTTCGTTCAGACGTGCGAAAAGAATCCGGGCCAATGGCAGATCGGGATGGATCTTGGCAAGTCGGATCAAGAACGGTCCGACGATCCTGGCGAAGTGTTCTTCCTGGTGCAAGCGATGCCTGAGTACCGGTTTCAGATGACGGGCATCAGCTTCACGCGGCAGGAAGGGTGTCCGGGCGAATCAGACCCGGAGGCAGAGAGTCCCTCGCTGTTCCCGGAAACAGAGAAGTAGCAAACGCAAAGACGGCTTTGGGCCCAGACCGGTGTGCCTCGGAAGCACACCACGGCACATAGCCAGCAGTGCGCCAAGACCGGCTTCGTTATAATCGGCTCGCGATGGCGGACGCTTCCCCTCTTACCGGCTCGCTGTGGTCTCTCTGGCTTTACGACGTCTGCGAGGAGATCGATCTCGACGCGCTGCGCAAGATTCTCGGCGTGCCGGCGCGGCGCGAACCCAGCTTTCGTCATCCATCGCCCGAATACGTTCGCTTCGAGCGCCCTCCGGTCGTGCAGCAGCTTGAGCCCATCGTGCTCGAAAGTGGCAGCCGGCTCAAGGGCGAGCTGAACTACTACGAATACGGCGTGGTGAGTATCAAGCTGGAACTCCCCTTCGAGGCGAACTGGCAGCAACTCACCGATCTGTCAAGCCGCTGGATGACCAACCCGGAACCGGAATCGCGTGCTGCCCAGGCGGTTCGAAACTGCCTGGAGCGGGCGCGGGCCGCTCTGATCAAGCCGAACGCGAATTGGCTCAGTGAAGATTATTACGTGATTCGCTTGAAAGACACGGCCATGACCGCGGCCGAATTGATCGCCAAGCACGGGAACGAAATCGCCAGCATCGTTCGTGGGGAGCAGGCGGAACTTTCGCCTGCGGAGTCCGAAGAAATTCTGGGCTCCCGGCTCTCCTACTATCCGGACGATTTGCTGGTGGTCGGCTGGACGGCGGCTTTCATTCAGGACACCGCGGAGGACGCCGCTCCGACCATTCAGTTGCTCGAATACGCCAATACGCAATTGCTGGAGTTTCGCTATTACGACGCGGTGCTCAGCCAGTTGCTGCAAGGCGTCTACAAGTCGCTGGAGAAAAAGGGAGGCTTTCTGTCGCGCTGGCGTATGGCCTCGAAGGCTGAACATCTGAACAAGATTCGTCTGGATATTCGTGAGCTCACCGAACGGGTGGATACGTCGATCAAGTTCCTCAGCGACATGTTTTCGGCCCGTCTATACCGCCTGGCAGCCGCCAAAGTGGGCGTGGAGGATTACCGCAGGCTGGTGGACGGGAAGTTACATACGGCCGGCGAACTGTACGAGTTCATGATGGATCAGTTTCACCAGAGCCGGGGCTTCGTGCTGGAGGTGCTGGTGGTGATCATTCTGATCATTGAACTGGTGTTTGTGTTCAGGGGCAAAGGTTAGGCGAGCCCCAGGCATTACGCACAACGAATCTGCTTTCTAATCCAGCGCGTGGACGCCCGACGCTAAACGCTCCTCTGTAGCCAGGCAGCCCATTGCAATCGTGACCTTCGTGGCCACCTCGCAAACTCGGTGGTCGCTGAGTTGCCGCAAGCGAGTCTGCGGTTCGATCAGGCTTTGCTTGGGGACTACCGTGATGTCCTCGGCACGTGCCGTGGAATCCGACTGAAGGCCCGTTTCGCCCGCGGGTAGGAAGACATGCGTGGGAATATCTTTGTGAATGCTCGTCGTCAGCGGCACTACAAGCACGGTATCGGCTCTTGGGTGACGGTTTCGTATGTCAAGCGAAACGATTACTACCGGACGCTTTCCTTTGCCGGGCGGATCGGTCTGGAGTTGAACGAACCAGATCTCACCGCGGCGCGGAGTTCTGAGTGGTATTGACACTCAGACCGCCTCTGTTGGGAACCCGCGCAAAGCAAATTGACCCCAATCGCGCTGCTCTTGTTGTTCACCATCCGAGAGTGAATCGTAGTAGCTGCCCACTGCCTTTTCCAGCTTTGCGTTGCTCTCCTCGCGACGCGCGGCCTGCAGAATATCCTCCAGGACGGAGGAAACGGAGGGCGCACGGCGTCGTTTGCAAACGGTTTCCAGAAACTCAACCACCTCCGGCGATAGGGTGAAGGTTTTTCTGGCTTTGCGCATCGGACGCTTACGCTTCGTATGAGGAGTCATCCTACCAATGATCCTACCACCGTTTCGCGCTTCTTCCTGGCAGATGGTGACATTGGCGCCCGACAATCGACACTACCCACAAGGAACCGCGACACCAGTGTAACTACGATTCTCCCGGCTGCGTTATATCCCAAGAGGTGCCCCGATGTCTCGACGCCTGCCGTGTGTGCTTACCCTTACATTCCTAATGCCGGCCCTGGCTTCTGCGCAGACTTCCGCGCGAGCAACCTTCGAATCGCTGGCCCAGCCGAACGTGCCCAGCGATCCGCTGGAGCTGGTTCCCGCCGACGCGCAGCCGGTCCAGAATGCCGAACAACGAGCCGCTGCCGTGAACCTGCTCGATCTCGCGCATGCGCTCTCGAATGTGCGTGCGCAGGCATATCACCTCAAGACCACGCTGACCGTCGCCGGCTCGTCGTATGACGGCACATGGACGCTCGACGACATCTCTCCCTCGCATGGCGTTTATCGTTGGACTGCGCAGGGGCCATCGTATTCGGTGGTCAATCTGTACACGGGCGGGATGCTTTACAGCAGCCAGCCGTCGGGAGGCTTGCCGCTTCGTTTGGCGCAGGCACGCGCGGCCCTCTTCTTCAACTATGCGGCCATCGGTCCTCACGCGCTGGTGCGCACGGCGCAAGCCAGTCTAAACGGCGGGCAACTTAACTGCGTCACTTTCGAACGCAACTCCCGCGCGAAACCGGTGGCAGGCGGGCGGCGGTGGGTGGATTCCGAGTACTGCGCCGACGCCCACAGTGGCGTGCTGACCACATGGTCGCCTTCGCCGGGCGTCTACGTTCTCTACGATTATTCGAGCGCCATCAATTTCCATGGCAAGACGATTCCCAATGGCTTCACCATTTCCGAGGCGGGCCGCACCGTTGTTGAGGCCCACGTGGAAAGCGTCACGGACCCGGGCAGCCCTGACGCGGCGCTCTTCGAGCCTTCGGGTCTCACGCAAACCGGCGTGGGCTCGTTCATGAGCCAGCCATGGCACGTTTGGGATTTTGTGGGCAATCCAAAATCTGCCACGAACGGCGAGTTGCAGGCCGTTGTGGTGCACGGGATGGTGACGCCGGCCGGTGAGCTCACCGAAACCGAGGTGGTCGCATCGAGCAGCCAGAACCTGAATCAGAAGGCGCTCGACCTGGCAACGAAGAACACGGCGAGTTGGCATGGCGATGACGACGCGCAACCCGGCGCCACGCCCCAGGCTCGCGAGGTCTTCTACCTCGTGCAGTTCGCGGGACCCGGCGCGTAACGGATATGGCCAGGCCGTTGCTGGGCAGCGTTGTGAAATCGCAAATTGCCGCCCACTCCGCCGGAGGGCTCACATTCGCCGTGGTAATCGATTCCTTTCACTGGGGTGGACTGCGCCGGAAGAAAACGGCTCTGCACCTCCCGCGCGGCATTGAGCTCAGGCGGCGCGGGCGCATTCGGCACGCGTGATGAAACAGAGTAACAAGATGGTCAGGTAAACCCGGTCGGATAGAATCTCGTCTATACAGGCGATGGAACCGTCGGCCGCTTCGGGATTCCTCACCGCCTTTGCTAGCGATGCAGTCGAATTCGAAGACTTCGACGCCGTGGTGCGGCTGCATTGGCCCGCGGTGTTTCGATTCACACTGGCTTCTGTGCGCGATCGCGACGTAGCGGCAACGCTGACGCAGGATTGCTTCCTGCATGCCTGGCGCGGCTGGGGAAGATTTCGTGGCGATTCGACGGTAAAGACATGGATCATGCGGATTGCTGTCAATCTCGTTCGCGATCATTCGCGCGACCGGCGGTTGCAGTTCTGGAAGCGCGTCGCGGCACAGGCGCTGGATATTCAGACGGCGGGTGAGCGGCTCGCCGACGAGCGGATCTCCACCGAAGCGAGGATCCTGCGAGAGGAGCGGGTTCGCGCAGTGTGGAACGTCAGCGCGAGTCTGCCGGAAAAGCAGAGAACTGCGTTTCTGCTCCGATTCGTCGAAGACATGCAGCTGCTCGAGATCGCCGCGGCGATGGGAGTGAAGGAGGGAACGGTGAAAGTGCATCTGTTCCGCGCGGTACAGGCGGTGCGGGAGCGGTTGGGGGGCGCACAATGAGCGAGCATCTTTCGTCGCGCGGGATTTCGGAGTGGGCCTCGGGAACACGCCCGCCGGAAGTTGAGAATCACCTGCACGAGTGCGCGGAGTGCCGCGAGGAGTTGACCCGGCTGCACGGAGCGCTGTCGGATTTTCGCGATTCATTACGAAGCTGGGGCGCGGCGGAGGGCGCGCCACCTCAACCGATGTGGCGCACAGAGAATGCGCAAGGGGCTCACAGGCTGCGATGGGCGCTGGCCGCGATGGTCTTGGTGCTGCTCGCGGCAATCCCTGTTTACCTGGCCCGCGACCGGCCGCGCCCGGGGGGTACCAGCGCGGAAGACGCGGTGCTGCTGGAGCAGATCGATGCGAACGTATCGCGGACCGTTCCGGCGACGATGGAACCGCTGACCAGCCTGGTCTCATGGAGTTCCACGAACCCGGCGGCGGCCACCGCAAAATCGCTGACGAAGAGATAACAATTTCGAGAAAGGGAGAATCATGACGAAATGTAACATCGGGAGAATTGTGTTCATGCTGTTCCTGGCCGGCATTGCCGTTCTTGGACAACAGGCGCCGCCACCGCCGGGTGAGGCTCCGGGATCCCCACCACCCCCGGCCGCGCCACCCCCGCCAGACGCTCCGCCTTTCGCCCATCCCAGAAGGCCGCCTGTCGAGCAGGCATTGCATATTGGCGGGCCCGGCCGATGGTGGAACAATCCGCAGATGGCGCAGAAGCTTGGCCTCACGCCGGACCAGCAGAAAAGGATGGACGACATCTTCCAACAGAACCGGATGAAGCTGATCGACCTGAACGCCTCGCTGCAGAAGGAGGAGGCGACTATGGAGCCTCTGATGGAAGCAGACCAGCCGGATGAAGCCCGCATCCTCGCCCAGATCGACCGCGTGGCGCAGGCGCGCGCGGAGCTGGAGAAGGCCGACGCGCGAATGCTGCTGGGGATTCGCCGAACATTGACTGCGGATCAATGGAAGAAGCTGCAGGCGGAAGGCGGTCCCCATCGCGGACCCGGGGGACGCGGTGGCCCTCCACCTCCGCCGCGACCGGACGGCGGAGAGTAACGAAAAGACGATGGCGCGGATCTCATCCTCAGAAGGGTGCTCCGCGCCTGTCGCATTGGCGGGCGAATGGAGCGATGATATGGACGGAGGCTTTATGCGCGCCGGCCAAGTGGAACTTTCATGGGGAGCGGACAAGAAGAAATGGCTCGTTCGCATCAGGATCGGTGAGGAAGTGATACGCCGCCAGTGCAACGCGCCGCACGATGCGGACGAACAACAGCTTCGCTCGGCGGCGGAACAAACCGTGCGCGACGAGGGCTACGAAGCGGACCCGGCGCAGATCAGCATCGTGCGCTAAGCGATTTCGTCGCCTGAGTCGCCGCGTACCGGACGCTGGCGATCGTGCCGACGATGAGATCACAGCAGCAATAGAAGCGCAACGCGAGTATGATAATCCTGTGTTGGAATCTGCTGCCTTGCAGGTAATCGCCGGTGGGCCAGTGCCGACGGTCCGCGTCGCGGACTTAAGGCGTGTGTGGTCTTTTCTGGCATCTGAGCAAAGCGAAGCCCACGCGCAGAAACCAATCGGCTTGCACGTCGTGGCCGGTTTGTGCGAGCAGAGGGCCGATGCGCTCGCCGTGTGGCTTCGTACGACCCTTATTCAAGCGTTACTGCTGCGAGGTCGATTGGAGCCGTGGCGGGATGGCAGCGGCTTCCGGGACAAGGTCTTCGAGGTTGCCGCACAATTCCCGCTTCCCAAGGGCCCTGCTAATGCGGATGTTGACGCCTTTGTTGCCGCGTTGGAATAGCCGGTCCGATACCAGGGAAAGGACGCCCTTGGGTTGCGTTATCTCCTCCTCGATTGCATTGCCCCCCGATCCGAAGCACGCGGCTCAAGAGCTCGCGGCATCTAAGATCGCCATCCCGTTGGCTCCGCTCGGCAGCCTCGAATGCGCTCATTCACCCGATCAGCCGAAAGTCGGCTGGTTTGCCAGCGACCAGTCTCTGTTGGTTTCGTTTGGCGACGAAATTACGCCGGCGGCGAACGATCGTGTACGGCGATTACTGCACCTGCTCCAGTCGGACCGTGTGCTGGCCGTCGTGAACCTGCACCCTGCGTACTGCTCCCTGCTGGTCCGCTTCGACGCGCTCAGCATCGGGCACGACGAGTTGGAGGCCATCCTGCGGTCTTATGTAGCTCGAATGGAAGAAGCGCCCATACCGGAGCCGCGCGAGGTCGAGATTCCGGTTTGCTATGGCGGCGAGTTTGGGCCGGATCTCGATGAGTTGGCCGCGATGCACGGAATGACCTCGGAGGAGGCCACGGCCCTGCATACCTCGACGACTTACACGGCTTGTTTCCTCGGCTTCGTTCCGGGGTTCGCCTATCTGGCCGGCTTGCCGGAATCGTTGGCGACGCCGCGCCTGGCGACGCCGCGACGCAAGGTACCAGCCGGAAGCGTGGGAATCGCGGGAAATCAGACCGGCGTTTATCCCTGTTCCACGGCGGGCGGCTGGCGGCTGATCGGACGAACGCCCTACGCGATGTTCAGGCCGTCCGAAGGCCACATGAGCCTGATCTCCATCGGCGACCGTGTTCGCTTCCGTCAGATCACGCCCGGCGAATTTGCGAAACTGTCCGATACATGCGCATGATTCGGGTAGAATCGCCCGGTCTGTTCACAACGGTGCAGGATCTCGGGCGGCCCGGCTTTGGCTCTATTGGCGTTTCGGCATCCGGCGCGGCGGACAGTGTCGCATTGCGGCTGGGGAACCGCCTCGTGGACAACCCCGAAGGGTCGGCCGCGCTCGAGATGACGTTGCTCGGCGGCACGTTTGAATTCCCTGAAGGAGCGAGAGCTGCACTCACCGGATCGGATTTCGGCGCTACTCTGGACGGCGCGGCCATCTCTCTCTGGACCACGTTCGACATTCGCCCCGGCGGGACTCTGCAAATTGGGGCCACGCGATCGGGCGCGCGCTGTTATTTGTGCGCGCAGGGAGGCATCGCGGTTGAGCTGTTTCTCGGCAGCGCGTCAACGCACGTGCTGAGTGGCCTCGGCGGCTTCCATGGACGGCCGCTCCGCAAGGGAGACGTGCTCCCAATCGGGCCAGCCACTGGCGTCACCTTCCGTGAGCCATCCATCCCCACCGAAGTACTCGCTCGGCTCACGCCCCGCACTCTGTTACGCGTCACCGATGGTCCCCAAAGCGATTGGTTCCCTGAGACTTCGCGGCGCATTTTCTACAATAGTGTGTATCGGGTGACTGAGGAAGCTAATCGCATGGGGCTTCGGCTGGAAGGAGCCGCTGTGGCCGCGCGTTCCAGCGGTGAGATGATCACGGAAGGTGTGTCTCCGGGGGCAATTCAAGTACCCGGCAGCGGCCAGCCCATCGTTCTCTTCGTTGAACAGCAAACCACGGGCGGCTATCCGAAAATCGCCAATGTGATCGCGGCCGACCTGCCCAGCGTTGGCCAGCTTCGCCCGCGCGATGAAGTTCGCTTCGAGCATGTGGACTTTGACACGGCCAGGAGGCTACTGGTTGAGCAGGAGGAATTGATTCGTGCGGCGCATTGACCTCAATTGCGACATGGGCGAGATCCCGGAGCTTATCGCCAATGGCACGCAGGAAGCCCTGATGCCGTCGCTCAGTTCCGTGAATATCGCCTGCGGTGGGCATGCGGGTGACGAACACACCATGAAGAGCACCATCGAGCAGGCATTACGCCACAATGTCTCGGTGGGCGCGCATCCCAGCTATCCCGACCGCGCAAATTTCGGCCGCCTCGAATTCAATCTGCCGCCGGAGATCGTTGCCGAGACGGTTCTCGAACAGATTCTGCGTCTCGCCGAGATAGCCACGCAGTGCGGAACTAAGCTTACCCACGTAAAACCGCACGGCGCGCTCTACAATCAGGCCGCGCGAGATAAGGACATCGCTAAAGCTGTTGCCTCCGGTGTGGCTCACTGGAGCCGCGATGTGGTGTTGTTCGGATTGGCTGGGTCCCCTGGCCTCGAATCTTACCGGGCTCGCGGCTTTACCGTCGTTGCCGAAGCCTTTGCCGACCGCCGATATGAGAGCGATGGAACTTTGCGGTCGCGCAAACGCGAGAACGCTTTAATTCTGGATCCCGCCGAGGTGGCCCGTCAGGCCGTTGACATCGCAGCAAGAGGCGTGGCTCAAACCATTTGTATCCATAGCGATACGCCCGACGCGCCGGAACTTGCCGCGGCTGTGGCGAAGGCATTGCGCGAGGCCGGTTTCGAGGTGAGTCCGGTTTCTCGCGTCGAAATACCTGGTATCGAAAAACAAAGTTCGCGCATCTCCAAGACAAGATGAAAAGAGGGGTCATAGTGGCGCTTGCCTTCGGCCTGGCTTGCTGGGGCCAGGACCTGAATCAGGCAGAGCAGTTATATAGACATACAGATTACGAAGGCGCTTTGCGCATCTTGCGCGATGCGAAATCGCCAAGCGCAGACGTATGCCTGCTGATGGGCAAGTGCTACATGATGCAGGCCGATTTCAAAAAGGCAACGGACGCGTTTCAGAGGGCCACCGAGCTGGAACCGAAAAACTCCGCATACATGCTGTGGCTTGGGCGCGGCTGGGCGCGTCGCGCGGAAACTGCCAGCCCATTGTTGGCGCCGATGAACGCCTCGCGTGCGCGAACCTGCTTCGAGCAGGCGGTGGCGCTGAATATCGATCCGAAGAACCACGATGCCATGGACGATTTGTTCGAATTCTATTTGAACGCTCCGGGTTTCCTGGGTGGCGGATTCGATAAGGCCGCGGCGCTGGCCGCGCGAATCGAGCAGATGGACCCCGCACAGGGGCATTACGATAGGGCCCAGATCGCACAACGCCGCAAGGAATTCGGACAGTCCGAGCAGGAACTTCGGAGAGCCGTGCAACTGGCGCCCCATGAGGTCGGTCACGTGCTCGCTCTCGCAGGATTCCTCGCGCATCAGGGCCGCGTTCAGGAGAGCGACGCGGTGCTCGCGCAGGCGTCAAGAACCGCTCCCAACAGCCCGCGATTGTTATACGGCCGGGCGCAGATTTACGTGGAGACCCATCGCAATCTCGATCTTGCCAGGGCGTTGCTTGAGCGGTACCTGCGCAGCGAGCTCACGCCGGAAGATCCCTCGCGCGAGGATGCCCGCAGGCTGTTGAAGCAGGCGGGCGCGTAGAATGCTCAGGCCGCCGACGCCACCGGAGCCGCCAGCCCCATCATCGACTGAAGCGCGCGGTACTGTGGTTCGCCGCGTAAGGCGTAGAACTCAGGACCAGGCAACAGCAGGGGCAGACTGGCTTCACGATTGAGAGCGGCCTGCTGCAAGCAGCTGAAGGCGCGCTGGATGTCGCCGAGTCCGGCATAGACGGAAGCGAAGTTTACCGAAGGCGCAGCCGACTCGGGCAAGCGGCGCAGCAGTTGCATCGCGTCTTCACGGCGGCCCGACTTCGCATAGCAATAACCCAGACAACCGCTATAGAGAAACCGGCCGGCTAACAGGTGCGAAACGGTGCCGAAATGCGCAATTGCTTCCGCCCATTTCCCCTCCCCTGCGCAAATCTGGCCAAGGCCCAGGTACGACCACGGCGAATCCGGTTCCAGAACGCCAATGAGACGGTAATGCCGTGCCGCATCTTCTCGGCTGCCAAGCAGCGCATCAATCCAGCCCGACACGAAGTGTGCCGTGAGCAATACCGGGTTGAGCCGCTCAGCTTCGTCGAGCTCGGCCTGCGCGCGTTCGAATTGACCGCGGCAGGCGAACTGCAACCCGTATAACAGGCGCGCGAAAGCGCTCGACGGGTCCAGACAGATGGCTCGCTCGAATTCTCTTTCGCCTTCGGCCCATCTCCACTCGAAGAACGAGCGCACCGCGCCCATTGCCAGACGCGATTCGGGAAGGGCATCATTCAGTTCCACCGCTTTGCGGGCGGCATCGAGAGCGCGCGAACGGGTGTCCGGCGAGTCGCCACAGTCGAGCAGATTGCTCGCGACCAGTGCCAGTGCAAGAGCCGCCCAGGCTGCGGCATAGTTCGGATCGGTCTCCACAGCGCGCGCGAAGAAAGTGATGCCGCTGGTGAATCCCTGCGGCTTGTTGTTCCGCGATGAATACAGACCTTGCAGGTAGGCCGTGACGCTCTCGGAATTCTCGCTGCGCCGAGAATAACGGGTATCGCTCTCGGTTCCGGCGATGGCGCGCCAGATGGACCGGGCCACCGGTTCACAGAACGACAGATCCGAAGGCGCGGACTCCACCCATTCCGACCAGGACCAGCTCTGGTCCGTGACGTTCTTCAGTTGCAGATGCAGACGAGGTTGGCCATCAGCGGTCTCAATGCCGCCGTCCAGAACATAGTCGGAGGGGCCGCCCGTGACCACCCGCAATGCTGGTTCCGAAACCAGATACTGCACCAACCGCCGCTGGATGTCTTCCGCCCACCCTGCGTTCTCCTGGTTGGAGGCAAGCGAGTTCAGGTGGATGGACGGCCGCCAGGTACGCCGGGGGTTGGCCATTGCGGCATTGCGCCGGGCCACCGCGGCGGTTTCGAAGAGCGGAACATAGCTGCCTTTGCGCAATTGAATGTGCAGGGCCGATTCCGAGCCGTCTCCCGCGTAATACTCGTCCAGCTTCGCCCGCAGCCGCCTCGCCTCGACGCGAACGATAGAATCCACGCGCGGATCGAAGGAATCAGGCCGCCCGAAGACCTCCAGACCGATGAGATACTCCTTCAGCCTGTGCTGCCGGCCGGCGAGGTATTCCTCCACGACGAATTGCAGAAACCGGCGGATACGATGGGAGTGTGTAAACGTGGCGCTGCGAAGTACGCGCTCGAGCTCTTCTCGCACGGCCCCGTCGGAGCCACGTGGGATTGTAAAGACAGCAGAATCCGGCATCCTGGTCGTAGACAAGGCGGAGATACGGTTCGTTACATTGGTTCGCAGGATTATTCCCAATTGGCCGAATCGAAATGAGAGGCGGGCACGTTATACTAATTAGTAAGGCTGCAACCTGCCTGCCCTCTGTATGAATCGCTTCCTGAAATACCTTGTCGTCGCTTTCTCAACGTGTCTGGTCGGCCTGTTGCTGGCCGGAGCCGCCTCCAGCCGGAGTGCCTCGCCCGAAGACACTTACCGCCATCTGGCTGTTTACACAGAAGTTCTTTCGCGAATCAAGAGCGATTACGTGGAAGAGCCGGACATTAAGAACGTCACTCTGGGTGCTCTTAACGGCCTCCTGGAATCCATCGACCCCTACGCCAGCTACTTGAATGCCGATCAGTACAAAGAGTATTTGAGCAGCAAGGATCAGCACAAAGCGGATGTCGGTCTGGTACTCGCCCGCAGGTTTGGCTACGTGGGGATTGTGGACGCGATTCCCGGCTCGCCCGCCGATAACGCTGGTCTGGCCACGGGAGATGTCCTCGAAAGCATCAACGGAGTCTCCACGCGGGACATGCCGCTGGCGTTTGGCGAAATCCTGCTCGAAGGGAACCCTGGGACGACGGTAGAGGTCGGCGTGCTGCGCTTCCGCAAGCCCGAGCCGCAGAAGATCACGCTCACTCGCGAAATGGTCCACTACCCGGCCGTCAAGGGCCACATGGCGCAGGACGATGTCGGGGTGATTCAGGTAGGCAGCCTTGCGGCTGGCGAGGTTCAGCAGGTGGCGAAACAGGTGGACAGCCTGCAGAAGCAGGGCGCCAAGCGCTTGGTTCTCGATCTGCGGCACTGTTCCACCGGCTCACCCGAGCAAGGCGTGGAACTGGCGAATTTGTTCCTGGACAAAGGACTGATCACCTACGCCGAAGGCCAGAAGGTTCCCCGAAGGAATTTCGACGCGAATCCGTCGTCGGACATCACGCATTTGCCACTGGCCGTGATTGTCGACCGCGGAACGGCCGACGGTGCTGAAGTAGCCGCCTCCGCGCTTCTCGATGACAAGCGCGCGGAAGTGGTGGGCGAGCGGACTTACGGCGATGCCGGAGTGCAGAAGGCCATCACCATGGACGATGGTTCGGCGGTGATTCTGTCGGTGGCCAAGTATTATTCGCCTTCGGGCAAGTCGATTCAGGATAACGGCGTGACGCCCTCGGTCCCGCAGCTTGAGACAGAGGCCACGACCGATGGCGATGACGACAGCGGCGCAGGCATCGCGCCAAAACAGAAATCCAACGGGGACGATCCGCTCCTGGACAAGGCTATTGAAGTTGTAGTCAAAGGCAAGGCGGAGATCGCTAAGGACAATGCGTCAAAGCCGGGCGAGCGGAGAGCCGACCAGCCTATCAACGATTCCGACGACGATAGTCCGCAGAACTGAGATGCCCATCTACGAGTACAAGTGCGAGAAGTGCGGGACCGTGTTCGAGAAGCGGCAAAGCTTCTCGGATGAGACCCTCACCACGCACCCGGAGTGCGGCGGCCCGGTTCACCGCCTTCTCTCCGCGCCCGCATTCCAGTTGAAGGGCACCGGTTGGTACGCAACCGATTACGCCAAGGGTAACTCGAGCGGCGCGTCGTCGTCCGGGAACGGCGGCGAGAAAAAAGAGTCGGCGAAAAGCGAAGGCGGAAGCGACTCGGCGTCGAAGACGGAATCGGCTCCACCGGCATCCGCAAGCACGACCACTTCCGACAGCAAGAGTTCCTGAATTCGTCGCCTCCCGCGTCGTACAGGCACGGGCGTAGACTTGTGGCATGTCCGCTACCAGACGTCATTTTCTTGAATCAGCTACTCTTGCTGGCCTGAGCAGCTCCCTACTCGCGCAGGACACGACACCGAATTCGAAAAACGACACGATCCAGCTCGCGCTGATTGGCGCGGGCGGGCAGGGCATGGACGATACGCGCGCGGCGCTGAAGACGCCGGGCGTTAAGCTGGTGGCCGCCGCCGATGTCTATCAGGGCCGTCTAACCCGGGCGAAAGAACTCTGGGGCGACGATCTGCTCGTCACGCGCGATTACCGGAAGATCCTCGCGCGCCCGGACGTTGACGCCGTAATCGTGGCCACGCCGGATCACTGGCATGACCGCATTTCCATCGCCGCCATGAACGCCGGCAAAGATGTCTACTGCGAGAAGCCAATGGTGCAGCGGGTGGAGTTCGGCGCGCCTGTAGTGGAAGCGCAGAGGACTACGGGCCGCATATTCCAGGTGGGCAGCCAGCGTGTCAGTTC
>JBEKFB010000011.1:0-35961 GCA_050013535.1 Bryobacteraceae bacterium | reverse complement strand
TTGTTCCCAGGTGGGAACGACTATCCGGCCGAAGAAGCTGGTGTTGTTTCAATTCCGGTTCACGGCCCCAGCGAGACAAAACGGGTGGTCGAGGCAATCATCTATTGTTTGTCGGATCACGGACAGGAATCATGAAGGGATCCGATGAGCGGACTTAAGCTGCAGCGCCTGGGACTGATCATGGAGCCGGAGCCGGGCAATCCCCTGGAGATCGAAGGCGTCCTGAATCCGGCTGCGGCTCGTGGCCCCGACGGAAAGCTTTATCTCTTCCCAAGGTTAGTCGCGCAGGGGAATTATTCGCGCATCGGCATTGCACGAGTCCTGTTCAATGACGATGGCGATCCAACGGGCATCGAGCGGCTCGGCATCGCGCTGGAACCGGAAGCCGATTATGAGCGGCGGCCCAATGGCGGCGGTGGATGCGAAGATCCCCGCATTACTTTCGTGGAACCGCTTCAGCGGTACGTGATGAGCTACACGGCTTTTTCGTCCCTGGGCCCGCGAATTGCGTTCGCCCTCTCCCAGGATCTCTTCCACTGGCAGCGTCTGGGGCTGGCGACTTTTGGGAAGTATCAAGGCGTCGATGTGGGCGAAGAGGATGATAAGGATGCCAGCCTCTTCCCCGTGGCCATTCCCAACCCATCCGGACACCCGGAGCTGGCCATGCTCCACCGGCCGCTGTTTGCGGGCACTCGTCCGGAGGAAACCGCTTGCTGCCCCGCGTCCCGTGAAGTGGACCTGGATCGGGAAAGCATCTGGATTTCGTACAGCCAGTTGCCCCCGGAAGGCCGTGTGCCATGTTGCATCGGCCGGTTCACGTCTCATCACCGGCTGGCCACTCCGGTGGCGCCGTGGGAGCGGCTCAAGATTGGCGGCGGCACTCCACCCATCCTCACCCGGCACGGCTGGCTGATCGTCTATCACGGCGTGAGCGACGTGGCTGAGCCGGACAACGCCGGACACCAGTTGTGTTACTCGGCCGGGGCGATGGTGCTCTCGAAAGAACATCCGCAGTTGATCCGCTATCGCTCCGCGGAACCGGTGCTGACTCCTTCGCTGCCGGAGGAACGCGTCGGCGCCATCGCCAACGTCGTATTCCCCACCGGCATCGACCGGCGCGACGATCTCGGCTCACCGGACCGCTTCGACGTCTATTACGGCATGGCCGACGACCGGATCGGCGTGGCGCGCCTGGACATGCCAGCCTCATTGCCGCTGGAGGGAGTGAGTTCATCGTGAAACCGAATACAGAAAAACCCGAATCGAAGGCGGCGCCCGATCTGAAGTCCCTTCCCATGCCGGAAGTGGAGAAACGATTGGGCTCGTCGCCGGACGGCCTGAGCCAGGACGAGGCGAAAAAGCGGCTAATTCAGTATGGGCCCAACGAGATTGCAGAAAGGAAAGAAAACCAGTACCTGAAGTTTCTAAGCTATTTCTGGGGTCCCATCCCATGGATGATCGAAGCGGCTGTGATTCTGTCGGGCGTCGTCCGGCACTGGCCGGATTTCTTCATCATCCTCCTCTTGCTGGTTTCCAACGCCGTGGTCGGATTCTGGGAAGAACACCAGGCGGGCGATGCGATCGCCGCACTCAGAAAGCAGTTGGCAATCAAAGCCAAAGTCAAACGCGACGGGAAGTGGACTGATCCTTCGGCGAAAGAATTGGTGCCGGGCGACATCATCCGCCTAAGACTGGGCGACATTGTTCCGGCCGACGCGCGCCTGCTGCCAGGCGACCCGGTGGAGGTGGATCAGTCCGCGCTGACCGGCGAATCCTTGCCCGTCGCCAAAAAGCCAGGCGACGCAGTATTCTCCGGATCCATCATTCGCCAGGGTGAAAGCGAAGCAATGGTATACGCAACCGGCACGGACACGTACTTTGGTAAGACCGCGCAAATGGTGCAGGGGCCGGAGTCCGTCAGCCATTTCCAGAAAGCGGTGTTGAAGATCGGCGATTACCTGATCGTTCTCGCGGTAGTCCTGGTGGCGGTGATCGTAACCGTCGGGCTTTTCCGTCACGATCCAGTCATGAGCACGCTGGAGTTCGCGCTGGTGCTTCTGGTGGCCGCGATTCCAGTGGCGATGCCCACGGTCTTATCGGTGACCATGGCAGTGGGCGCACGCCTTCTGGCGAAAAAACAAGCCATTATCACCAGGCTCTCGGCTATCGAAGAACTGGCCGGTGTGGACATCCTTTGTTCGGACAAGACCGGCACTCTGACCCAGAACAAGCTGACCCTGGGGGATCCATTCACCGTGAACGGCATTCCCGGCGATCAAGTCATTCTCTGGGCTGCGCTGGCTTCCCGCGCCGAAGACAAAGACACCATCGATCTTGCGGTGATCGGTGGAGTCAAGGAGCCAAAGACTCTTAAGGCCTGCCAGGTGCTCCACTTTCAGCCTTTCGATCCGGTGCACAAGCGTACCGAAGCCACGGTGAAAGGCGCGGACGGAAAGCAGTTTTATGTGGCCAAAGGCGCTCCACAGGTAATTCTCGGGATATCCACCAATGCCCGGGAGGTGAAGGATGCCGTCGAGAAGGCTGTCAACGAATTCGCGTCGAAAGGCTACCGGTCATTGGGGGTGACCCGCGCTGATGAGGAAAACAAATGGCACTTTGCGGGCGTGTTGCCGCTGTTCGATCCGCCTCGCCCCCAGGCCAAAGCCACTATCGCGAGCGCCCGTGACATGGGCGTTTCCGTAAAGATGGTCACCGGCGATCAGATGGCCATCGCCAGGGAAACTGCAAAGCAACTAGGGATGGGCACAAACATTCTCGACGCCAGCGGATTGGGCGATATCAGGCATCACGAGACGGCGCAGGCGGCGGAAGCTATCGAAAAAGCGGATGGTTTCGCCCAGGTATTTCCCGAACACAAATACCACATTGTGGATGTCTTGCAGCAGTGCGGCCACATGGTCGGTATGACCGGAGACGGAGTGAACGACGCTCCGGCGCTCAAGAAAGCGGATTGTGGTATCGCGGTTTCCGGCGCGACGGATACGGCGCGAGCGGCGGCGTCCATCGTGCTGCTGGCGTCCGGCCTGGCGGTGATTATCGACGCAATTAAGGAAAGCCGCCGCATCTTCCAGCGGATGAACAGCTACGCGATCTATCGCATCGCCGAAACGCTGCGCGTGCTGTTCTTCATGACGCTGGCGATTCTGGTGTTCAACTTCTATCCGGTCACCGCCGTGATGATCGTGATGCTGGCTTTGCTCAACGACGGAGCGATACTGTCCATTGCCTACGACAATGTTCACTACAAGGATAAGCCCGAAGCCTGGAACATGCGCATGGTGCTGGGGATTTCCACAGTGCTGGGAGTCATCGGCGTGGTGGCCGCATTTGGCTTGTTCTATCTCGGCGAGCGCGTGTTTCACCTCGACCGGGCGCACATCCAGACGCTGATGTATTTGAAGCTGTCAGTGGCAGGCCATTTGACGATTTTCCTGACGCGGACGCGGGGCCCATTCTGGTCCATACGCCCCGCCCGGATTCTATGGGCAGCGGTGCTCGGCACGCAAACGGTGGCGACCCTGATTGCGGTGTATGGGCTGTTTATGACGCCTCTCGGTTGGGGCTGGGCGGCGTTCGTTTGGGGCTACGCTCTGGCCTGGTTCCTGGTGAATGACCGCGTGAAACTGCTCGCCTATCGGATTCTTGATCCCGCTAAACCCACGCCGGCGGCCAAAAAGCCGCTCGATCTTACACCGCGGATCGCCGCGCGCGCCTATGAACTCTACCAGAAGCGAGTCCACGGTGAAAGCCAGGCAGATCAGGACTGGCTTGAGGCGGAACACGAGATTCGAAAGGGTTAGGAGGGACTAAATTCAAGGTCGAATCGCGAAATGAAACTCATTGACATACCCAACCGGATGCGGGCCTTTGGATCGCCTGGCATCGAGCCACGATGGACCCATGGCGGGAAGGATGGGGTGGGGACCGCTTATGCCGCGTCCAGCCTTGTCTGGTTCACTTTCTGGAACGGCATCGTTACCGAAGTCTACTATCCGACAGTGGACCGGCCACAGCTTCGGGACCTTCAATATCTTGTCACCGACGGCAAGACCTTTTTTCACGATGAAAAACGCCGGCTTGAGTCCAAACTGGAGAACCTGCCCGGGCACGGCCTCGGATACCGGTGCACGAACTCGGATCCGGCGGGGCGTTATGCCATTGTCAAGGAGATCGTCACCGACCCGCACCTGGCTTGCGTCCTTCAACACACCGCGCTAACGGGCGACGAACAGTTTCTCTCAAAGCTGCGCCTCTTCGCCCTGTGCGCGCCTCATCTTGAGGTTGCAGGCTGTGGCAACAGCGGCTACGTGGCGCGGGTGGCGGGACGAACCATTTTGATTGCCGAACGAAAAGGAACCTGGCTGGCGCTCGCGGCCACCGTTCCTTTTGCCCGCGTTTCGTGCGGTTATGTTGGGCGAAGCGACGGATGGACGGACCTGGCCGGCAATTTTCAAATGGACTGGGAGTTCGATAACGCTCCCGACGGCAACATCGCGCTCACCGGAGAGTTGGACTTAGCCGGTGCTCGCGAATTCACCCTGGGGCTGGCGTTCGGCAACAGCCAGCACCACGCCATCTCAACGCTCTTTCAATCCCTGAGTACTCCTTTCACCGAGCACAAGAAGCGTTACACGGAACAGTGGACGCGATCGAGCGCGGGACTTCGTCCGCTGGATGAGTCCTCCGGCGACGGAGGCAATTTGTACCGCACGAGCTTCAATCTGCTTTGTGCCCATGAAGATAAGTCGTATCCCGGAGCGTTCATCGCCTCGCTCTCAATTCCCTGGGGAGAGGCGGTGGGCGATGAAGATCAGGGCGGTTACCACCTGGTATGGACCCGCGACATGGTTAACAGCGCGAACGCCATGCTGGCCGCCGGCGATCGGGCCACGCCCATAAGAGCGCTGATTTATCTGGATGTCTCGCAGAAGGAGAGCGGAGGCTTCGCTCAGAATTTCTGGATTGACGGTGAGCCCTACTGGACGGGAATCCAACTCGACGAAGTCGCCTTCCCCATTCTGCTCGCGTGGAGGCTCCAACGTGAGAACGCTCTTCAGGACTTCGATCCATACCCCATGGTCATGCGGGCAGCCGCTTACCTGGTGCGGCATGGTCCGGTTACTCCGGAGGAACGCTGGGAGGAAGTCAGCGGGTATTCTCCATCCACGCTTGCCTCCAACATCGCGGCCCTGATCTGCGCCGCGTGCTTTGCGCGCGAAAAAGGCGACGTGTCGACGGCGAAATACCTGGAGGAATACGCCGATTTCCTGGAGTGTCATGTGGAGAGCTGGACGGTGACAACGGAAGGGAGTCTGCTTCCTGGCGTGCCTCGTCATTACATACGAATTCTGCCGGAGCGCGCGGATAATGAAACTCCCGAGGAAAATCCGAATAAGGGGAACATCACGATTGCGAACCGCAGGTCCGGCGCGCCGTGTGTCTTTCCGGCTAAAGACGTCGTGGATGCGGGTTTCCTGGAACTGGTGCGTCATGGAGTGCGCAGGGCCGACGACCCGATTATTGTGGATTCTCTCAAGGTTGTCGACGCTGTGTTGAAGGTTGACACGCCATTTGGCCCTTGCTGGCGCCGCTACAACCACGATGGCTATGGACAACGCGACGATGGCGGCCCTTTTGTGGGCTGGGGGCGAGGCCGCGCCTGGCCGCTCCTCACCGGAGAACGGGGTCACTACGAACTGGCTGCCGGGCACGATACAAAGCCATTCCTTCGAGCCATGGAAGGATTCGCCACGTCAACCGGCCTCTTGCCCGAGCAGGCGTGGGATGAACCGGATCGGCCTGATGTCTACATGTACCGCGGACGGCCAACGGGCTCGGCCATGCCGCTGATGTGGGCCCACGCGGAATACATCAAACTCCTTCGCTCCGTCCACGATGGGAAAGTGTCCGATCTGATTGAGGATGTCGCGAAGCGGTATCTCGGCGGGCGCGGGGATCGTCAACTGTTCGAGGTCTGGAAATTCACGCGGCAGGCGCGGAACGTCAAGCGCGGCTACGTGCTCCGCATTCAGGCTCAGGCTGCTTTCCGGCTGCGCTGGTCGGGCGACGAATGGCAAAGCGTGGAGGATACTCCGTCTTCGCCCACCACGCTGGGAGTTGAGTTTGTGGACATTCCGATATCCGGCGCGCAGAAAGCACCCATTCGTTTTACGTTTTATTGGACGCTGAGCAATTCCTGGGAAGGGCGCGACTACCTGGTGACAGTTTCCTGACGAATGTACACCCCCCACACGTACGCGGTTGCGCTCCTGATGATGCTTCTCAGCATGCTGTGCTGGGGCAGTTGGGCCAATACACAGAAGATCGACAAGGCGTGGCGATTCGAATTGTACTACTGGGATTACATGTGGGGCCTTCTGGTGTGCGCGCTTTTGTTCGGCCTTACCATGGGCCGCACAAACCCCGCGGCTCCGGTAAGTTTCTTTCACAATCTCGACAGCGCCGGCACACGCTCACTGACGGAGGCGTTCGTCGGAGGAATGATTTTCAATCTCGGAAATCTGCTCCTGGTGGCCGCGATTTCGGTAGCAGGCATGGCGGTCGCCTTTCCTTTGGGCGCGGGTCTGGCCCTGGTCATCGGCGCGGTTCTCAACTACGTGGTCTCGCCCGCCGGCAATCCGTTGTTACTCTTTAGCGGGATTCTGCTGGTCTGCGCCGCTATCGCCGCTAATGCCATGGCCTATCGTGGAGTCTCGAAGGGTAAACAGGCGGGCGCTAAAGGGATTGTCCTGAGCCTGGTGTGCGGCGTGGTGATTGGGCTCTTTTATCCCTTCGTTGCGAAAGCCCTGACGGGACAGAATCATCTCGGGCCATACACCGTGTACTTCGTATTTGCGCTGGGCGCGCTTGTTTCCAATTTTCCTCTGAACTATGCATTCATGCGATGGCCGGTGAGCGGTTCGCGGCTTTCCATCGGGGACTATTTCAGGGGCGGGCTCGCTGCGCACGCCTGGGGCGCTTTGGGTGGTCTCATCTGGGGAACTGGGACAATTTGCAGTTTTGTCGCGGCCACTACGCCCATGGTGGGTCCCGCAACCTCGTTTTCGCTCGGCGAGGGTAATACGATGATTTCCGCGATCTGGGGCGTCTTCGTGTGGAAGGAGTTTCGCGGTGCCAGCAGCAGGGTAAGACGCTTGCTTGCGCTGATGTTCGTGCTCTTTGTTCTGGGCTTGGTTTCAATATCGCTAGCGCCGGTGTTCGCCTAGAATTGTATGGCTACGGACAATCATTACGATGTCATCATCGACGCCATCTCAAATGCCGCCACCAGCCTACGGTGACGTTATACCTTCCACACTGGCTCGTCCCGGCGCGGCTCCCTTCTGGTTGGCCGTGTTGCTCACGAGTATCGGCACCGGTGTGGCTGCGGCAGCGCTGACTCGGCTGCTCGAAGTGGTACAGCACATTATGTGGAACGGAACCGGCGCCAGTCTGTTGGACGCTGCCGAGCATGCCGGTGCGTGGCGGCACATTCTGGTGCTGCTCGGTGCCGGCGCAGTGACTGGCGCGGGGCAGATCGTCCTTAGGAACCTGTCTAGTGGTAACGGAATCGATACTACAGCCGCTATTTGGTTCCATGCCGGGCGGATGCCGGCCTGGCGAACTTTGGGCAGCGCTTTGCTTTCGGTGGTCATCGTTGGCATGGGGGTCTCGCTGGGCCGTGAGGGCGCACCGAAACAAGCTGGCGCGGTGATCGCCAACTTCTTTTCAAGCAGAGCGCGCTTGTCCGATGAACAACGCCGGCTCCTGGTGGCCTGCGGGGCCGGAGCCGGGATGAGCGCGGCCTATGGCGTGCCGTTGGGTGGTGCACTTTTCGCGCTGGAAGTGATGCGCGGGATGCTGGCACTCAGATACGTGTTGCCGGCTCTTTTCGCGTCGGTGGTTGCCACGGCCGTCTCGTGGGTGGCGCTACCCGATGCACCCACCTATGTCATTCCGGCCTATCCCAGCTCCATTTCGATCGTGCTATGGGCGCTTCTGGCTGGGCCAATCGCGGGGGTGGCTTCGGTAGCTTATGTTCGGCTCGTCACCTGGGCCGATCGCAATAAGCCGGATGGCTGGAGGCGGCTGGCGGCGCCGGCGCTGGTATTGGGTCTGCTTGGCGCGGTCTCGATTCCGTTTCCGCAGTTGCTCGGCAACGGCAGGGACATCTCACAACTTGCGTTCACGAATAAGGTAGCGCCGACTCTGCTTCTGATACTGCTTGCCCTGAGGCCCATGGCGACCGTGATGTGCGTGCGTTGCGGCGCCCCTGGAGGCCTGTTCACGCCTTCCCTCACAGTCGGCGCATTGCTCGGAGCCGTATTGGGGCATGCCTGGTCCTGGTTCTGGCCCGGCGTGCCCCCCGGACTCTTCGCCGTCCTCGGTGCGGCGGCGGTTCTCGCGGCCACCACGCAAGGCCCAATTTCGACCGTGGTTCTGATGATGGAACTGACGGGGCGGGACCGATCGTTTATCCTGCCGATGTTGCTGGCCGTGGCTACGGCTACTCTCGTGGCGCGGACCATCGAAACTCGGTCGATCTATGACGCCCGCCTGAGCGATGCGGAGGTCGAGGCACGCCGGAAGGCCCGCGAACTGCCTCCGCGATAGGAAACACATGGCCACAGGCAATCATTACGACGTCATCATCATAGGAACGGGAGCCGGCGGGGGAACGCTCGCTTATCACCTGGCGCCGTCCGGCAAACGAATCCTGCTGCTCGAACGGGGTGATTATCTGCCTCGCGAGAAAGATAACTGGGATGCGCGCGCCGTCTTTGTCGACTTGAAGTATCGTGCCAACGAGACGTGGCTTGACCGGGATGGCAAGCCGTTCCTTCCCGGCATTCAATACTACGTGGGCGGCAATACAAAGGTTTATGGAGCGGCCTTGCTGCGGTTCCGCGAGGCGGATTTCGGAGAAGTCAAACATCACGGCGGCATCTCGCCGGCCTGGCCACTGCGCTATGAGGACTTCGAACCTTACTATACGAAGGCGGAGCACCTTTATCATGTCCACGGACAGCACGGCGTGGATCCGACGGAAGGACCGGCCAGCGCGCCCTATCGCTATCCGCCAGTGAGCCACGAACCGCGCATTCAGGAGTTGTTCGACGATTTCCAGCGTCTTGGCCATCATCCGTTCCCTTTGCCGCTGGGCATTCTGCTTGACGAAGCGGAGGGAAAGGCCCTGCACTCCAGTGCCTGCGTTCGCTGCGCCGCGTTCGATGGATTTCCATGCCTGGTGAACGGCAAAGCGGACGCTCAGGTGATCTGCGTCGATCCCGCCCTCGAGCACTCCAACGTCGAACTCCTCACCGGCGCGTATGTGGAGCGCCTCGAAACGAACCCGTCCGGACGCATCGTTACCAATGTCATCGTGACGCGGAATGGCGCCCGTGAAGAGTACTCGGCGGACATCGTCGTTGTCGCCTGCGGCGCGGTCAACTCCGCTGCCCTGCTTCTGCGTTCGGCAAACGAGAAACACCCCGGCGGACTCGCCAACAGCTCCGGCGTGGTGGGCCGCCACTACATGCGGCACAACTGCTCCGCGTTTATGGCCATCTCCCGGAGCCCCAATCCCACGGTGTTCCAAAAGACTCTCGGTTTGAACGATTTCTATTTTCGGTCGGAAGATTGGGAATACCCTCTGGGTGAGATCCAGATGCTCGGCAAGTCCGATGGAGAAATGCTCAAGGGGGAAGCACCCGGCTGGGCGGTCTGGAAGCCTGAGTTCGCGCTCGACTTTCTGGCGAAGCATTCCATCGACTTTTGGCTGCAGTCGGAAGATTTGCCGCATCCCGACAACCGCGTGACCGTCAACGCCGCTGGACAGATCGTACTGAACATCCAGGAGACCAACCTTGAAGGACACCAACGCCTGACAGCAAAGCTCAAGAGCATGCTCACCGACATCGGCTGCCTTGACCAGTTGGTGCACCGTTCGCTGTATCTGGGCAAGGACATCCCTATCGGCGGCACCGCCCACCAGGCTGGAACCGTGCGGTTCGGCCTCGATCCTGCAACATCGGCGCTGGATGTGAACTGCAAGGCGCACGATTTGGACAATCTTTATGTCGTCGACGCAAGCTTCTTTGTGTCGATTGCCGCCGTGAACCCCAGCCTCACCATCATGGCGAACGCATTGCGCGTTGGCGACCATTTACTCGAACGGCTGGGATCGAAAGGGACAGGGAACTCATGAAAGCAATAGCTATCGTTCCGGGAACCCCCGGTTTGCGTCTGGTGGATCGGCCTGAGCCTTCGATCTCCGCAACAGACGAAATCAAGGTTCGGATCATCCGGGTTGGCATCTGTGGCACTGACCGGGAAGAGATAGCCGGAGGCCGCGCCGATGCACCGGAAGGTCGGAAGGAACTCGTTATCGGCCATGAAATGTTCGGCCAGGTGGTGAGCACCGGCTCGTCCGTCAGTCGCGTGAAGCCCGGCGACTACGCTGTGTTCACGGTGCGGCGGGGATGCGGTGAATGCCCCTGCTGTGAAATGAACCGCGCCGACATGTGCCAAACCGGCAAATATCGCGAGAGAGGCATCCATGGACTCGACGGATACCAGACGGAATTCGCAGTCGACCAGGAGCAATACATCGTGCGGGTGCCCGGCGAACTGGAGCCGGTCGGCGTTCTGATGGAACCGCTTTCCGTGGTCGAGAAAGCAATCGATGAGGCCCTGCGTGTGCAGATTGTGCGCCGCCCCGACGCCGCCATCACTCCGGACTGGCTCCATGGGCGCCGTTGCCTGGTGGCCGGTCTGGGGCCGGTGGGCCTGCTGGCCGCCATGGTCCTGCGTCTCCGCGGCGGCGAGGTTTACGGTCTTGACGTGGTCGATTCAGACACCGCCCGGCCGAAATGGCTCGGCGCGATCGGAGGAAGTTACATCGATGGCCGTCAGGTGCCCGCCGATCGGGTAGAGAAGAAGATCGGCGGCATGGACTTTATCCTCGACGCCAGCGGAGTTGCCGCTCTGGAGTTCAATCTTCTGGATGCCCTGGGTCTGAACGGCATATATGTGCTCACCGGTATTCCTGGCGGCGACCGGCCGCTCCGGATTCCCGGGGCCGAGCTGATCCGTCAGTTGGTGTTGGACAACCAGGTCATGCTGGGCAGCGTGAACGCCGCGCGCGGTCATTTTCAAATGGCCGTGGACGACCTTGCCCAGGCCCATCTGCGTTGGGGCGATCACATCGCAGGCTTGATTACGAACCGCCTTTCGCGCGATCAATTTGTCGCGTCGAAGGATCAGCACCAACCCGATGCAATTAAAGAAGTCATCGAGTGGTGGCAACCGGAGCGCTCAAAATGAGAATCAATTCGAAGGAGTTCCGAGTCCGGCCCGATAAAAAAGTCGCGCTCAGCGAGTGGCCGACCATGGGGAAGTCATTCTTCAAGTCGAAGAAGCAGTATCGGAAACTGCTGGCGGAGCACGTCGAGGCGCTGAGCGCGCTGCAACAGCTTCATTACGCATCCGATAGATATGCATTGCTGCTGATCTTTCAGGGCATGGACGCAGCCGGCAAGGACGGCGCCATCCGGCATGTAATGTCCGGCGTGAATCCGGAAGGCTGCCAGGTTTCCAGTTTCAAACAGCCGAGCGCAGAGGAGCTGCAACACGATTTTCTGTGGCGCACCACCCTCCGGCTTCCCGCCCGCGGACAGATCGGCATATTCAACCGTTCCTACTATGAAGAAGTGCTGGTGGTGCGGGTTCATCCGGGAATTCTTCGCAACGAGGGGCTTTCCGAAGAGTTGCGCGACGAGAAGACCATCTGGGACCAACGGTATCGCTCCATCGTGGATCTGGAGAGCCACCTCTATCGCAACGGAACGAGGATCGTAAAAATCTTCCTCCATTTGTCGAAGGACGAGCAGCGAAAGCGATTCCTCGAGCGCATCGATGAGCCGGAAAAGAACTGGAAATTCAGCCTCGCGGACATTCACGAGAGAAAGTACTGGGCGCGATACATGAATGCCTATGAGGATTGCCTGAAGGCGACAAGCACGCGGCACGCGCCATGGTACGTGGTCCCCGCCGACGATAAGGAGAACGCGCGGTTGATCGTTTCCCAAATTGTCCTCGACACGCTCGGCGACCTCAGAATGTCCTATCCCAGGACCACCGCGAAACGCCGCAGGGAGTTGAAAGCTATCGGCAATTTGCTGGCGAAGGAACGTGAATGACTGCCTCAGGAACTGCACCACCCGCCGCTAAGGATGCCGCGGCTTCCACCGGCCTGACGAGCGAGGAAGCGCGAAGCCGGCTCGCGAAGTTCGGCCCGAACGCGATTCCCGACACGGCTCTCGATCCGTTGCGCCGGGCGCTGGCCAAATTCTGGGCTCCGGTTCCCTGGATGCTCGAATCTGCCATCGTGCTCGAGATTGTCCTCGGCAAGTACGTGGAGGCGGCGATCATCGCGGTGCTGCTGGCCTTCAACGCCGCTCTCGGCTTCATTCAGGAAGGGCGCGCGCAGGCGACTCTTGCGGCGCTGAAATCGCGGCTCGCGCTCAACGCTTCGGTCCGCCGTGATAATGCCTGGGCCACCGTGCCTGCTGCCGGGCTCGTGCCTGGCGATATTGTGAAGCTTTCGCTCGGCGCCGTGGTTGCCGCCGACGTGCGTCTGGTCGACGGGTCGGTGCTGCTGGATCAGTCCATGCTCACCGGCGAATCCGTTCCGATCGAAGCCGGCGCCGGTTTCGAAACCTATGCGGGCGCGCTGGTGCGGCGCGGCGAAGCGGTCGCGGAAGTTACCGCCACCGGAGCGCGCACAAAGTTTGGGCGCACCGCGGAACTGGTTCGCACCGCGCACGTCGAAAGCTCCCAGCAGAAGGCGGTTCTGCGCGTGGTGCGCAATCTCGCCATCTTCAATGGCGCTCTCATCGTGATTCTGGTGGGCTATGCCTACGCCCTGAAAATGCCGCCCGCTGAGATCATTCCCCTGGTGCTCACGGCAGTCCTGGCGTCGATCCCGGTGGCGCTGCCGGCAACCTTCACGCTCGCCGCGGCAATCGGCGCGCGGGCTTTGGCAAAGCTCGACGTTCTTCCCACGCGGCTCTCCGCCGTGGATGAAGCCGCCAGCATCGACGTGCTCTGCGCGGACAAAACCGGCACCTTGACGCGCAACGAGCTGAAGGTGACTGCTATTCATCCCATGCCTGGCTTTGACGATGCGCACGTCCTGGGATTGGCCGCCTTGGCCAGTTCGGATGGCGGGCAGGATCCAGTCGATGCGGCCATTCGCTCCTCCTCCGCGCAGTCCGTTGCTTCCGATCTGCCCAAACTAACCAAATTCATCCCTTTCGATCCCGCCACGAAGATGTCCGAGGCCATGGCCGTGGACGCGGGTGGCGCCACAGTGCGTGCCGTGAAAGGCGCCTTCGCCGTGGTCACGGCCCTCACACACCCACCGGCCGATGCATCCGCGACAGCGGACCAACTGGAGGCGCAGGGCTTCCGCGTGCTCGCTGTGGCGATGGGTCCGCCGGACGCGATGAAGCTCGCGGGAATCATCGCACTCAGCGATCCGCCGCGAACGGATTCGGCGGCGCTCATTGCCGAGTTGCACACGCTCGGAGTTCGCACCGTGATGATTACCGGCGATGCCCCGGCGACGGCGGAGATCGTGGCCCGCGCGGTGGGTCTGGATGGTAAGGTCTGCCCTCCCGGGCCCATCCCCGACAGCGTCCGTCCCGAAGAATTCGCCGTTTTCGCCGGAGTGCTCCCGGAGGGAAAGTACAACCTGGTAAAGGCATTCCAGAAAGGTGGGCACACCGTTGGCATGTGCGGCGACGGCGCTAACGACGCACCGGCGCTGCGCCAGGCTCAGATGGGAATCGCGGTGTCCACGGCTACCGACGTCGCCAAGTCGGCGGCCGGCCTTGTGCTCACCAAACCGGGACTCGGCGGCATCGTCGCTTCAGTGAAAGAAGGCCGCGTGACGTTCCAGCGCATTTTCACTTATGCTCTGAATTCGGTCACCAAGAAAACGGTCCAGGTGCTCTTTCTTGGGGTGGGTCTGGTGATGACCGGACATGCCATCCTGACGCCGATGCTGATGGTGATTGTGATGCTTACCGGCGATCTCCTCGGCATGTCCCTGGCGACCGACAACGTGCGTCCTTCCCCGAAGCCCAACGCCTGGCGAATCGGCAAACTGACCATCGCGGGCGTATTCACGGGAATCTGCGAACTGGTCTATTGCGTCGCCGTTTTGACCATCGCCAAATTCCGAATGGGCTTGGGGATCGAAGCACTGCAAACCGTGGCCTTCCTGGCGATCGTGTTCGGCAATCAGGCAACAACCTACACGAATCGGGAACGGCAACGCATGGGATCCGCTCCTCCCAGCCGGTGGCTCATTGGATCGTCGGTAATTGACCTGCTGATCGCCTCGACTCTGGCGACTTGCGGAATCGCCATGGCGCCTGTGCCGTTATTTTTTATCGGAGGAACACTGGTGGCGGCAGCGATCTTTGCATTTATCCTGGACTTTGCCAAAGTCCCCGTGTTCAAACGCCTCGGAATCGGATAGAGACGTGGCCTGAAGGGGTTGCTCCGGCGTCATGGCGCCGCCGGAGAGCTGGGAATTGGAACCTGAGAGGCGGCTGGCCCCGCATCACCTACGGTCTCACAACGACAACCGCGTGATGATGATGGTGCCGGCGATGATGATGGACAACAACAACCTGGTCAAAGGCCATCAGAGGCTGCACGAGCCCCACCACGCCAGACCCGACGAGAAAAACTGCAACTGCGATTAAACGTTTCATTTTATGTTTCTCCTTCCACGGAGAGTGCATGCAGATTGAGGACCACGCCTGAATGTGTGCCAACGGAACGGAGAACCCGGGCGTATCCCTTCCCTGGTACCGGGATCCCCTGGTTGTTGTGTGCAGGTCTTGCTGCTCTTCAGGTAAGTAGTGCCTGACCGGAGGTTGTTCATAACCTAGCCTGGAGAATCGGTAGTTTACCGCCAAATAGCCCGTGGCCGGGGAAGTGCTCTAAGAGTGGCGAGGTGAATTAATGCGTGGATTTACATTTCTGGTGTTAGCTGCTGTTGCTGCATTCGGCGTCACGGCTACCGCCCCCAAAGCTGAGGCTCAGGTCAACGTCGTCGTCGGCGCGGCTCCTGATTGCCCCTACGGTTACTATGACGTCGCTCCTTATGACTGTGCTCCCGCGGGCTACTACGGCCCGGAATGGTTTAGTGGCGAGGTCTTCATTGGCGCGGGCCCGTGGTTTCACGGATCCGACGACTTCCGGGGCAACGTGAATAACCGTCTCCATCCGGAGCACGGCTATAATGGCCCGACGCCAAAACGCGGCGAGAAAGCTGAGCCGTCCAAGCGTGTGGATAGCGCGCACTTCCAGGGCAACGAGGCGCGTGATGGACGCGGCCACGTGTCCGGGGGCAAGAAATAGGCCCGAGTCGGGCAATTGGGTCGCAGCGCTGTTCCGGCGCTTGGGCCGGGCAGATTGCGGGCGGGTATTTGCGCAGTGTGCATGCCCGCTCCGGCTTTGCCGATTCCTGATGCCATTCCAATGGCGAAACCTGCATCCTCCAGGCAGATCCTGCACTCCTGTCGACATCGTCAAGCGAGACTCCCTCAGCCCGCGGACGGCAAGACGCGTGCACTTCAAATCGGTATGCACGAATCACAACAGATAGCCACTGAGCACCGTGACCTTGCCGCCCACGCCCATGGCGCCGGAGCCGAGCACCATGGAAAAGAAGACCATCTGACCGGGCACGAAAGCTCCCGCCAGAATCTTGAGCACTCCAACCAGGCTTACCTGCAATCGCAAAAAGAGCACCAGGGGCACGGAACCGAACATGGCGCCGGCGGGCTCGCTCACGAAGTCACACCGCACGATGTCGCCATCCTCGCTTACCAACTTTGGCAAACCAGGGGTTGCCCGGACGGATCGCCGGATGAGGATTGGTTTCACGCCATAAGAGTATTGCGATCCCGGCAGGAACCGCCACGGCACAAAGATTAGGCGGCTCATTGATCCGGTCCTGTAAAATCGGCGTCAGGGATCGGGGGTCTGTTGAGCGAGAAATCTCCGGGTGCCAAAGCTGCGCGGCGCGTCTTTATCCTGCAGGGCCGGTTCCGCCGATTCTTCTCTAATCTCGGCCCCGGATTGATCACCGGCGCCGCCGATGACGACCCGTCCGGCATCGCGACATATTCGATCACCGGCGCCTCCTTCGGCTACGCGCCTTTGTGGACCGCGTTGTTCTCCTTCCCTTTGATGGCGGCGGTGCAAATCATGTGTGCCCGCCTTGGCATGGTTACCGGACTTGGGCTGGCCAGTGCGATTCGCGTGCGCTATCCACGATGGATTCTGTGGAGCGCCTGCGTGCTGCTGGTCATCGCCAATGTCTTCAACATCGCCGCGGATCTCGGCGGCATGGCCGACGTCACGCAGCTCTTGACTGGTATCGGGTCGCTCTACTGGACGCCGGTGTATGCGCTCATCCTTGTGGGTCTGCTGTTCTGGACGAGTTACCGGCTCATCGCAAGGATTTTCAAGTGGCTCACTCTTGCCCTGTTCGCCTACATCGCCGCTTCATTCCTGGCTCATCCTGACTGGTCCGCCGTTTTGCGGGCGACCCTCGTTCCAACTGTGCAATGGTCCGCCGCGTATTGGGCCACGCTGGTCGGCATTCTGGGAACCACCATCTCACCATATCTTTTCTTTTGGCAGGCCGCGGAGGAAGTGGAGGAGGAAATCGCGTCGGGCAAGTCGACAGTAGAACAGCGCCAGGGCGCGTCCCACCGGGAATTGCGGCGGTCCCGGAACGACGTCATCACGGGCATGTTCTTTTCGAACCTGGTGATGTACTTCATCATTCTCACGTCAGCGGCGACACTGCACGCGCACGGTAAGACTACGATTTCCACCGCGCGCGATGCCGCCGAGGCGTTGCGTCCCCTGGCCGGTGACGGCGCGTACTGGCTCTTCAGCCTGGGTTTGATCGGAGCCGGCATGCTCGGAGTTCCGGTTTTGGTTGGGTCCTGTGCTTACGCCATCGCCGAAGCCGCCGACTGGGTTGGTTCGCTGGAAGTGCACCCACCGCTGGCTCACGGGTTCTATGCGGTAATCGCCGTTGCGATGGCCTTGGGCCTCGGTTTGAATTACGCGGGGCTGAACGCGGTCAGGATGCTATTTTGGTCGGCTGTGCTCAACGGAGCGCTTGCACCGCCACTGCTCGTTCTTGTGGTGTTGCTCACCAGCAGAGCCGACGTGATGGGCGAGCAGCGGAACGGACCCGTGCTTCGCTGGCTTGGGTGGACATGTGCGGGTGTGATGCTGATCGCAACCGTCATCATGTTCGTGACGGCGTTCGCGGCATAGATGTGGGGCAGGATCTCAGCCTGGGTGCCCTCCGGGCCGGCCCTCGCAGGCCGCCCGGCCGGGGCGGCAACGCGTGGTCTAACGCCAGTGCCCTTCCACCAGGACCCAACCGTCGTGACGGTGAACCCAGCGATGCGCTTCCCAGCGGGCATGTGGACGCGGCGGCTGCTCCCACCTTCCGGCGTTCCAGGCGTACGCGTTTCCGTCCCAGCGATGGTATCCGTTAATCCACACGTAGCCGCGTCCGGGTGGCCGTCCCCGCTCCTCGCGTATCGCGTGAGGCGGCCTGACTTGCACGACAACCTCACCCGCGGCGGCGTTGAACGCCAACGCGCCCAGGAAGATGACACCGATCAATCGCTTGCATACCATGACCCGATCTCCTTTTGTCAATTGCGCAATGAAGCCGTGCTACCAGACTCTTCTTCTAGTGAAGGCGTGATAGACAACCAGCAAAACCACGGACCCGATAACCGCGACGAAAAGACTATAGAGGTTAAGGCCGCTGACGCCGCGAGCTCCGAAAATGTGGAAAAGCCATCCGCCGGCAAAAGCGCCGACAACACCTAACAGGATGTCGACGAGGATACCCTCACCCCGCCTGTTCACGATCTTGCTGCCAATGAATCCCGCAATCAGACCCAGCAGCAGCCAGGCCAGAAACGACATGGTTTCTCCCCTTTGTCCGGTCAATGAACGGAGCGAATAGGAGGTTTGTCCGTAAGCGCTGATCGCGCATGAACAGAGCAAGAGCACGAGCGACATGTGCCGCGTCTTTCTCGGTTGAATCATCTTTTCACCGCTCCTCTGGTGTCCTGTGCATGTCCCTGAGATACCGGCTCATGCAGGTTTTGCGTACCCAGCGGCAGAAATTGCCGCGAATCTCGCTGCAAGGACTCTGCCGCCAATCCCGAACCGATCGCACTACTTCGATTACCGGCGCCCGCCGCCGCGAGAACCTCCGCCGCCGGCCGGTTGCTGCCTCGCCTGCATTTGCTGCCTCTGCTGCGTGTGCCGCTGCTGCAATTGCTGCGTCTGTTGCTGGTGGCGCTGCTCCACTTGCTGCGTTCTTACTGGATCGGCCTTCTGTCTTGACAACTGCTGATGTTCCTTGTCCTGCTGCTTCTGTAGTTTCTGCCGATCCTGGTTTTGCTGCGCGATCAGCTTTCCCTGTTGCTTCTGGTATTTCTGGTCCAGCTTCGCGTTCCCGGTGTTAGAGGTAGCGCGCTCGATGGGTGGCAGTTCTTTAGGATGGGACGCAAGGTTGGCGCGAGGAGTCGCCGCGAGTGGCGGCGCGCCGTGGTTCGCGGAAAACCGTTGCTGGGGGTTATTTCGGGCGGAGTACGCGTGTTGAGTCTGCTCGGCCACCGGCCCGGTATGTCTGCCACGAGCGGCAGCCTCTTCTTCCGAAGTGGCGTGAGCGTCGATCCCGCCATTGCCGCCGTTGTAGCTGACGCGGTTGACGTTCTCGTTCACCCTTGTGTTGTAAACGTTGTGGAAGGAATTGGCGTCCACTCGGTTCACTGCCGTGTTGTAGAAAAAGTGCCCGTTTTCCCAGCGGCCGCCTTCATAGCCATTACCGAAGTAGCCGAAGCCATAGTCGATCCCGCCATAGAAGCCTACCGACATACCCCAGTAGCCTTCATTGAAAAGAAATCCGTTACCGCCCCAACCCCAGTAGCCCGGAGTCCAGAGGAACCCAACCTCGGGAGCCATCACCCATGTTCCCGGCACCCAGTAGTAGTCGCCATCCCAGGCCCAATAACCTGGTGTCCAGATATAGCCGTCGCCGGGGCACATAGGCTGTTCGTAGACGGGGAGCTCAGGAGGCGCGATCGCGACAGACACGCCGACCTGCGCGAAAGCCGCCGTCGACAGGAACAGCATTGCTCCGGCCAACAACAGCGAACGAATGAAGCGAATCCTCATAAAATCTCCAATCGCCGATCATCATGTGCACGAGGCGGGCCAAACTTCTCCGGTTCGGAAATGTTTTGGGGAGCCTCGCCCCGGACCCAGGGACGGACCGGTTGCGGCAGGTCACGTGCGGAGCGAAGGGCATGATTCAAGCCACCCACAAAGGCATCGAAATCGAGATGGAGATCCACCAATTCAAGCACGGTTGGAAGTGCGATTACACTCTGATCAGGAACCCCCAACGAGACCTGACGATACATCACGGCGATCGCGAATTCCCGACCATGGAACTTGCCCGGGAATCCGCATTACAGGAAGCTCGCGCCGCAATCGACAAAGCCGGCTGATCGTCTTAATCGGCCGCGGGCAGACTGAAGGAAAACGTCGAGCCCGCCCCGGATGCCGACTCTAACCACATTCGGCCGCCGTGCCGCTCGATGGCCCTGCGGCAAAATGCGAGGCCGAGCCCGTTCCCCGGGTGCTCTTTCCCGTGCAGGCGCCTGAACACCTCGAATATGCGGCCGTGGAATGCCGGGTCTATCCCCGGACCGTTGTCTTCGACCGAAAAAACCGATTCGAGACCCACGCGTTTGGAGGAAATGTGAACGCGCGGTGTCGCGGCGCCGGAGTATTCAACAGCGTTTCGAATCAGATGGCGCAGCACTCTGGCCAGGGTTGGGAAGTCTCCCAGCACCGCCGGCAAAGCATCGTGGGTAACAATTGCGCCGCGTTCCGTTAGCTGCTTTTCCGCGCACAGGAGCGCCTGGCGAAGCACCGCCTCCATGTCCGTTCGGGCGGGCGGCCCGTCGCCAACACCCGTTGCCCAGTAATCCACCATAGCGGCGAGCAGCGATTCCATTCTGCCCGCGTCTTCCTGGATGCGCCGCAGGAGCGCCTCGGCATCGGAATCGAGGCGTCCGGCGCAGCTCTCGGCCATCATCTGGCTGGACGACGCCACGTCCCGCAGAGGCTCGCGCAAATTGTGGGCCGCTATCGAGACAAACTCTTCGAAGTGCGCGTTGGCCTGATCCAGCCGCCTCTCCGCGTCCAGGCATCGCAGCTTCTGCGCGTCCAGCGCCTCTCCTGCGACTTCGATTTCCTCTTTCCTGCGGCTGTGTTCGGAGTTGCCCATGTTCATCCCGCGCGCCAGGGTTCGGGCTCTCTGCGGCCGTTGGGAATGGTGAACCGGAACGTAGCGCCGCCCCCGGCTTCCGATTCCACCCAGATCCGTCCACCCTTGCGCTCTACGATCTTTTTGCAAAGCGCCAGACCGATACCTGTACCGGGGATGTCGTTTCCGTGCAGGCGCCTGAACATGCCGAACACCCGGCCGGCGTCCTGCGGATCGATACCGATTCCGTTGTCCCGCACCGCAAAGAGCCACGCATCCCCTTCCTTCTCCGCCGATACATGAATCCTCGGTATCTCCTCGCTGCGGTACTTGATCGAGTTGGAAATGAGGTTCTGGAATAGCTGGATCAGCATAATCTCTTCGGCTGTCACGGTTGGCAACGGATCGGAAGTCACAATTGCGCCGCTATCGGCAATGGCTGCCTGGAGGTTCACCAGCGCCTTGGCAAGAACTGCGCCGCAATCGACCGAGGCAAAGTCGTCGTGTTCCCGCCCGTTGACCTCCCAATAGGAAAGCAGGGCTTTCAGCAGGGACTCTATCCTGAGGGCTCCTTCGACGGAATAGGAGATAAACTGGTCCGCTTCCTCGCCCATTTTTCCCGCGTACTGCCGCTGCAGAAGCTCAGTGAAATTCACCACCATCCGTAAAGGTTCCTGCAGGTCGTGCGTGAGCGCATAGGCAAAATGCTGTAGTTCGGCATTGGTGGTCCGCAGCGCTTCCTCAGCCTGCTTGCGCTCGGTGACGTCTTCAACCGCCAGCAGGATGGTCCGCGCCTGCGCATTTGGATTGAAGATCTCGCTCGCGTTCAGCAGCATCACCTTACGCCCGACATGTTCGAACTCGTGGGTCACCTCAAAATCGCGGAACGTGGAATGCGCGGGAAGAATATTCTCCAGCAGCTCGCGCAGCTTCGGGATATTCCACTGTCCGTTCCCGAGGTCATAGATGAGACGCCCCTCGGTCTCCTCCTGCACGGCGTGGAACGATTCATAGAAAGCCCGGTTCGCCGTCATGACCTGCAGGTTCTGGTTCAGGATCACCAGCGGCTCCCGCACCGTTTCCACAATCGCTTCGGCGAAGTCGAGCCCGCGCCTGGCGGCATCAATGTCGATCAACATCAGCACGGCGCCGTCGGTTTTGCCATCCGCTCCCACCGACGGGAGGATGCGCAGCGAATACCAGCGTCCGTGCGAGTCGCGGACGTCGCGCGGCTTCCGGTCGCCGCCGTCCATCGCGTCCAACAGCAATCGCCGCAGGTCGGGGAGTTCCATTTGCGGCTGCAGATCGGTGATCGACCGTCCGACATCGGAGGCGATCAGATTCAACATCGGTTCCATGGCGCGGGTGTAGCGCCGAATGCGCAGATCTCGTCCAACCATGACCAGCGGGATGCTGATGCTCTCCAGAAGATTGCCCAGATCCCGATTGACGTGGTTCAATTGCACGTTGCTGGTCTTCAGGTCCTCGTTAAGCGTTTTTAGCTCTTCATTAGCCGATTCCAGCTCTTCCTGCGCGGTTTGCAATTCCTCGTTGCCCGCCTGCGCCTCTTCGTTCGCCGCGCGGAGTTCTTCCAGCGTGGTGGCCTTGTCGTCGACGATGGATCGCAGATACTCTTTGGTCGCGGCAAGCTCGCGCCGCAACCGGTCGCTCCCCTGATCGCCAGGCGCCGGCGACAGCGGCGCTCCGGCCTTCCGATCGGTCTCCTCGAACAGGACCAGGAAATAGCGTTCTTTGGAAGTGTACGGGCCCGCGAACGGAAACACCCGGATGGCGACTTCTCTGAGTTGTCCGCTGCTTTCGATTCGAAAGCCGTCTTCGCTGGCGACGGCGTTCGTTTCCCGGGCGGTTCGGATCGCTTTGCCCAGGCCCACAATCAGGCCTTCGCGCGCCATCTTCAGAAGGTTGTGAGTGGGCTCGCCCGGGGAGAGCTCCAGGTAGGGAGCGGTGCGGCCGCGGACCTGAACGATGTTCATTTGGTCGTCGATTACCGCGCCCGGGGGGCCGTGTTCGGCCAGCACCAACCGGTCGGCTTCTTTCTGCACGTCCAGCCCGGCGCGGCCTGCGGCGATTCTATCCCGGACGCCGGCGCGGCCTTCCGCGCTTCGGCCTTCGCTCGGCGGCAGCGCGGGCGCACCCGCGTCCGGCTGCCTGCCATAGATTCTGTGGGTCTTTTCCATTTGATGAAATGATTCGGAGAGTATACCAACGCTTTCCGAAGGGCCGAGCACCAGGAAGCCCGCTGGCTTGAGGGCGTAGTGCAGGGTCGACAAAACCTTGCGCTGTAATACGGCTCCCAGGTAGATCAGTACGTTGCAGCAACTGATGAGGTCCAGCTTGGAAAACGGCGGATCAAGCGCCACGTTATGCGTGGCGAAAACGCAGGTATCGCGGATAACCTTCGCGATCTGGTGCGCGCGATCCGTTTTTATGAAGAACCGCCCCAATCGTTCCGGCGAGACATTGGCCAGCGCCGCATCCGTGTAGGTGCCCGCGCGGGCTCTGGTGATGGCTGTTTCGCTGATATCGGTAGCGAACACCTCGAACGGAAGGCTGAGTTCCGCCTCCTCAAGGAATTCGGCCAGGCAGATGGCCACCGAATAAGCCTCTTCGCCCGTGGAGCACCCGGCCACCCAGATCCGAATGGGATCGCCGGACTCCCGGTTGGCAACCAGCGCCGGGAATACTCTCTTCTTCAATTCCTCGAAGACCGCCGGCTCCCGAAAGAACGCGGTGACGGTGACAAAGAAGCTCTCGCACAGGATCTTAACTTCGTCGCGGTTCTGCTCCAGATCGCGCCTGTAGTTTTCCAGCTTTTCGAACCCGCGGAGGGCCATGCGCCGTTTGATGCGCCGCACAAGGGTGGTGTGCTTGTAGTGTGCGAAGTCCACCCCGGTGGTGGTCCGCACCAGCCGAAGCACCCTGGATAGTTCAGCTTCGTCGGAATGATCGGGCGCTTTTCGGGAATCGGCGGGGACCCGAGCGTCGCGCGCGAAGGCCGCCAGTTGCCGCGCGATCCCGGCCGGAGGAAGAATAAAATCCACTACACCGGCGGCGATGGCGCTTCCCGGCATGCCGTCGTACTTTGCAGTTCTCACGTCCTGCGCAAAGGTGATGCCGCCCACGGCCTTAATGGCCTGGAGGCCCAGCGTCCCATCGGATGCGGTTCCCGAGAGGATGACTCCGAGAGCCTTGCTGCCGCGGTCCGCGGCCAGGGCGCGAAGAAAAGCGTCGACCGGCATGTTGCGCCCGCTTTCGGGCCGGGGCGGGGTTTCGAGGATTCCGTTGGAAATGCCGAGATTGCACTTCGGGGGGATCACATATACGTGATTTGCCTCCGTGCGAGTCCCGCCTTTTACCTCCGAGACAGGCATCTTGCACGCTTTGGAGAGCAGTTCGGTCAGGTGGCTCTCGTGCGTGGGATCAAGGTGCTGAATCAGCACAAATGCCAGGCCGGTATCGCCGGGCAGGTGGCTCAACAACTCCGTGAGGGCCTCCAGTCCACCGGCGGATGCACCGACGCCAACAACTATTGGGAGTGAACTACCTTCGTCCAATTCCTCGGCTGCCGTGGCGAAGGCCTCAGTGACAGCGGGTTCTGCAGCTTCCGCGGGAGTTTTTATGGTCGAGGGGGTGTGTCGCTGCCGGGGCGAAGGTGGCTGGCGCGGCGGGTGCACACCTCCGATTTGCCGGCCTTTGCCGGTTTCTCTTGCCATGCGCCACCATCACCTTTCTCGCCACGACATTGCACGTCTGGTGCCACTCCCGCATTGTCAAACCACAGGCACTGGACACCCGGCACCACCGAAGCCCGCGAGCAAGTCCTTAATAATCAATCCGATCGCCATGAATTGATCGAGACCGGTAGGCTTGCTGATGAATTTGCAAACTCCGAGTTCCTTGAGCGGCGCCTGGTCTCGGCGGGACTGAGAAGAACTCCATGCGCAAACGGGGACGCCGGCCAGTTCTTTGGCCGCCCGAATCTCGTGCAGGATGTCCTCGCCAGTGTACCTGGAAAGGTTCAGGTCCATCAGGATCAAATCCGGAACAGCGGCCTCGGCCCAGTGCCCCTGCCTGCGGATAAAAGCGAGTGCTGCCTCTCCGTCCGGCAGGTGAACCAATTCAAATCGGATATCCTGCTTCTTCAGTGCGCGCTCCAGAAGGAAGACATCGGAGTCATTGTCTTCAATGACGAGAATCCGGGCTACGGGGCCGTTCGAAGAGTGAGTCAAGCTAACCCGCCGCCTTCATCATTCCATATTTGCCAGCATTTGCGGTACCACCTGCCGGGCTCTTACAACGAAGCGCTTTGGCGCGTTCCCGATGTAATAAAAGGGATAGCAGGTCACCATGGTCAGCACATTTTGCGTCGACGGGGCGAGTACGGCCATATTGTCGGGCTCGACGACGATCAGCGATTCCACTACGTACTTAAAATCGCCAGTCAGCGTTGAGAACTCAATCTCATCGCCTGTCCTCAGGTCTTTCAATCTACGAAAAAACGTATCGCGATGGCCTGCCACGCCCACATTTCCGGGCTGACCTGGCAGCGCTGTCGCGGGAATGTGGCCGACGGCCAGCAGCAACGTTCTTCGATCAACGCCTTCGCGCACCATCGCCGACAAATGCAACCGCGGGACGGAGAGCCGTCCGACAATGGCGGAGACTTTGGGGGACTGGCGCACGGCATGGCCTGCCGGCCTGGCCGCATCGGGGGCACGTTCCAGCGTCCGGTCGAACTGCCGGCTTTCCCACGCCTGATACGTCACCCGCTCAAGATATGAGTAGCTATAAAGCCCGAGACAACCGACAGCGACGGCCAGGAAGAAGTATCGCAGCATGATCCAGCGGGCTGCCGGCGGAAGGACAATCCGGAGTCTCACCGCCCCACCGTCCGGCTCGCTTCACCAGCCTGATCGGCGTCCGGAAGGGAATAGCTTGTACGGGTGTGGACCATCAGCCGATGCCCGCCGGGCGCCGAAGCAGTCACTTTAATCTTCCGCGACGAACCGCGCTCGCCGGATCGGTTCGGAACATAGCCGACTGTGTAGCGGGTGCGAATGTCGCTGGCGATCTGCCGGCAGATGGCCGTGACCTCTTCGACCCGTGCGGGGAAGAAGGCCTGGCCGCCGCTCACCTCGGCGAGCCGCCGAAGCAGCGCCGGTTTTTGATCGCGATCGTCGGCGTCATAAACTCCGATCGCGTAAATCGTTGCGCGGGACTGCCGAACCGCTCGCATGACTTCCTCGGACGCATGGGCGCTGCTGTTGTCGCCCCCGTCGCTGATCAGCACCAGGGTCTTCTTGTCGCGTTTGCCCAGCTCAAGATGATGCAGCGAGGAAAGGATGGCGTCGTAGAGGGCGGTCCGGCCCGCGGGCGCACCCAGCATCAGGGCTGCGCGAAGCTGGGTCACGTCGTCCGTGAAGGGCATGCCCTCGGGCAGGCCGTAACTGACGCGGTCTCCAAAATTAACGATGAACACTTCATCTTCGGGATTGCTCGCATGAATCAATGTCAGCGCCGCCATGACAACATCGCCATACTTCGATCGCATGCTTCCGCTGGTGTCGATCACCAGGCCAACGGTGACCGGGACGTCATCGCTCCCAAACTGCGTGATCGTCTGCAGCTTGCCGCCTTCATAAACCTGGAAGTCCGCTTTGCCGAGATTCGGGACGTGCTTGCCCGCTGCGTCGTTGACGCTTACATCCAGAAGCACAAGCTCCGCGGTCGCGGTGAGCTTGAATGGTTGCTCGGACGCCGCAGCCGCGCGGTTCTGAGCAGGCAGTGTCTGCACGGCCACTGCCAGCACGACGATGAGAGTGTTTCGCAGCACCGTAGACTCCCCCACTCCGTGGCCCGCCAGGAAGGACCACGGGCGATTGCAATTGGCGAGTCCGAGGCCTATACGAGGCGGCGGCGTCTGGAATTGAACCCAAGCGCGGCAAACACGGCCAACGACACTAGTCCGGCCAGACCGATAAGCGGCATGAGGCTGGCAGTATGCGGCAACGTCTGCACTGGTGCGGGAGTTTCGGCAGCGGCTTGCTCCGTTGCAACCGGGGCAGCTTCCGGTGCAGCCTCGGGAGCGGCAGCGGGCTCAGGCGCTGTCTGTGCTAATTCGGTGGTGTTGCCGGTTTCGTCCACGGCCACGAGCGGCACCGTCTTCAGATCCTCCGGCGCAAGCGTTTCCGCCGCGATCGCGGGGACCGGGACTTTCACGAATGCCGCAATCTGTGCAGCCGTTTCTTTCGGGTATGCAAACTCCTGCCCGAAATTGTCGCCCGGATAGAACCATGCGCGAAGCGCTCTGGGCTGCCCGGCGGGGACTTCCCAAAAGCCCAGGACCGTTTTTCCGGTCGGACGCAGGCGATAGTTCGGTATGGCCAGAATCGTGGTGATGACGTTCTTCTGGTCTTTATCGAAAATTCGAACGATGTGCCGGTCTGAGGTGGAGTCCACCAGCGCCATGACATATTCGCCCGGCTGCAGTATCACGGTGTGCCCGGGAGCGCAGCACGACGGCACTTCAAGTGGCTCATTGACGGTAAGCAGAGTTTTCTTGTTCCATTCATCCGCCTGGAGGTTTGGTATTAGAGCCAGGCCGATACAACCGGCGAAGGCCGCGAACGCGAGACTTTGAAAATGTTTCATGGTGTCATCGATCTCCTTTTCGATGTCGCATTGTCTGTAGGCAGATCGGACGCCAAAACAAAAAGCCCCGGCAATTCAGCTTTTCCCGGACGATTAACCACGGAATCATGCAGATGTTGCCGCCTGTCGTGCAGGACATGCCTGGCTACGAATGCTCCGGCGTTTTGGAGGCTGCCGATAAACCAGCAGAGTGGCTGACAAAAACCGGTGCAGGATTTGCCAGTGGAGGTGCAGGTTTTGCTCCGCGGGCGCTCAGTTTGCGGTCGCTGTAAAGCCAGTACACGATGCCCCCCATGACCACCAGATTGATGAGCAGTTCCGTGACGGCACTGCCTCCGACATCGGGATTGAAGATGAGCGGCAGATCCCCCAGAACGCTAACCAGTAAGACGTAGCACCCGACCATGCTCAATACCCAGCGTGTCTTCCGGCCAGATGCAAGCAGAGCGGCCCCAACCAGCAGCAGGGGACCGCTGACCGCAAGCGTGTGAACTCCGGCGCCCCAGCGGTGAGCGGGCGATAATTCCATCACCAGGCCGGTGGCGCCCAGCGTCTCCACGAGTCCCGAGATAAGGATCGAAATCGCAATGAGAGCTCGAACACCCGTTCGCAGATCCATCGTGCGCTCCGCTTAACCGCGCAGAAGGCTAGAGGCGGGTGGCGGCGTGGCTTTCGCGGTCAGATGCCTTTAACGTACGCGCCCATTCGTCGGCATGCCTTTCAGCCTCCGCCCTGGCCATTCCATACCGCTCCTGAATTCGCCCGACCAACTGATCCTTCTTACCGGCGATGGTTTCCCAGTCGTTGTCAGTGAGCTTCCCCCAGCGCTCGCGAGCAGAGCCTATAAGCTGTTTCCACTTGCCTTCAATTTGATCCCAATTCACTTTTTTCTCCTGACGATTAGTTCGGGAACAGTGCAGCCTAGTGGAAGACTCCGAGCATCCAGGCCACCAACAGAACCACCAATACAGTGCCCAGCCCTATGCCCGCGCCGCCACCGGAGCCCCATCGGCTGTGGCCGTAGTAGCCGCCGCCGCCGGCCAAAATCAGCAACACAATGATAAGCAGTATTAACATAGTAGATTTCCTTTTCTTCCTCCGAACTGCCAGGAGCACGATGCCCCCGGTGAGCCTCGATTCCCTTAGACGAGCAATCGGGTGCCCAACAGGCGGCTTCGGCGCGGGAGACCTCCGGCTCCATCGCTCCACCAAAATGTGCATTCTCAAACGCAGGTTCTGCATCTCCGCGTGCTGTCCGTCCCGCATCCCCGCATGGCGGCCCTCTCCCGCGCCTGGCCTTGATCTTGCACAGGACAGTTATGACCATTCCTACAAGGAGGAACACGAAATGGCAAAGAATACATCGGTCATCGGGATCTATCCGGATCGAACAACCGTTGCGGATGCGATCAACGTCCTGAACAAGGCGGGCTATCGGGCCACGGACATCTCGGTGCTGTCGTCGGACAACCAGGGCTCCAAGGATTTCGCGCTTGAAAAACACACGAGGGCATCCGCGGGAGCGGCTGCCGGGGCGGCCGTGGGTGCGGTGATCGGCGCTGCATTAGGCTGGTTCGTTTCCACGCACACTTTGGCCATTCCCTGGACAGATCCGCTGGCGGTGGCTGGCGCGCTGGCCGCGGCCGGACCGGTGCTGGCTGCGCTGGCTGGCGCGGGCGCCGGCGGCACACTCGGCTGGATAATCGGGTTGCTCGCGGGCCTGCCTCTTTCCGAATACGTTGCCAAGCGATACGCGGGCAGAATCAGGCGTGGCGGCATTCTGCTTTCCGTACACTGCGACAGTCGGGAATGGTGCAATCGCGCGAAGAAAGCTCTGAAAGACACGGGAGCCCGGTACATCTCATCCGCGTCGGAGACCGCTGCCGATTACGGCACCACGGACAAACCGACGGAAAGGGCGCCCCTGATGGCAGATCGCAATGGCGTGCCGGTCGAATCCGAGAAGAAACACGTTGCTCACGTAGCCGGGGAGTAGGAAGGCTGTCGAACTTTCGCGCCCCCAGGCCGACTGGTGTTCCAAGTGCACAACCGACAACGACGAAATCTGAGGATGACTATCATGCAATTCGTTCGAGCTACCAGCACCGCGACCGTGTTTCTGCTTTTCGTGATGATTGTGCCGGCGTACGCACAGCACGAGGAGCAGAAGCAGGGCCAGCCTGAAAAGCAACAGAGCAGGCCGCAACAAGCCGCGCCGGCACGCGCAGCTGCACCGGCGGCACGCCCGCAACCACAGGCGCGCCCCCAGGCACAGCCACAACAGCCACAAGCGCGCGCACAGCAACCACCACAGCGGCCGCAGGCCCCACAGCACGCACAACGCGCTGAGGCGCCGAAACCGCAGGTCCAGCAGACTCATCAACAGGTCCCGCAGCGGCAACCTGCCCAGCAGGCCCGGCAACAGCAGCCGCAGCACCAGGCTGCTCAACAGGCTCATCAACAACCGCAGCACCAGGCAGCTCAACAGGCTCATCAACAACCGCAGCACCAGGCAACCCAACAGGCCCGGCAACAGCCGCGGCAGCAGAAACCTGTCCAGCAGGCTCGGCAACAACAGCAGCAGCAGAAACCTGTCCAGCAGGCCCGCCAACAACAGCAACCGCAGCGCACGCAGCAGCAGGCGCGAACGTGGCAGACGCAGGCAGGATGGCAACACGGCGGCGGCTGGAGGGGTAACAACACCTGGCAGGGAGATCGCGCTCAAAACTGGCAAAGCGACCATCGCACCTGGGCGCAACGTGGAGGCTATGGCGGTTACTACATTCCTCAGGCCAGCTTCGATCTCTACTTCGGGAGCGACCACTGGTTCCGGATGGGCGGCGAACCCGTGATCTACATGGGATACCCGCGCTTCTCTTACGGCGGCGAGTCGTTTATGATCGTCGATCCGTGGCCACAGGATTGGGCGGAGAACTGGTACGCTACCGACGACGTCGATATCGTCTATAACAATGGATACTACCTTTACGACCAACGCTACCCGGGCGTGGGGCTTGCGGTAACGGTTGTACTCTAGCCTGGCGAAGTGCAGTCGCGGATCATGCCTGTACCCCGGCTGCGCGCGGCAGTGTTGGGCGCGAACGACGGAATCCTTTCGACGGCGAGTCTGGTGCTCGGTGTAGCGGCCGCGCACGCGACTCGCAGCAACATCCTGGTCGCGGGAGTAGCTGGTCTGGTCGCCGGAGCTATGTCCATGGCGGCGGGTGAATATGTGTCGGTGCACTCCCAGGCAGACACCGAACAGGCCGATCTCAGGCTGGAACGCACGGAACTGAAGACCGACGACGAGGGCGAGCACAAGGAACTGGCCGCGATTTACGTGGCTCGCGGCCTCAGGCCCGGTCTGGCTAAACAGGTCGCCGAACAACTAATGACCCATGACGCTCTCGGCGCCCATGCCCGCGACGAGCTCGGCATCTCTCCGGGTCTCGGAGCGCGCCCGGTCCAGGCTGCATTAGCGTCAGCCGCCAGCTTCGCCGTCGGAGCGATTATGCCTCTCTTGATCGCTGCCATCGCCCCGCCGATTGGCCTGATTCCCCTCGTCTCCGGAACTTCACTGCTGTTCCTGGCGCTGTTGGGAGGATTGGCCGCTCGCGCTGGTGGGGCAAGCATCATAGTGGGCGCGATGCGGGTAACCTTTTGGGGCGCGCTGGCCATGGCGGTGACCGCAGGCATCGGCGCGCTGTTCGGAACCGTCGCGACCTGATCGAGCGTCGCGCTTCCGAGTTCGGCCTTTCACCTGCCAGTAACTGTTCGTCATGGCGAGCACAGCCGCTTCCCGTCTTCCGATGAACGATACAGTTCGTGCATTCGGCGGACCTTTGCGGATCATGATCGAGTGGGTTGGCGACCTGGGCTTGTTTACCTGGCAGGTGACCAAAGCAGTTTTTACGCGCCCCTTTGAGGGAGCGGAGTTTTTGCGCCAGTTGGATTCCATCGGCGCCAAATCTCTTCCGCTTATGGCGCTGGCGGGCGCCGCGACGGGCGTTGTTCTGTCGCTGCAAACCCGCAGCAGTCTCACGCGATTCGGCGCGGGATCGTTACTCCCGGCGGTGATTGTCTTCTCGCTGATCAAGGAGACCGGGCCGATCATCACCGGCCTGGTTGCCAGCGGCCGCGTAGGCGCCGGGATCGGAGCCGAGCTGGGCTCCATGCGCGTCACCGAGCAGATCGACGCCATGGAAGCATCCGCGGTGGATCCGTGCAGGTTTCTGGCGGCCACCCGGATTCTGGCCTGCATCGTAGCCCTGCCCCTGCTTACGATCGCTGCCGATTTCTTCGGCATTCTCATGGGCTGGGTCGCCTGCACGCTGGCGGACCCCGTGTCTCTGGGACGGTTTCTTGCAGCCGGCTTTCACGGCGTCACATTCAACGACATTCTTCCCCCCACGCTGAAGACCGCCATTTTTGGCTTGATCATCGGAGTGGTCTCCTGCTTTCAGGGCATGCGCACCCGCGGCGGCACCGAAGGCGTCGGCCGTTCCGCCACCAGTTCGGTTGTGCTCTCGTCTCTGTTCATCATCGTGGCGGACGTGCTGCTGGTTCAGTTGATCATCGAGTTCTTCTAAATGGAACAATTGCCCAATACCGAGGCCCCCAATACCGAGGCGCCGATCGCCGTTGCCGGGCTATGCAAGTCATTTGGCGCGCAGACGGTTCTGGATGGAATCACCTTCCAGCTCGTGGCCGGCGATGTGACCTGCGTGCTGGGGCGGAGCGGCACGGGCAAGAGCGTCCTGCTCAAGATGCTGATTGGTCTTGAGCCGGCCGGTGCGGGCTCCATTCGTCTGGAAGGCTGTGATATATCGAGCTCCTCTTTGCGGGAGCTGAACGAAGCAAGAAAAAAAGTCGGCTTCCTGTTTCAGCAAGCCGCGCTGTACGATTCCATGACCATCGCGGACAATGTCGCCTTCCCGCTTCGCCGGCACACCAGGCTCTCCGGCAGCGAACGGAGCCACCGCGTCCACCAGTTACTCGGGAGCGTTGGGATGAACGGCGATCCGGACAAGATGCCCTCCGAAATCTCCGGCGGCATGCGCAAACGGGTGGGTCTGGCGCGCGCCCTCGCACTGGAGCCAACGGTGGTCATGTTCGACGAACCCACGGCTGGACTCGATCCGATCACCGCGGCGGAAATCGCCAAGCTGATCGTCGAGCTGAGAGATCGGCGGCACATCACCTGCATCGTGGTCACGCATGATCTCCATACCGCCCGGACCATTGCCGACCGTATTATCGTGCTCGACGGAGGCCGAATCCTGTTCGATGGAACCTGCGCCGGCTTTGCGGAAAGCCACGATCCGTTGATTGTTCAGTTTGTGGAAGATGCGGCATGAGGCAACAAGAAGGTGAGAGCATGTCACGAAGCTTTCGTTTGGGACTGTTCCTGTTGGCCACGCTGGCCATTCTCGCGGCTGGTGTATTTCTGGTGGGCCGCCAGGAGTTGAAGTTCGGGTCGAACTATCTGGTCCGCGCCGAATTCGATAACGTCACTGGCCTGAGCCAGGGCGCCGATGTCCGGGTGGGGGGAATTCGCAAGGGCACGGTCCAGTCCATTCAACTACCCCGCAGGCCCGATGGCAAGGTTACGGTGACCATGGATCTCGCCAAGGACACACAGGCCATCGTCAAGCAGGACTCCATCGCATCCATCCAGTCCGAAGGGCTGCTGGGAGACAAGTACGTGGAGATCTCCTTCGGTTCGATGGAAGCGGCGCAACTCAAGGGCGGAGAGACGATTGACAGCGAGCCGCCTCTGGATGTCTCGGATCTGTTCAAGAAAGCAAATCAGCTCCTCGACACCGGCCAGAGCGCCCTCGAGAGTATCCAGGGGACCACGGACAACCTCAACATGATCACCACAAAGATCAATTCGGGGCAGGGAACCGTGGGAAAGATGATCAACGATACGACGCTCTATAAGCAAGCTGCGGCAGGTGCAACTGCCCTGCATGATGACGCTGACGCCCTGCAACACAATTTCCTTCTACGTGGGTTCTTCAAGGATCGCGGCTACTCCAATCCGGCGGAAATCAAGGAGCACGCGGTAGCGGAGCTTCCCGGCGAGAAGCCTGTCAGGAGCTTCGAGTTTGAGCCGAAGAGCCTGTTTGACAAACCGGATTCGGCCCGGCTGAAGAACCAGAAGAGCCTGACCGCCGCGGGACAGTACCTGCAAAGTCAAAAGTTCGGGTTGGCCGTGATCGAGGCCAGCACGGGCAGAACAGGCGACGCCGACAAGGAACTCGCTTTGAGTGAAGCCCGCAGCTTCGTTATCCGCAAGTACCTTGTGGAGAATTTCCCGCTGGACGACACGCGCGTGAAGACGCTTGGTCTGGGAAAGAGCGCCACCGCCAACGAGAACGGAAGCATCGAGATCCTGGTCTACGCAGGCTCACCCGCCGTCGCTCGCAACGCGCCAGCGCAGAAGTGATCGGTGGCTCTCATCTGCAGCAAATGCCGCTGTACGCGCAGATTCTGCACCTGCGATTGCGGTACCGGCCAAGGTTGGCGACCGGCATCACCCGTTGCGCCTCGCCGCTTTGGCCCCGCTCTTGCACTGCTCCGCAGCGAAGGAGCAAAGTGATGATCTGGATAATCTGCGCGATTCTGGTGGTGCTGTGGGCGCTCGGAATGGCTACTGCCTACACGGCCGGCGGTCTGATTCACCTGCTGCTGGTCATCGCACTGGTGATGGTCGTAATCCGCCTGATGCAGGGACGCAGGATTCTTAGTTAGCCCTGTCCCACCGCCCGGCTAAGGGCTCGGCCAGCGAATTGCTGTTTGATGTCGCCGGAGAGTGGAACATGCCCTTGCTAAACATTGCCATCGCGCTGATCGTGGTCGGCGTTGCGTTGTGGCTGATCAATAACTACATTCCCATGGCGTCCAGCATCAAGACCATTCTGAATGTAGTGGTTGTGGTTGCGGTAGGCATTTGGGTCCTGAAGGTGTTCGGATTGTGGGGCCAGGTAACGAACTATAGACTCACGCATTGAACAGTACTAGGTACACAATCCGGAATCATCGCACCCGCTTGCTTGCCAATACCGCTAAAATAGGTTGATGCCCCAACTGTCCGCAGTTTCGGGCCGCATCCTCATCGTTGACGATGACGAGCAGCAGCGCGCTGCCATGGCGGCCATGCTTTCCGGCTGCGACTTTGAGATTCAGGTTGCGGGCGACGGACAGGAAGCGCTGGAACGGCTCACTGTCTTTAACGCGGACGTCATCGTTGCCGATTTGCTCATGCCGCGCATGGACGGCTTCGAGCTGCTGCGGCATCTGATGGAGCGTGGAGACCTCACTCCGACGGTTGCGCTCACCGCCTTCGGCAGTATGGAAAAAGCGCTCTCCGCGGTTCATGACCTCAAGGCATTTTGGTTCCTGGAGAAACCTATAGAGCCGCGCGCATTCAAAATTCTTCTGGAACGCGCGATCCGCTACAAGAGAAGTCTGCAGAGAACGGATGAGCTTAAGCGCGAGCTGAGCCTGCGCGGCGTGCTCGGGGATTTGATCGGTAAATCTCCCGCGATGCAGGAGATTTTCTCGATCATCCGGCAGGTGGGACCAACTTCGGCGCCCGTGCTGATCTGCGGAGAGAGCGGCACCGGGAAGGAGTTGGTGGCGCGGGAAATTCACAAGTGCAGTCCCCGGGCCGACTTCCCTTTCGTCGCGATTAATGCGGCCGCGCTTCCCGAGACTCTGATCGAGAGCGAGTTGTTCGGCCACGAGAAAGGCGCCTTCACAGGGGCCATGGAGCGCTCGGCCGGTTGCTTTGAGCAGGCTCAGGATGGAACGTTGTTTCTGGACGAGATCGGCGAGATGCCGCCCGGCACGCAACCGAAGCTGCTGCGCGTTCTCGAGGACTTGCGAGTGCGGCGCCTTGGCGGCAAAAGGGAGATCCCGGTAGACGTTCGGGTCCTTGCCGCGACCAGTCAGGACCCGAAAACGCATTTACGCGAAGAACTTTTCTACCGGTTGAGCGTGTTCCAGATCGTGGTTCCGCCGCTGCGCGAACACAAAGAAGATATCCCACCGATCGCCGATGCGATGCTGGATAATCTGAACAGGAAACACGGCACGCGCGTTACCGGTCTCGCCGGCGAAGTCCTCGATCTTCTTCACCGTTACGACTGGCCCGGCAATGTGCGGGAGCTGCGGAATGTGCTGGAACGCGCCACCATCATGGCGGGCCAGGGGTTGATCCGCCTGGCGAATCTTCCCTCTTTGGCACTCGGCGTCAGCCCCGGACCGCATTCCCGGCAACCGGCCGGCCATGAGGGCCCGGTGATGCCGCAGCAAGACCAGCCTCTGGTGAAAATCGAGGAGGCTTACATCAAGCTTATTCTCGATCATGTGGGAGGCAATCGCAAACGCGCAGCCGAGATTTTGGGGATTAGTCTGCGAACGCTGCAGAACCGGATCGCGTCGCTACGCGACGACTCGAGCGCGACAGCTACCGGCGCTTGAACCGCCAAACTCGCCGTGGAGTTTTTTCATTGCTGGCGATGCTGGTGTTGCCGCGCATCCTCCGGCGGGCATCCGGCGAATGAGATTGACGACAATGCACCGCGCCGTGGCGCGTCGGCCGCATTCTGCAATGTTTGGTCGGGGCGGGGCGATTTGAACGCCCGACCCCCTGCGCCCAAGGCAGTTTCCGCCACATCCCGAAAACGGTCTGTTTCCAAGCATTTAGATTTCAGGCAGATACGGGAGTCCTGTTGATCTCTGTTGAGCCGTGTTGAATCCGAATGCACGGGCAGCTACATTTCTATCTACAGCGTGAATTCGCTGCCGGACTGAACAACTCTTCAACAGTAACGGTATCATCGAAGCATGGG
>JBEKFB010000010.1:0-35747 GCA_050013535.1 Bryobacteraceae bacterium | reverse complement strand
ACTCGCGTGAAGCTCGCCGAAGAGGAACTGCGCCAGGCCAAGGCGCGAGCGAATGAAGCACGGTCCGCGTTGCTGCCCAACGTGGACGCAACGTTTTCTTATCAGAGCGAGACGACGAATCTGAAGGCGTATGGATTGAATATCAAGGTACCGGCGTTTCTCGGTTTTCAGATCCCCACTTTCGTCGGGCCCTTTGACGTAATGGACGCCCGCGCTAACGCCACCCAGAGCATTTTCGATTTCAGTTCTATCCTGCGTTATCGCGGCGCGCGGGTGATGGTGGACGCCACGAAGCAGGACCGCGAATCCACGAACCGCCAGGTCACCGATCAGGTGGCTCGCGCGTATCTGGCAGGTCTGCGGGCCGATGCGGCGCTCGAGACGGCGCAAGCGAACGTGGATCTCTCCAATGCGCTGTTGAATCTGGCGCAGTCGCAGAAGGAGGCGGGCACGGGCACCGGAATCGAAGTGACCCGTGCGGACGTGCAACTCGCCAACGATAAGCAACTTCTGCTGGTGGCCCAAAACGACCGCGATCGCGCGCTTCTGCAGTTGCTCAAGACCATGGGATTGAAGCTGGAGACCGCCGTGGAACTCACCGACAAGATGAGTTACCAGCCCACCGATGTGATGGAAGAAGCCAAGGCCGTGGAGACCGCGCGCCGCAATCGAACTGAGCTGAAGGCGCAGCTTGAGCGCGAGCACAATGCCAGGCTCGGCTACGACGCGGCGAAGTTCGACCGGCTGCCCACGGTCTCGGCCTTTGGCAATTACGGCGACCTGGGCACGGGGGTTGGTGAAGCGCTGCCGACGCGCGCCGTGGGAATCAGTGTTCGGGTGCCCGTTTTCGACGGTGGGCGCACCGACGCTCAACGCGTCGAAAGCGCTTCAGCCATGCGCTCGGAACAGATTCGAACCGCGGATTTGCGCGATCAGATCGACCTCGATGTCCGGCTGGCGCTGGACTCGTTGCGCTCCGCTGACGCACAAGTGAAGACTGCCGAAGAGGGTCTGCAACTTTCCGAGCAGGAACTTGCGCAGGCCGAGCGGCGCTACAAAGCAGGCGTGACGAACAGCGTGGAAGTCACCGATGCGCAGACGCGACTAAGCCGCGCTCGCGAAAACCGTATTGACGCGCTTTACAACTACAACCTGGCCCGCATCGACCTGGGTACGGCGATGGGCAACATCGAAAACATGATTCAGTGAGGCCGCATATGAACCGAAATCTTCTTAACCCATTACGCGGACACGCGGCGATAGCCGCGTTTGGTGGCCTGGTCGCCGCCGCGGCGCTGCTGTCCGGTTGTTCGCGCACTCCTTCCGACCGTGTCCACGTCAGCGGCAACATCGAGCTGACTGAAGTCGACATGTCCTTCAAGACCGCCGGCCGTCTGGTCGAGCGCCGCTTCGACGAAGGCGACACCGTCAAGAAAGGCGACATCGTCGCCGAACTCGATCGCGATCAGCTCTCGCAGCAGAAGGATCGTGATGTGGCCGCTGTCGCATCGGCGGATTCGCAATACCAGCAATTACAAACTTCCATCGCCATGCAGAAAGAGACTCTGGCTGGCGATATCGCGGCGCGAAAAGCCGATCTCGCGCAGGCGCGGGCGCATCTCGAGGAGTTGCTCAATGGTTCGCGTCCGCAGGAGATTCAGGAATCCCGCGCAGGCGCCTCCGATGCCCGCGCGCAGTACCAACTGGCCAAGGCCGATTGGGATCGGGCGCAGACGCTGTTCAAGAACGAAGACATTTCGCGCCAGCAGTATGACCAATACCATACGCGCCTCGACAGCGCCCAGGCCATTCTCCACGAATCGGAGCATCGTCTCTCTCTGGTGGAAGAGGGTCCGCGCAAAGAGGACATCGCCGGTGCTCGAGATCAGGTGGCGTCCGCGGAACAGGCCGTAAAACTGGCCGAGGCGAACCGGCTGGAGCTGCAGCGCAAGGAAGAGCAACTGGGGCAGCAGAAAGCCGCCATCGACGAGGCGAAGGCGCAGGCCCGAATCACCGGTGTGATGCTGAGCGACACGATCATTAGCTCGCCCATTGATGGCGTAGTGCTGGTGAAGTCCGCCGAACCGGGCGAGGTGCTGGCCGCCGGTACAACCGTGCTCACTATAGGTGACATCGATCATCCCTGGCTGCGCGGCTACATCAGCGAAGGCGATCTGGGGCGCGTGAAGCTGGGACAGAAAGCCGATATCACCAGCGATTCGTTCCCCGGCAAGACCTACCCGGGCCACGTTTCGTTCATCGCTTCCGACGCTGAGTTCACGCCCAAGCAGATTCAGACCAATGAAGAGCGGGTGAAGCTGGTGTATCGCATCAAGATCGATGTCGACAACCAGCGCCACGAGCTGAAGAACAACATGCCGGTGGAAGCGGACATCCACCTCGGGGATTGAGCGAATGGCCACTGACGCCATCATCCGCGCATCCGGCTTGACACGCCGGTTCGGCGACCTCACCGCTGTCGATCATCTCGATCTTGAAATCGCACGCGGCGAGATCTTCGGACTGGTGGGCCCCGACGGCGCGGGCAAGACGACTACTTTGCGCCTTCTCTGCGGCCTGATGGACGCGAGCGAAGGGCAGGCGATCGTCGGCGGTTACGACGTGGCGCGCCATCTGAATGAGGTGAAGGACCAGATCGGCTATATGGCCCAGCGTTTCGGTCTTTACAACGACCTGACCGTAGAAGAGAACATGGTCTTCTACTCCGACCTGTTCGGGCTTCGCCGGGCCGATCGCGACCAACTCATGCGCCAACTGCTGGCCATGACCCGCATGGAACCGTTCCGCAAGCGGTCGGCCGGCAAGTTGTCCGGTGGCATGAAGCAGAAACTGGGTCTGATGTGCACGCTGCTTCATCATCCGCGCATTCTCTTTCTGGACGAGCCGACTAACGGAGTGGACCCGGTTTCGCGCCGCGATTTCTGGGCGATTCTGTATCAGCTCGTACGCGACGGACTTACTCTCTTCGTAACTACTGCGTATCTGGACGAAGCCGAACGTTGTAACCGCGTGGGCCTGATGAACCGGGGTAAGTTAATCCGATGCGACACGCCGCGCAATCTGCGAGAGCACCTGGAAGACGCCTGTTACCGGGTGGGCACCGGCAATCAGGCCGCTGCGCGTGAATTAATGGCTGGTTTGCCGGGAGTGCTTTCGGTGGAGCCTTCGGGCGCGCGTTTGCATGTCTTCGTGGCGCCGGACGGATCGCCGGAGATGATTCGTCAGAAGCTCGTCGACCGAGGATTGGCTCCGGAGGAATTTGAACGAATTACTCCCTCGCTCGAAGACGTTTTCATCGACTTAGTGCGTAGATCCGGAGGCGACGATGCCAACTAACAGCGCCTCCGCCGTTTCCATTCGTGCGCTGGTCAAACGCTTCGGCACTTTCGTCGCGGTGGACCACGTGACCCTTGAGGTAAGCAAGGGAGAAATCTTCGGTTTTCTCGGCCCGAATGGCGCGGGGAAGTCCACCACGATACGCATCCTGTGCGGGTTACTGGAGCCGAGCGAAGGCGCAGCCACGGTGGGCGGGATGGATGTTGCCACGCAGTCCGAGCTCATTAAACAACATATCGGCTACATGTCGCAGCGTTTTTCTCTCTACGACGATCTGACCGTGGAAGAGAATATCGACTTCTTTAGCGGCATCTATGGCGTCGCGGATGACAAGCGCGCCGCCCGCAAGGATTACGTGCTGAAGATGGCCGGCCTGCAGCATCGCCGCAGCAGTCTCACACGCCTGCTCTCCGGAGGTTGGAAGCAGCGTCTCGCGCTCGGTTGCGCCATTCTCCACGAACCGCCAATTCTGTTTCTGGACGAGCCGACGTCGGGCGTGGATCCTATCGCCCGCCGGCAGTTCTGGGACCTTATCTATCAGCTCTCCGCCACGGGCCACACCATTTTCGTCAGCACTCATTACATGGATGAAGCGGAGTATTGCCACCGGATCGCACTCATGTACGCGGGGAAGGTGGTTGCTCTGGGAACGCCGGAGGAGCTGAAGAAGTCACTCGAATCACATCAGATCTTATACGTGGAAAGCTCCGATATTCGCGGAAGTATGACGCTAATCGAGAAGTTGCCCGGAGTAGGTGACGTCGCCGTGTTCGGCGGCGGGCTGCACGTCACCGTGGATAACGCCGAAGCAGCCTCGCCGGCGATTCAGCGTGCCCTCGATGACGCGCATATTTCCACCATGCAAATAGAGCGCATTCAACCCTCGATGGAAGATGTCTTCGTGGCGAAAATCGAGCAGGAAGAGAGGAACGCGGCATGAACTTCGTACGATGGCGCGCCGTGGCCCGCAAGGAATTCCTGCACATCCGGCGAGATCCGCGCAGCCTCGCCCTCTCGCTCGCCGTACCATTACTCCTGCTATTGATGTTCGGCTGGGCACTCACGCTGGACGTCGACAGAATTCCCACTTACGTCTACGATTGGGACGGCACGCCGGAAAGCCGCGCGCTGATCGATCAGTTCCGCGGGTCCCGTTATTTCGACATCCAGCGCTACGTGCATAGTTACGCGCCGGTGGACAAGCAAATAGACCTGAGCCACATCCTGATGTCCATCGTCGTTCCAAGGTACTACGCGCGTGACATTCTGGAAGGCCGCCAAGCCGATGTTCAGGTAATTCTCGATGGCAGCGATTCCAACACCGCCTCCATCGCGCTCGGTTACGCGCAAAGCGTGTTCGCGGCGTATGGCGCGGAGCTGAGGTCCGAAGCACAGATCCGGCGTGGGGCGGGGAAGCTGAAGGCGGCTGTCGATCCGAGAATCCGCGTAATGTACAACAGCGATCTGGAATCGAAGAATTTCATAGTCCCCGGTCTGATCGCGGTGACTATGATGATCATCGCCGCGCTCCTGACGTCGCTGACAGTCGCGCGCGAATGGGAAACCGGCACCATGGAGCCGTTGCTTTCCACGCCACTGCGGCCGGCGGAAATTATCCTTGGCAAGCTGTCCGCATTTTTCACCCTCGGGTTCACCGACATGCTCATCTGCGTGCTGGTCGGCGTATTCATCTTTCACGTGCCGTTCCGCGGGAGCGTGTGGTTCCTGATGTTTTCGAGCTTCCTGTTTCTGTTTGGCGCGCTTTGTTGGGGCATCCTGGTTTCCACGCTGGCGCGCTCTCAATTAGTGGCGTATCAGGTGGGAATACTAACTTCATTCCTGCCGGCCTTCCTGTTGTCCGGTTTCATTTACTCCATCGAGAACATGCCCGCGGTGATTCAGGCCATCACTTATGTGGTGCCGGCGCGTTACTTCGTTTCGATACTTAAGGGCGTGTTTTTGAAGGGAGCGGGAATCCGCATACTCGCGGTGGAGACAACATTTCTGTTTGTGTATGCATCGCTCGCTTTCCTTCTGGCGGTCAAGAAAATGAGGCAGAAAGTAGCATGACCAATCTTTCGTTCCGGCGCATTCGCGAAATCATCCGCAAGGAGTTTCGCCAGACCTTCCGCGAGCCGCGCATGCGCGTGCTGCTGTTCATACCGCCGATCATGCAGCTGATCATTTTCGGCTATGCCGCCAACCTCGACGTGGACAATAGCCTGATCGCATGGTGCGATCTTGACCATACGACGCAAAGCCGCGATCTCCTGGCCGACTTCGTTGGATCGAAACGGTTCGAGGTTACTCATGCTCCCTCAACCGAAGCGCAGGTGCAGAATCTGCTCGACGCGGGTAGCGTGCAGGGCGCGGTGGTGATTCTGCCGGGCTTCGGGCGCGACATTGAACATGGCCGGACCACCGCGGTGCAGGTGCTGGTGGATGGGAGCAACTCGAATACGGCGTCGATCATTGCCAATTATGCGAGCAGCATCGTCGTAAGCTACGGCTCAAAGGTACTGAACCAGCAGAATCGGGATAAGCTGGTGGGCCGCGCCGTCAACGCGCCCGTGCACGCGGGCATTCCCACGCTCGGAATGCGGAGCCGGATCTGGTTCAATCCGGACCTGCGCAGCCGCAATTATTTCGTGCCTGGAGTTGTCGCCAATATCATTGCACTGGTGACGCTGATGCTCACCGCGATGGCCATCGTCCGCGAGAAAGAGATTGGCACGATGGAGCAGTTAATGGTGACGCCCATTCGCCCGGTGGAGCTGATGCTGGGCAAAACGCTGCCATTCGCGATGGTGGGCATCGTTCAGGTGTCGCTGGTAACCACGGTGGCGTTGCTGCTGTTCAAGGTACCGTTCCACGGCAGCTTCCTTATGTTATTCGGCTGCGCTGTGTTGTTCCTGATGACCACGCTCGGCGCCGGGCTGTTCATCTCCACCATCTCGCATACGCAGCAACAGGCCATGCTCACCACGTTTCTGTTCTTCCAGCCGTTCTTCCTGCTCAGCGGATTCGCATTTCCAATTCGTAACATGCCGCTCATCGCGCAGTATCTTACCTGGCTTGATCCGGTCCGTTACTTTATGGAAATTGTGCGAGGCATTTTTCTGAAGGGCGTGGGAGTGGAGATCCTCTGGCCGCAGATGGTGGCGCTCGCGGTGTTCGGCGTGTCGATCCTGTCGCTCAGCGCGTCACGATTCCGCAAAAAGCTCGACTAACTTACATCGCCGGTAACTCAGCGGCGGAGGCGAGCACCTCGTCTCTATCTGGCCATCTTCCGCGGCCACCCACAACGCGCACTCGGTCGCCGCGCGGTCCCCATATCTCGGGATCGCTCGGGCCGAAAATCGCCACTACAGGAGTGCCTACGGCAGCGGCCAGATGTGTAATTCCCGAGTCGTTCCCTACATAGATCCGGGCGCCCGCCAGCCACAGGGCGAGTTCATACAAATCGTCGAACCGGACGGCATCGGGTAACGCTTCTTCCGGCCCGGCGCACCAGCGCACCGGGATCTTCAGGTGCTTCGCTACATACTGAAAACAATCGAGAGGCCAGTTCTTACTCGCGCTCCCGGAAAAAGGATGTATCGCGGCAAATCCGCCATCGGATCGCGAACAGGGAATCTGCGGAACCGCGTGACCCTCGCCTCCCGCCTGCCGCAGAAAGTAATCGGCCGCGTGCAGGGCGTTCAGCTTCCGAGGCAGAGCATCGAAGAACTCGAAGGGCAGACCGAGCTCCCTAACCGCGGTTCCAAACTCAGGCCGGTTCGTTCCATACCAGGAGATTATCGAGTCGAACTGCGCAAGCGCCGCAACGGTATATGACGGCGGCTCGACATCCGGGAGGCCCAGCAGATCGAGTCCGGTGGCTGACAAACTCCGCGCTCGATGCGCAAAGCGGATGAGAGGCGCCACCGCGTCCGGTACCCAGACCTCCGTGTAATCGGCGGCAAGATACTCCAGCGCGGGCAGCGACAGGATGCAATCGCCGATGCCTCCGGGCCTGATGAGCAGCCTTCGCAACATTTCAGACCTTAGCAGAATGCAAGATTAGTCCATGGAGGCTGGCAAAAATTGCCTGGCGGCAATTCGCCCGTTGGTTCCACGGCTCGGTAACTATTACTAATCCTCGCATCGACAGCTACTTACGACCCGGTAGCGTGCTGGTTAGCAACGTGCTTGCGTCAGGACGGCGTGAGTGGAAATCAGCCGAGGAGCCGTGAAAAGACCATGACGAGAGACGAATACGGAGCTGCGTATCAAAAGGGCTATGGAATGACTGTTCGGTTTCTCATTTCGCGCGGGTTGGCCTGGGATACCGCGCAGGAAACCGCGCAAGCAGCGTGGGCGCGCGGGTGGGAGCGGCGCGAGCAGTTGCGCGATCCAAAGATGGTGCTGACCTGGATGAACAGCATCGCGCTGAACATTCATCGAAGCTACCTCCGGCGTGAACCCATCCCACACGCATTGCCGGAAATCCCCACGCCCCCGAAGATCAATCTTGCCGTGATCGATGTCAAGAGGATTCTGCAATACTGCCGCAAGAAGGACCGTATCGTCCTCGAGAGCCATTATCTCGAGGGGTTCAAGGTTCGCGAAATCGCCAACGAACATGGCTGGACCGAAACCGCTGTCCGCATTCGCCTGCTGCGCGCACGCCGTTCCGTTGGCCAACGACTCGGCCGAGTGATCCCGGAGCGCGAGCCGGCGGTTCAGCCGAAGGCTGCCGCTGCCTGATACGCCTATCGAGAGGCCTGCCTCTTTTTTTCGCGCTTGCCCCGTTCACGCTTCTCGCCACAGCCGAGGAGAACTATAAGCGCATCCGCGCCGCCAGCGAAGTGTTCGATGAAATCATTCACGCGCCGGACAAGGGAATCCCGCGGGACCTGCTCCGGCGCGCGGACTGCGTCGGCATCGTACCGAGCCTGAAACGGGGCGGGGTTCGTCGTCGGCGCCCAGTATGGCAAGGGCGTTCTGGTGTGCCGCACCGCGACCGGACGCTGGACCGGGCCGTCGGTGATCCGGGTCGAGGGCGGGTCCATCGGATTTCAGATCGGCGTCGGTGAAACCGACCTTGTCTTTCTGGTGATGAATCATCATGGTGAGGACGAGCTCCTGGGCGACCGTTTTACCGTGGGAGGCGATGCTTCGGCGATGGGTGGTCCCGTGGGCCGCACTGCCGAAGCGCAAACCGACGCCCTCATGCGGGCCGAGATTCTTTCCTGGTCGCTAGCCACGGCCTGTTCGCGGGAGTCTCGCTGCAAGGCGCCACCCTCAGGCCCGACAACGACGACAACTGGCGGCTGTATGGTAAACATGTGATCCACCGGGAGATCCTCACCGGCAAAGTGCCGCCTCCGCGCGGGATCGGCATGCTTTACGCCGCGCTTGACCGCCACATCCCCAGTCGCGGTTCCGGCGGCTGATTCCCCAGATTCACCCGAGTCACAGGCATAAGAAGAATTTTGCTTCCGAGGTATTCCGGTAGGCACCCACTGTGTGGTAAGATTTTTTACACTCTGACGAAATCCTCTGGAGGGGAAACGTCCACAGTCGATGCCCCAGGTCTTTCACCGAAGTGCCAATAGCATTTCGCGGATCAGCATCTTTGTAATCCTGTTTGGCGTGGCCGCCTTGATCGCCGCCGCCTACGGGCTTGACCGCGGAGCATATAACACCGACGTCCACGTGGCGAAGGATCAGCCGATCCCATTCAGCCATAAGCACCACGTCACCGACGATGGCATCGACTGCCGGTACTGCCATACCTCAGTCGAGACCGCGCCGTATGCGGGCATCCCGGCAACCGAGATCTGCATGAGCTGTCACTCGCAGATCTGGTCGAACGCCACCATGCTGGAACCTTTGCGCGAGAGCTTCCGTACCGGCCAGTCCATCGCGTGGACCCGCGTGCACGATTTGCCCGAGTTCGTTTATTTCAATCACAGCATTCACCTGAAGAAGGGTATCGGATGCGCCACCTGCCACGGGCGAGTGGATAAGATGCCGCTCATGATGAAGGTCAACACGCTCAATATGAACTGGTGCATCGAGTGCCACCGCAACCCGGAAAAGTACATTCGCCCGCGCGAAGAAGTGTTCAACATGGCCTACGAGGCGCCAAGTGACCAGCTCACGCGCCTGGGTCCTGAACTGGTCGAGAAATATCACGTGCAGAAGCTCGAAGATTGCTATACGTGCCATCGATGAAGACTGAGCTAACCCAAATCGGAAGGGCCAAGATCGATCTTGCGGCGCTGCGCGAGCGGCTGGACAAGGCGAAAGGCCCGGCGTATTGGAAGAGTCTCGAAGAGCTTGCCGAGACCGAGGAGTTCAAGTCCTTCATCGACGACGAGTTTCCAACGCGCTCGCCCGAGTGGCTGAAGGCCCCGGACCGCCGCACGGTGATGAAGTTGATGGGCGCTTCCTTCGCGCTGGCGGGACTGAGCGCCTGTACGAAACAGCCGAAGGAACTGATTGTCCCGTACGTGCACGAGCCGGAGGAGTTCGTCCCCGGCAAGCCGTTGTTCTTCGCCACTGCGTTTCCGATGGGCGGCGTGGGGACGGGGGTTCTGGTGGAGAGCCATCTTGGCCGGCCCACCAAAGTTGAGGGCAACCCCGATCATCCCGGTAGTCTTGGCAGCACGAATATCTTCGCGCAGGCCTCCGTGCTTGAGCTGTGGGACCCGGATCGCGCGCAATCGGTCACTCACTACGGTGAACTGAGCACGTGGCCCGCGGCTCTGTCGGCGCTGATTACCGCGGGTGCGGGCGCGGTCACGAAGAACGGCGCGGGACTGTACATTCTGACGCAGCGCGTGGCGTCGCCAACGCTGGAAGACCGGATGAAAGCGCTACTCGGCAAGCTGCCCGGCGCGAAGTGGCATCAATACGAGCCGGCATCATCGTCGAATGCACAGGGGGGGGCGCGGCTCGCTTTCGGCCGCCCGGTGAATCCGGTCTATCATTTTGAAAACGCGGACGTGGTGGTCTCGCTTGATGCCGATTTTCTGCGGTGGGGAACGGCCAGCGTTCGCTATGCCCGCGATTTTGCTTCACGCCGGCGCATTCTCATCGATGCGCAGAAGCTTGAGCAGCCCAAGGAAAACCAGCAGGAAGGATATCAGCCCGGGCCAGACGCGCCGTTCCGCAATCAGGCCTCGACGCATACGCTGCTCGATCACAGTCCCGAGCAATATCCGCCACAGGTGCGCGCTACAGGCATTCCGCCGGACCAGGCCACGCAGCCGCGCTTGTATGTCGTGGAACCGGCGCCGTCGCTTGCGGGGAGCATGGCGGACCATCGGTTCATCCTGCGGGCCAGTGAGGTGGAAGGCTTCGCGCGGGATCTGGCGGCAGCGGTGGAAACTTCCGGGGCCACCGAGGGATCGAATCCACACAAAGCGATCGCGGCCATCGCGAAGGATCTGCAAGGGCATCGCGGCCGTTGCCTGATTGTCCCGGGCGAGTTCCAGACGCCGGCCGTGCATGCGCTGGCGCACGCCATGAATGAGGCGCTCGGCAACGTCGGGACCACGGTGGTTTACACCGATCCGCTGGAAGCAAATCCGGTGAACGATGTTGAGTCGCTTCGGCAACTTACCGCCGACATGAACGCCGGAAAAGTGGAAACGCTGGTGATCCTGGGCGGCAATCCGATTTACGATGCGCCCGTTGACGTCGATTTTGCGGGCGCGATGAACAAGGTCGCGCTGCGCTTCCATGTCGGCCTCTACAGCAACGAAACATCGATGCTGTGCCATTGGCAGATCCCCGAGGCGCATTACCTCGAATCATGGGGCGACATTCGCGGCTACGACGGCACAGTGACCATCATGCAGCCGCTCATCGAGCCGTTGTATGGCGGCAAGGCCGCCGTAGAGATTCTCTCCGCGCTGACCGAGCCTTCCGGGAAAACCGCGCACACGCTGGTGAAGGATCACTGGCGGGCACAGTCCGGTGTCGCCAACTTCGAGCCGTGGTGGGAGACATGTCTCCACAACGGGACCGTGCCGAACACCGCGCATCCCCCGATAAGCGTGACTGCTAAGGCGCCTCCGCCCGCAGCCGCCGCGCAGAGCGGGCAGGGAATTGAGATCATCTTCCGTCCTGACGCCACCGTTTACGATGGCCGGTATGCCAATCTCGGCTGGCTGCAGGAACTGCCCAAGCCCACGACGCGAATGACGTGGGACAACCCGGTATTGGTAAGTCCCCGCATGGCGCAGCGGTACGGCCTCAGCAATGAGGATGTTGTCGAGTTCAAGTATCGCGGCCGATCCGTGAAAGCGCCGGTGATGGTGCAGCCTGGTCACGCCGATGACGCGGTCACCGTTTCGCTGGGCTACGGGCGAACCGTTGCCGGGCGCGTCGCCAACGAAGTGGGCGTGGACTTCTACAAGCTGCGCACCGCCGATGCCCTCTGGCACGATTCCGGCCTGGCGATTCAGAAAACCAGCGACACTTACAGTCTGGCCGTGGCTCAGCGGCAAGCCACCATGGATGAGCGCACGCCGGTGCGGGTTGCCACGATCGAGGAATTCAAGAAAGATCCGCGTTTTGCCGACGAAGGCGATACCGAAGCCATCCCCGACTACCTGACTTTGTATCCGAAGTACATGTATCAGGGCTATAAGTGGGGCATGTCCATCGACCTGAATACCTGCATGGGTTGCGGCACCTGCACCATTGCCTGCCAGGCTGAAAACAACATCGCGGTCGTCGGCAAGGAAGAAACGGGCAAGGGCCGCTGGATGCACTGGATTCGTGTGGATCGTTATTTCCACGGTCACACCATGGACGATCCGGAAATCTTCTTCCAGCCGGTGCCGTGCATGCAGTGCGAGAACGCGCCGTGCGAGCAGGTTTGTCCGGTGGGAGCTACGGTGCACAGCGGTGATGGTTTAAATCAAATGATTTATAACCGCTGCGTCGGCACGCGCTATTGTTCCAATAACTGCCCGTATAAAGTTCGGCGGTTCAATTTTCTGCTTTATTCCGACTGGTACACGCAGAGTATGTACGGCCTGCGAAATCCCGATGTCACCGTGCGTAGCCGCGGCGTAATGGAGAAGTGCACTTACTGTATCCAGCGCATTAACGCAGCCAAGATACTAGCCGAGCGTGAAGACCGCCGCGTTCGCGAGGGCGAAATCATCCCGGCGTGCGTGCAGGCTTGTCCCACGCAGGCGATTGTCTTCGGCGACATTAACGACCCGAACAGCCAGGTGGCGAAGCTGAAGGCGCAAACGCGCGATTACAGTTTGCTGGAAGATCTGAATACCCGGCCGCGGACCACATATCTGGCGCGTCTGAAAAATCCGAATCCGGAGATCGAGCAAGCGTGAACATCGATCAAATCGACGAAGGAACACCGCCCCCCGTCATAGACCCGGGTCCGGACAAGATCATCGGTCCGGGGCACACCTACGCCTCGGTCACCAACGAGATCACCGGCGTTATCTTCCAGCCTCTGAAGAAGACGCCGAAGGTCTGGTTCAAAGCGTTCGTGGTGTCGTTCGCCCTGATGCAGCTTTTGCTGATCGCGGCCACGTGGCTTTTTATCAAAGGCGTCGGGATTTGGGGCATCGTTATCCCTGTTGCCTGGGGCTTCGCTATCGTCAACTTCGTCTGGTGGATCGGTATCGGCCACGCCGGCACACTGATTTCGGCCATTCTGCTGCTGCTGAAACAGGATTGGCGAACTTCGATTAACCGCTTCTCGGAAGCCATGACGTTGTTCGCCGTCGCTTGCGCGGGTATGTTCCCCGTGTTGCACCTTGGCCGTCCATGGCTCGCGTATTGGCTCCTTCCATATCCCAACAGCATGTGGGTGTGGCCGCAGCCGAGAAGCCCGTTGGTGTGGGACGTGTTCGCGGTGTCAACCTACGCCACAGTGTCTCTTCTGTTCTGGTACACCGGTCTTGTCCCCGACCTCGCAACACTGCGGGACAAAGCCAAGACGAAGTGGCAGCAGGTCGTTTTCGGGATTTTTGCGCTGGGCTGGCGCGGATCAGCGCGGCACTGGTCGCGCTATCAAATGGCCTACATCCTGCTCGCGGGTTTGGCCACTCCGCTGGTGGTTTCAGTGCATACGGTGGTCAGCTTCGATTTCGCCGTGGCCATCATGCCCGGCTGGCACACCACCATATTCCCGCCGTATTTCGTCGCTGGCGCGATTTACTCAGGCTTCGCCATGGTGCTTACGCTGATGATCCCCGTCCGCCGCTGGTTCCATCTGGAAGACCTGATGACCATGCGTCACGTGGAAGCCTGCGCCAAAGTTATGCTGGGCACCGGGCTCATTGTCGCTTACGGCTATCTGATGGAAGCTTTCATGGCCTGGTACAGCGGCGATGTCTATGAGCGCTTCATGTACTGGAATCGCATGACCGGACCTTATGGCTGGTCTTACGTGATGCTCATTATGTGTAACATCGCGATTCCGCAGTTACTCTGGATTCGCAAGGTTCGATTGAATGTCTTCGCGGTGTGGATGCTGTCGCTCGTCGTGAACGTGGGCATGTGGCTGGAGCGGTTCGTCATCGTCGTCACTTCGCTGCATCGCGACTATCTGCCTTCGTCATGGGGCATGTATTATCCGACTAAGTGGGATTGGGCCACTTATATCGGCACCATCGGCTTTTTCCTGACAATGATGTGGCTGTTCGTGCGCTTCCTGCCGGCGATCTCCATTTTTGAAGTGCGCGAGGTGCTGCACCACGAGGGGGGCGGCCACGCACACGCTCCGGTTCCCGAACCGGTGCCGGCGGGCGACTAAGACTGTTATGGCGACTTACTGGGAGTTACGCGGTCTATATGGCATCATGGCGGAGTTTGCGGACCCCGAGCAGTTACTCCACGCCGCGCGCAGCGCTTATGCTGCGGGCTATCGCAGAATGGACGCCTATGCGCCCATGCCTGTCGACGGCCTGGCGGAGGCAATTGGGTTTCGCCGCAATTTCGTCTCGCCGATGGTTCTCGCCGGCGGGATCTGTGGCGCTTGCGGGGGCTTTGGCCTGGTGTACTGGATTAGCTGCATCGCGTATCCGTTCAACGTGGCCGGACGGCCGATGAACTCGTGGCCGGCATACATCCCAATCACATTCGAATGCACCGTGCTAATCGCCGCGCTTACTGCTGTTGTGGGAATGTTCGCGATGAACGGGCTGCCCCTGCCCTACCATCCCGTTTTCAACGTTCCCGGATTTGCGCGGGCGTCCACGGACCGATTTTTCCTTTGCATCGAGGCGGACGATCCCAAATTCGATCGCGAGGGCGCCAAGGCGTTTCTCTATGAACTTAGTCCCATCGGGGTGGCTGAAGTTGAAAAGTAACCTGCGCGCCGCCATCCCGCTGCTGGGGCTCACGCTGCTGCTTGCCGCCTGCCGGCGGGACATGCAGGATCAGCCTAAGTACAAGCCGCTGCATGAGAGTGACTTCTTCGCGGACCACCGGTCGGAGCGTCCCATGGTGGATGACACGGTGCCACGCGGGTATCTAAGAACCGATCTCGCGCGCTACGCGGGCAAAATCGGCGGTGTCGACGTTAACTACTTTCCATTCCCGATTACCCGGGATGATATTACGCGCGGACAGGATCGCTTCAATATCTACTGTTCACCGTGCCACGGCCGGACTGGCGACGGCAACGGCATGATCGTGAAGCGCGGTTACCGCAACCCCCCTTCCTATTACACCGATCGCGTCATCAACGCGCCGGTGGGACATTTCTTCGATGTCATCACCAACGGCTTCGGGGCGATGCCCAGTTACGCTTCGCGCGTCACGCCGGATGACCGGTGGCGGATTATCGCCTATATCCGCACGCTGCAGTTCAGTGAGACGGCCACGATAAACGACGTCCCCACCGAAGATCGCGAGCAGCTTACTGGTGGCGCCGCGCCCGTTGCGTCGGCCCAGGTGAGTCCTCCGAATCCACCGCCGCAATCCACAACCGGACCGAATGAAGTGCCTAGTCCTTTCTCCGGTGTCATTCCGGCTGCCGTTCCGTTTAATGCGAATGCTGCGACCGCCGCCGAGCCCAGCCGCCCATACGGCGAATCACCGGCAAGTTCCGCGCCGGGGTCTCTTCCCGTCGATCAGACCGTCACCACTGAGGGGACAAAATAACGATGACCGCAACCGAATCGACGCCGTTGAGCGAACGCTTCAGCCAGATTCAGCGCGCGGCCCTCATTGTTGGTGTGCTTGGTCTCGCGCTGTGCGTTCTGCAGTTGTTCCGCAACCCGGAAGCGTTTTTCGAATCCTATCTGTTCGCGTTTCTCTTCTGGAATGGGCTGGTTGTCGGCTCGCTGGGCATCATGCTGATGCACAATGTGACGGGCGGGAACTGGGGCGTGGTGATTCGCCGTATCATCGAGGCCTGCTCGCGCCTGCTGCCAGTGATGGCCGTTCTTCTTCTCCCGCTGATTATCGGCGTGGTGGGATGGCATGAGATTTACATCTGGACGCGGCCGGACATTGTCGCGCATGACAAGAACATTCAGCTCAAGGCTGCCTGGTTAAACATTCCCTTCTGGGTTGGCCGCGCGATCTTCTACTTCGCCATTTGGACGTTCTGGGCATGGCGTCTCAACCGCTTGTCGTCCGAGCAGGATCGTACCGCCGACACCGGCATTCAGGATCGAATGCGTAAGTTCAGTGCGCCCGGGTTGTTGCTGTTCGTGATCACCGCCACTTTCGCCTACGTGGATTGGATTATGTCGATCGAGCCGCAGTGGTTCTCCACCATGTTCGGCGCGATGTTCATGATCGGTCAGGTGCTGGAATCGTTTGCCTTCGCGGTGGTGTTGCTGTACCTGCTTTCTCCGCGCCGGCCGTTTCTGGGCGCGATCAAGACGCAGCATTACTGGGATCTGGGCAATCTTCTGCTGGCATTCACGATGTTATGGGCTTATCTATCTTTCTCGCAGTTCCTGATCATCTGGTCTGGTAACTTGCCGCAGGAGATTCCCTGGTACATCCGGCGTTTCAGCGGCGGCTGGGGCGTAATTGGCGTGTTTGTCGCGTTGTTCCACTTCGGCGTCCCGTTCTTCATTTTGCTGATGCGATTTGTTAAGAAGAACCCTCGATTGCTGTATCTGGTGGCGGCCTGGCTCTTCTTCGTTCGTATCGTGGATCTTTATTGGCTCGTGATGCCTGGTCTTCGCCAGCGCGGCTACTCATTCGAGTGGACCGATATCGCCGCGCCTATCGGCATCGGCGGAATCTGGATCGCCGCTTTTATCTGGCAGTTTCGTAAGAAGCCGCTTCTGCCTCTGCATGACAAGCGGCTGGTGCTGGCTGAGGACAGCCACTGAGGATAGCGATGGCCGAAGAGCACTTACAACCTGGTCAAAATGGCGGCGGCACTTACGAGCACAGCGAAGCCGACGTCAAACTCATCGTCTATTCCACGTTGGGCCTCATTGTTGGCGTGGTCATCGTTTGTCTGGTCGTAGTCGGTGTTTTCAAAGGAATGCAGGAGGCCATGCCGAAGGCGGCGCCGATTTCCGGGATTGTGAACCCCAACCGGATACCGCCGGAGCCCAGGTTGCAGCCGTTTCCGGCATTAGAGTTACAGGCGCTGCGCCAGCACGAGGACGACGTTCTGAGCCGTTACGGTTGGGTGGACCAGAAGGCTGGCGTGGTGCGCATTCCGATCGATAAGGCCATGGACATTATGGTTCAGCGGGGATTCCCGACACAGGGGCAGGCACAAGCAGGTAATGCGAGTTCGAATTCCAATGCGAAGTAGTTTGCAATCCGGCGCGATTACGGCCGCGCTGTTGACGGTGGCGGTGTTGCCCGTCGCCGCGCAACAGTATGGATTGCCCGCGATGTTGCAAGGCGTCGGCATCGAACAAAAGCTGAATGCGCAGCTTCCTCTCGAAGCGACGTTCCGCGACGAAACCGGCACCCCGGTTCGCCTGGGCAATTACTTTCAGGGGCGGCCAGTAATTGTGAATCTGGTGTATTACAAGTGCCCGATGCTGTGCAATCTGGTGCTCACCGGCATGGTGAGGACGCTTCGCCACCTCTCACTGAACCCCGGCTCCGATTTCGACATCGTCACCATCAGCTTCGACCCGAGCGAGACACCGCAACTCGCTGCCGCCAAGCGTCAGACTTACTTAGCCGAATACAATCGGCCGGGTGCAGCGGCAAGCTGGCACTTTCTCACCGGAGACCAATCGCAGATCAATAAGGTGACGGAAGCCGTTGGATTCCACTATCAATGGGACGACCGTCAGAAGACCTGGGCGCACGCCAGCGGTATTTTCATCGCTACGCCCGACGGAAAGATGTCGCGCTATATCTACGGCGTCTACTATCCCGACCGCGATGTACGGCTCTCGCTGGTGGAAGCTTCGGCGAACAAGATCGGCACGTTGAACGACCAGATTCTGCTCTTCTGTTACCACTATGATCCGGTCAAAGGGAAATACGGTCTGGTGATTACGAATGTCATTCGCCTGTCCTGCACGCTGACCGTGCTGGTGTTAGCGGGCTTCATATTGCTGATGCTCCGGCGCGAGCGCCAGGCGAGACCCGAGTGGAGGGCGCTGCCGCATGCCTGAGTTCCATCTTCTACCCGCCGCGGCAGCTGTTTCAGCGAACGGCTATGACTGGTTGTGGTGGTACGAAGTCGCCATCTCAGTCATTATGACCGCCCTTATATTCGCCGCTGTCTTCTTTTTCGCAATCAAGTACCGCCGCCGGTCGGAGACCGAAATTCCGCGGCCCATCGAAGGTTCCCGCCTGCTGGAGATCGGTTGGTCGGTAATTCCGTTCCTCGTGATGTTGACCTTCTTCTTCTGGGGAGCGGCCCTCTACTTCCACAATCAGGATGCGCCCAAGGACGCCATGAACATTTATGTTGTGGCGAAACAGTGGATGTGGAAGGTGCAGTATCCGAACGGCGTGCGGGAGATCAATGAGCTGCACGTTCCCGTTGGCCGCGCGGTGAAGTTGACCATGGCCTCCGAAGACGTTATCCATAGCTTCTTCGTCCCGGCATTCCGTCTGAAGCGCGATGTGGTGCCCGGCCGCTATAACGATATGTGGTTCACTGCAACCAAGCCTGGCCGCTATCATCTGTTCTGCGCCGAATACTGCGGCACCGAACACTCCGGCATGATTGGCTGGGTGACGGTGATGGAGAAAAAGGATTTCGAGAACTGGCTGACCAGCGGCGGCGGCGAAGGCTCCATGGCGTCGCAGGGACAGAAGATTTTCCAGCAGCTCGGCTGTAGCACATGCCACCTGTTTGACGAGCAGGGCCGCTGCCCGAATCTCAAGGGCATGTACGGCTCGCGCGTGCTGCTGTCCGATGGCCGCACTGTGATCGCCGACGAAGCCTACATCCGCGAATCGATTCTCGATCCGAACGCGAAGATTGTCGCCGGTTTCCAAAAAGACGTGATGCCAACCTTCCAGGGACTGCTCAGCGAAGAGGAAATCCTGGAGGTCACCGAATACATCAAGTCGCTCTCCAATACGCGCAGCGGCATGTTCACCAGCGAGCAGACTGGCCCCACGGCGGGCGGTGGCCGCGGTGGGTCTATTGCGAACGCCGGCCAGGGTTCGCTCGACACGCGTGGAACCAGCATGACCAATCAGCCGCCGAGACCGGAGGCGAACGCGCAGGCGCAGGACGCCAATCAGGGACAGCCTGTTGCGCCTAAGCCCGTGGCGCCAAAAGCTGCCACCCCGGGAGGAAAGCAATGAGCAGCACCGCAACTGTGGAACGCACCGACGCCCCCATCAGTTACCTGAACGCGACCACCGGCTGGAAATCGTGGCTCTTCACCACGGACCACAAACGTATCGCACTCCTGTACCTGATCTCCATTACGTTTTTCTTCGGCCTCGGGGGCATCTTCGCCACGATGATGCGGCTGGAACTGGCAACGCCGCAGGGCGACCTGTTTACGTCCGACACTTACAACAAGCTGTTCACGATGCACGGGGTCGTGATGATCTTCTTTTTCCTGATCCCGTCCATTCCCGCGACTCTGGGGAATTTTCTGATTCCCATGATGGTGGGCGCGCGCGATCTTGCGTTCCCGAAGATTAACTTACTCAGTTGGTATCTGTATGTTTTCGGCGGCATATTCGCACTTACGGCGATTGTTATGGGAGGCGTGGATACCGGCTGGACGTTCTATACGCCTTATAGCAGCACTTACTCGAACACCTTCGTAGTGCCCACTCTCGTAGGCGTTTTCATCGCCGGGTTTTCGTCCATTCTCACTGGTCTTAACTTCATCGTAACCGTACACAAAATGCGCGCGCCGGGCATGACCTGGGGCCGGTTGCCGTTGTTCGTCTGGAGCATGTACGCGACCAGCCTGATTCAGGTGCTGGGTACTCCGGTGGTGGCCATCACTCTGGCATTGGTTGCACTCGAACGGATCTTCCACGTCGGCATTTTCGATCCGGCGATCGGCGGCGATCCGATTCTGTTCCAGCACATGTTCTGGTTCTACTCGCATCCCGCCGTGTACATCATGATCCTGCCAGGCATGGGCGTGATTAGTGAAGTGGTCGCCTGCTTCTCGCGCAAGCGGCCCTTCGGATACAGCTTCATTGCCGGATCGAGCCTCGCCATCGCGGTGCTCGGTTTTCTGGTTTGGGGCCACCACATGTTTGTCACCGGCCAGTCGATGTACGCCAGCATGGTGTTCTCGTTGCTGAGCTTCCTGGTAGCCGTTCCTTCAGCCATCAAAGTGTTCAACTGGACAGCGACGATGTACAAAGGCTCCGTCGCGTACAACACGCCGATGCTTTACGCCTTCGGATTCATAGGATTGTTCACGATTGGCGGACTTACTGGTTTGATGCTTGCGACGCTCGCGCTGGACATCCATGTTACAGACACTTACTTCGTGGTTGCGCACTTCCACTATGTGATGGTTGGCGGGATGGTCTTCGCGTATCTGGGTGGGCTGCACTTCTGGTGGCCGAAAATCACTGGCAGGATGTACCCGGAGGCATGGGCGCGGTTCGCGGCTTTGGTGACTTTTGTCGGTTTCAATCTTACCTTCGGACCGCAGTTCCTGCTCGGCTACCTTGGCATGCCTCGCCGCTATCATGCTTACGCGCCGGAGTTCCAGCCGCTCAATGTGCTCTCGTCCGCGGGCGCTTCAATCCTGGCAGTCGGTTACGCGATACCTTTCATTTACTTTCTGTGGTCGCTTAAGTACGGAGAGATTGCCGGTAACAACCCATGGGGCGCCAAGGGACTGGAGTGGGAAACCACGTCCCCGCCTCCGACCTTCAATTTCGATCACACGCCCATCGTGACCGAACCTGCATACGAGTATTCCAAAGAGCCGGAGGTGGAGGTTGGCTGATCACGCTTCTACAGTCGAGCAGCACTCGCCGTTTCTCCAGCATCACTTCGACGATCTGACTCAGCAGCTCGATTCGTCAACGCTGGGCATGTGGGTGTTCCTGCTGACCGAGATCATGTTCTTCGGCGGGATGTTCGGCGCGTATACGATTTACCGCCACATGTATCCCGAGGCGTTTGCCAGCACCAGCCGCTATATGGAACCTGTGCTGGGCGGCATGAATACGGCTGTACTGATTTGCTCCAGCCTGAGCATGGCGCTTGCGGTGCGTTACGCGCAGCTCGGCAACCGCAAGCTGATCCGCATCCTGCTGATTGTGACCATGATTTTCGGCCTTGCATTCCTGGGCATCAAATTCAGCGAATACTACCTGCACTGGAAAGAGCATCTGGTGCCGTGGATCAACTTCCAGTATCCCGATCATCCGGAGTTCTTCCACCACGCTCAGATTCTGTTCTGTTTCTATTTTTTCATGACGGGGTTCCATGCCCTGCACATGTTTGTCGGTCTGGGCCTGCTTACCTGGCTGTTAGTCAAGAATGAGCGAGTGTCGTTCGGGCCGGTATACTACAATCCTGTCGAAATCACCGGCCTCTATTGGCATTTCGTCGATATTGTCTGGATCTTCCTGTTCCCTCTGCTGTACCTGATCGGAGCACATCGATGAACCACAAGATCCTCCCCATCCGTACTTACGTTCTGATCTGGGCTATCCTGATCTGCGCGACCTTCACCACTCTGGGCGTGGCATTCATCGACCTGGGACCGTGGAATATCGTGGTCGCGATGATGATCGCGTTTACGAAGATGTCGCTGGTGGTGCTCTATTTCATGCACGTCAAACAGCAGGACAATCTGACCAAGCTGTTTGTCGTCGCGGGTTTCTTTTTCCTGCTCATTCTGATCTGCATCACCATGACCGACTATGGGACCCGCAACTGGCTGCCGCAGGGCCGGATGTGGTAGGGCCGGATGTGGTAGAAAGGGTCGTGCGCAGAGAACTTACTTTCTGCCTCTTATTGGGGCTGGCGCCTTTCGGGACGCTCGCAGCACAGGACAAAGCTCCGGAGGAAACCTCCGGTTCGCGAACTCTGAAGGTCAAGCTGAATTACACCGGCTCGGGGACCGTCGACGATAAACACAAAATCGTGGTCTTTGTTTTTGATTCGCCGGACTTCATGCAGGGCAACGCGATGCCGGTCGGGTCGCAATCGTCACCGTCGAAGAACGGCAGCGTCACGTTCTCCGATCTCGCCAGTTCGCCCGTCTATCTGACCGCAGTCTTCGACCCGGCCGGTCAGTATGACGGCATGTCCGCTCCTCCATCCGGTTCTTCGCTGGGCTTGTACGGCAAGACGCCGGGTACGCCGGATCCCGTCAAGATCGACCCAGGTGACTCGGTTGAGGTGGAGCTGGCGTTCGACGATACCGCGAAGATGCCGTAGGGACCTGCGGCGAGAGCCGCCGTCGTTGTGCTTCGGTAAACTAGCGTTTGCGTCATTCTCTGCCTTTCGCCGTGCTGGCGCTCGCGGTGCTCTCCGCCTGCGGGCGCTATGCCGACTTTACGCTGCCCGTGTCGCGGCCCGCGCGCGACGTCACTTACCGAGTTTCTCCCGTCTCGCCACCGCTGCTTACTCGGGGCGCCGCAGGTGCATGGGATTCGGTGGATGTGCTGAACCCGTCGGTGATTGTCTGGCGCGAGACCTACTACAACCTCTATTCCGGCTTCGACGGCCACACCTGGCGGACGGGTCTTGCGACGTCGGTGGATGGTCTCAAATGGAAGAAGGCCGGATTCGTGTTGCAGCCCGCGCCCTCAACCTGGGAGGGCGATTACATTGCGGCCAATGGCTCGGCTCTGGAATTTCACGGCCGCCTCCTTTATTGGTATCAGGCGGCAAGACCGCCACGCATCGGTCTCGCGGAATCGTCCGATGGGTTTACCTGGCGGAAATGCGGGCGGCCTGTTCTCGAAACCGGCCCGCGCGGCAGCTTCGATGAAGAAGGCGCGGCCGATCCCGACGTCGTCTCCTTCGGCGACTTCCTCTATATGTACTACCTTGGCCAGGATCGCGCTCACCGGCAAACGATCGGAGTGGCTCGATCGCGCGATGGCATCGTCTGGACGAAGCTGCGCGGCAATCCCGTGCTGGAGTCCGGCGGCTCCGGCCAGTTCGACGAACGTGGCGTAGGAGAGCCTGCGGTTTGGACGGCCTTTGGCTGGTACTGGATGCTCTACACAGGCCGCGATCGCCACGAATGGCGGCGCATCGGTCTCGCGCGATCAAAGGATGGCGTGCGCTGGGAGAAATTGGGCGACATCTACTCCGGCCAAGACAGGTGGAACCGGCAGGTGGTCTGCGATCCTTCGGTGATCGAAAACAACGGCGAAGTGCGCGTGTGGTACGGCGGAGGCGATGTGCCGCGACCCGATGAACGCATTGACGGCCAGATTGGACTCTTCACGCTCACGCCGCAACCGGCTCCGGAAAACGCACGATGAATCGCTCGCTGGTCCTCTGCCTGCTCTTCACGCTAGTGCTCCGAGTCGCGTTTCTTAATCAGGCGATTCAGGGCGATGACATCTATTATCTGGCTGGCGCGGAGCACGCACAGATCGATCCGTTGCATCCACACCACGCGCGCTATGCGTTCGAGGGACGCATGGTGGATATGCGCGGTCACCCGCACCCTCCCCTGAACTCGTGGATTCTCGCGGGTTTGCTGGCAGTATTCGGCGACGTGTATGAAGCATGGTTCCACGCGGCGTATACGGTGTTTTCGTTGCTCGCGGTGGGCGCGGTGTGGTGGATGGCACGGCGTTTTCACGCTCCACCCGTATCTGTATTGCTAGTCGCGGTGATGCCCGCATTCGTGATCAGCGGCACTTCGCTCGAGGCCGATCTGCCGCTGCTGGCCTTCCTCATGTGCGGTATGGCGCTGTTTGTTCGCGGCGTTGACAAAGGTTCAGGGATTACAATCGCTGCGTCGGCGTTAGCTCTTGTGCTCGCCAGCATGACCGGATACCAGAGCCTCCTCGTCACACCCATTCTTGCGCTGTATCTGTGGTTCAACGCAAACCGCCGTTGGTGGAATTGGCTGGTGACGTTCGTTCCCGTCGTGACCATCGCCGCGTGGCAGATCTACGAGCGCATCACCAGCGGCAGGGTGCCGCTCGCCGTTCTTCATGGATACACCAGCCAGTACGGCTTTGAAGCGGTCGCCGTTAAGGCGCGCAGCGCCCTGGCGCTTACGGTGCATGCCGGATGGATCGTTTTCCCCGCGTTGGCGGTGATTGCATTCTGGCCACGCCGGCGAGTTGTGCGGGGCGCGATCATCGTCGTGAGCGCGTGCCTCGCGGTACTCGACTACAATCCCCTGTTCTGGGTCTCGTTCGGCATCGGGCTCATGGTGCTATCGTGTTGCCTGTCCCTGTTGCGATCACGCGATGCCGATGAGCGCTTCCTGGCCGTGTGGATAGTGATTTTCTTCGCCGGTGCCCTGGCCGGAGCCTTCGCTGGATCGGAGCGCTATCTCTTGCCCATCGCCGCGCCGGCAGCGATTCTCACGGGCCGCTTTTTAGCCGCGCGTCCGCGGTGGCTGATGGCTGGCTTCGCCGCGCAATGTTGCGTCAGCCTGGCGCTCGCCCTGGTGAACTATCAGCATTGGGATGGCTATCGCCAATTCGTTGCCCGGCATCGCGGTGAAATCCAGAGCCATCGCACATGGATAGCCTCGGAGTGGGGGCTGCGCTTCTACGCGGAGAGCGAGGGTGCGCTGCCGATGCTCATTGACACCCGCGTACAGGACGGCGATCTTGTCCTCAGCAGTGCCCTTTCCGGTGGCGCGTTCGCTTCCCGTGGCGATCTGATCCCCGTCGATGAACATGCCATCGTTCCAACGCTGCCGCTGCGGCTGATCGGTTTACACGCGCGCTCCGGCTTCTCTACTGCATCGGAGGGTCTGCGCGAATTCGACATCAAGGCCGGGCCATTGGACATCGTGCGCTTGCAGCGAGTGATGGGGCGCGAACCAACCGCGTCGTGGCTGCCCATGAACTCACCCGCAGCAACATATCAGATCGTGGACGGCGCATACGGGCTTGAGAGCGGCACATGGCGATGGGTGAGCGCCAGGTCCGCTTTCCGCCTGCGCACCCCGCCGGACGCGACTCGGTTTGCGGCGCAGTTATTTGTTCCACCTCAGGTGCTGCCGTGCACCGTGACCCTCAGCGTGAACGGCTCAGTTGTTGCCACGGCGAAATACCCTGCTTCCGGCAAGTACGAGCTTTCTGGTCCGGTCACCGGTGCACCTCCCGAAACCGTTACGGCAACACTCACCACGGATCGCACATTCCGTGCGCCGCACGATGCGCGGGATCTTGGTCTGGTGCTCATCGCGATCGGTTTTGCCGGCCCGCGCCAATAGCGCCCATGCTACACTCCCAGTGGTTATGGAAAACCTCTACGAAGAGTTCAAGGTACAGGCGCGGGAGCTGGTGGAGAAGGTCCGCCAACTGGTTCACGAAGGCAATGTGAGGCGCGTGATCATTCGCGACGACAAGGGCCACACGTTTGTGGAGATTCCCGTGACGGTGGCTGCAGTCGGCGTGATCCTCGCGCCGGTGCTCGCTGCGGTCGGAGCCATGGCGGCCATGGCTGCGCACTTCACCATCGTAGTGGAACGCGCGCGTCACGAAGAGGGCCCGCCACCCGCGGTTTAGTTCAAGCCACAGAGGCCTGGTGTCGGGCACATGCCGCCCGCGCAGGCTGGCATCTCCGAACTCTTGCCCTTCGCGCCACCGGCATGCGCGGCGAACGTGGATAGTTCGGTTTTCAGGTGGGCCTGCCCGCAGGACGGACACAACACGTCGTCGCCCTGGCGCCGGACCAGCTTCTCAAACTTCGTCCCGCAATCCTCGCAGCTATATTCGTAAATCGGCATTACTTCCCAATTCTAGCGCGAGCGGAGAACCCACCACCGCCACCATTCTTAACGTACCGGTTGCCCTTCGCTCAACCGGCCCTCGATCACAATAAGTCCGAGAAGAAAAAAGACCAGTCCCGTGCCCAGCATGGGCACCACCACCATCGCTCCGATTCCCCACCATTGAGCCATGAACCCGAGCGACCAGGGGGCCAGCATGCCGCCAGTGACCGCGAACGAAAAAATGCCGCTATAGATCATCGGATGGTAGTAAGGGAAACGGCGTCCGATGTTCTCCATTGTCAACGGGAAGATGGCGGCGAAACCCGCGCCAATGCAGAGAATCGCCACCGCCGCGCCGCCAACGTTGTCCGTCGCGCTGAGCATGATGCAACCCAGCAGCGCCGCCGCCGCCGAGATCAGCACCAGCCGCCAGCGGCTCATCCGCGACAGCAGCCCCTGGGCAACCACGCGGCCCAGCAGCAGCGATGTCCAGTAGAGCGCCAGCAGGAAGAGCGAATCCGCGGGGCTGATGCCCAGCCTCTGAATCAGGAACATGGGCAGCCACCCCGCGATGGCCCATTCGTTGCCGAACTGGAAAAACAGCACGAGCGCGAAGAGGACCGCGGCCGGCGAGTTGAACTGCCTGCGAAGCGTCTCCGGTTGCGGGTGCGGCGCGGGCGGATCTGTAAAGCGTATCCGCAGAAACAGCGCGCCAAAGCCTGCCGGGATGATCGCGGCTATCACCAGCATGCCGCGAACGTCAACGATGTAATAGCTGCCGGCCACCAGCAGGGACATCACTACGCACCCGAGGCCGAACGTCATACCGACCATGTTCAGCGTCGCTGCGCGGCCGACGTCGTAGAGAGGCGAGACACCCACCAGCAGCGCCATGTAGAGGAGACCGGCCGCGAATCCAAGCCAGAAGAGACCGGCCAGGCGCCACCACGGCGAAAATGGCGCGCTCGTCGCGGCTAGAAACAGGAAGGCGCCTGTGGCGAGAAATGCCGCCAGCGCCGCAGTGAAAGCCACTCCCCGCCGTTCCATCAGCGCTTGCGCCGCACGAGCGGCCACCAGAAAACCGGCGTTGAGCAAAAGGAAGTATGTGCCCCCGGTTACAAACTCCGAACTCAGATGGAAGCCCCAGACGGGCAAAGCAGCGCCCACGAACGACATGAGCAGTCCGGTGAGAAAGAAGCCGGCCAGGGAGACACGGGCAGAGCGGACACCCGAATCGACGGGGTTTATTGGGAGCACGCTCAGGCTGTCAGCCAATGATCCGATTGTATCGCCGCTACGGAATGGTGTAGGGCAGGACGCCCGGCAGCTATGAAATACGGTAGGCGCGGGCGAAGCGAGCGTGCGCTATCAGCCAGTTGCCGGTGGTGAGGCGATTGCTTCATCCAGAAACGCTCAGGGTCAGCGGCCCATCCTTTGGTGGGGGTTGTCTCTCTTGTGTAGGTCAGGCTCTGCCCGGGGTCGGCAGGGCCTTTCCTGTTAGAAGTGTCCGATTTCGGTCATTCCTCATCATTGCCTTACTCCCCCAAGCCGAACCGCGCACGCTGCGACGAAGCATGCCGTTAGCTCCCTGCCGGGCAGTCTCTCGAACCTGGCGAAGGCCGCGAGAAACCACTGAACGATTCCGTCGGCCTGGCTTCCTGCTATGCGTCGAAGCACCAGGAAAAGCATCGTCGAGAACCCCCGTGGGTTGTGGATCAGTGAGCTTGTGGCAGCCACCCGGAGACCAGCCTGCTCCAGTATTTCTCGCAGCCGCGCCAATGAAGGCGTGTAGCCGAGCTGGAATGGGCTTTGGCGCAGTCGGCTGATCCAGCGCAATGGCACATAGAAAATGTTGTGGGGATTGTCGACCGTGATCAGCAGCCGTCCGCCCGGGCGCAATACTCGCGACAGTTCAGTGACCGCCGCCTCAAACTCGCTCCGCGTGTCGAAATGATCGAGCGTCGAATTCGAAACGATTGCGTCCAGCGAGGCCGAGCGTAACGGAAGGCGCCTGACATCGCAAACCAGGAAAAGGGCCGAAGGCAGGCCGGTTCGCGCGCGAGCCAGGTCAACTGTGTGCGCGGCGACGTCGATGCCGATCCACGAATCCGCGAGCGGTGCAAGGGAGGGCATCAGGGCGTCTTCGCCGAATGCCTCTTCGAAGAGATCGGTCTTCATCGCGAGGCTGGCGACGGCGGGCATCCACTCTCGGAACAGCTTGATGTGCAGGTCCCGCTTTTGCCGGGCCACCAGGGGGTCCAGATACCACGATGGCCGCGCACTTTCGGAAACGCGGTCCCACGCCGATGGGGTTGTCCGATGCACAGGATCCACAGCCGCTCAAATCCCTATTAGCGCTACCGTCGTTTTCTCGCCTGCCGGCGACTGAGCGCCGCCAGCGAGCGTCGCGGCCGGAGCGAGAGAAAAGCGGAGCAGGGTTCTACGAAGCACGAGCGTAGCGGGTCTCCAGCCCGAGTACGTGCAACGGCAAAACCTTGCCGCTTTGAGTGGCGCACGGTTCTTCTCTCAGCGCCGCGAATCCCTCGGAGTGCTTCCACAATCGCGCCGCCAGCGAGCCTCCGTAGCAGCGCCGCAGCTCAGCCAGAAAGAAATCGCGCACCTCAGCCATGGATTCGGCTCCGGTCCGCGGGCTTACCCGTAATACCAGCTGCGTTTGACCTTCGCCCTCTTGTTCCACAAGCTGGTAATCGCCGGGAGCGCCACCAAAGCGCCTGGGCAGAGCCGTCTCCAGAATGCGGACAACATCCGATCCAAACAGCGTGATGCCCTGTCCGGTCAACTTGCCGTAGCTGAAGATGTCCCGGATTTGCGTGGTCAGGCCGGCTGCGGAATACTCGCACTGGCAGTTCGCCGGCTCGATCACGCCGCTGTCGTCCATCTCCGCGTTTATGAGGAAGCGCGGCGCGAACGGAAGCAGATTCGTGAACAGAAGAGAAGGCACATCGAGCCCGGAAAGAGGGGCGCGGCGGGTGCGGCCGATCACGGCCAGAGCGTCGCGGAAGAGATGAACGCAGTTGCCCGTTTTCATCTGGCGGCAGGCAGCGCCGATAGAAGCAATTTCGCTGACGACGTAATTGGGATAGACTTCAGATCCGGTTTCCTCGATGATGGCCCGTTTAGCGTCGGTGAGCGCCTCGCCCCCCACGAAGAAAAGGGTGCCTGAGATGTCCAGGCCCGCTCCGCGCGCGGCCGCGGCCACACGCACCGCCGGGCTTACAAACGAGCGCAGAGTACATGATCGCCCTTCCATCTTGCTTTGTGCGATCCACTTCGCCACAGGAAGAAAATCGTTGGGCGGCAAATAGCGCGGCCACGGAACGGGCGCTCCGAGGCAGCGGCTGAACGCTACAAGGAAGTGCGTCACCATCCGATAGTGACCCGCATCGCGCAAACCCCCGCGGACTGAGAACCAGCGTTCGATCCTGCCGCCGGCCCGTGCCCGCTCCATCGATTTTCGGAGACCACCGGCGGAGGGCAGGATGGGCGCCACCAGTCCCCAGGCGCGTTCGTCAAGACCGAATTCGCGCGCCCGGAGTTCGTCGTAGACCTCGCGGTAGCGCTGCTGTTCGAGGTTCCTGCGCGTCGGCGTTCCCCGGCTTCTGCTGCCGCTGCTTATCGATTCGATATATCCACGGCCCGTCGCGTTCAGCAGCACATCGTGAGTGAATTGTATTTGCCGCCCCGCACGCACCAGCGGCGTCTTCCCTTTGAACTCGTCATGGCTGAGATAGACGCCTTCTGAGGCCAGCCGCGACAACGTCGTTTCCAGACCGCAACGCTTGACTGACCCGGCCAGGTCGCCCATTTCGCAGCCGGCAAGACGAAACAGCTCGTAATAAGGATTGCGCGGATTTGCGAATACTCTACGCGAGGCAATTTCCAAGAATCGTTCCTCGCGGTGGGCCATCTGCTCGCGCAACCGGTCGGTGCCGCCTTGGTAAGGAGTTCGCAGCAGCCGGTACACACCGAGGGTCATGTTCGCGTAATACGCGGCTTCCTGAATCACCGGGCCGGCTCCGTCCACGGCACAAGGCGCTTTTCCAGAACTTGAAACAAACCCTGAAACATGACGCCCAGAACACCCGCCAGAGCGACGCTCACATAGAGCTTCTCGATAGCGAACGTCTGCCAGGCATTCCAAATCATGCTGCCAAGACCGTCGTCGCTGTTCAGCAACTCCAGCGAAATGGTGAGAACCAGCGCGCGGCCGAAAGCAAGACGAAGTGCAGTGAAGATCTGCGGCAGGCAAGCCGGGAAATAGATCTTGCGGATCACCGTGAACGATCCGGCGCCGTAATTAACCGCCATATCCACGTAATCCCTGTTGATCCCGCGAATCGCGTCGGAAGTCTGAATCACCATCACCAAAGCTGTGGCCAGAGCAACCAGCAGGACGCGGGAAACGTCGTTCATGCCCAGAATCAGCATCAACATCGGAAGCAGGGTCAGGTGAGGCATTGAGTAGAGTGCGGAGATCAGGGGCTGGGTAGCGCGCCGGAGCGTGATGGACACCGCAAGAATGACGGATACGACAACTCCGGCCGCCACCCCCCCAACGAAACCCACCATAGTTCGCTCCAGAGTGCGCAAAATCTGATGGCCCAGCTCACCGCTCATGATCAGCGATCCGAGCGTGCCGAGGAGAACCGATGGCGGAGGAAAAAACAACGGATCGAGCACGCGGAATTTCGACAGCGCCTGCCAGCACGCCAGCAATAGCACTATCAGCCAGGCGCCCTGGAACAACGACCTGACAGTCTTCATGTGGCGCACGAGTGCTGTGCCAGGCCAACGGCGAGGCCCAACGAAGCGAAGATTCTCCGCTTCAGTCCAATGACCTCTTCGTCAGGTTCCCAGAGAAGATCGCGTGGCCGCTCAACGCCGATACAATACTCGGCGACAACAGTGCCAGGCGAAGCACTGAGCACCACAATTCGATCGCTCAACAGCAAGGCTTCGTCAACGTCGTGAGTGACAAACACAACGGTTTTCCGCTCCGCGTCCCAGAGGTCCATCAGCTCCTCTTGCGCACGCAACCTTGTCTGGCGGTCGAGGGCCGCGAACGGCTCGTCCATCAACAGCACCGGACCTCCACCCACGAATGCGCGGATTACTGCTACTCGCTGTTTCATGCCGGCGGAGAGTTGCCGGGGATAATCGCGCTCGCGGCCGGCTAGTCCCAGGCGCTCCAGCATGCGCGATGTCCGGCTCTCCCGCTCGGCTTTCCTCACCTTGCGCATCTCCAGCCCGAACGCCGCGTTCTCCAGGACCGTCATCCATGGGAAAAGGCTGTTTTCCTGGAAGACCATGGATGCGGCCGGCGGCAGTCCCGGTGCACTTTCGGGTAAGTGGACGTTCCCAGTGGTTGGTGGCAGCAATCCCGCCAGAACGTGCAACAGCGTTGTCTTGCCGCAGCCGCTGGGTCCGATCACCGAAACGAATTCGCCATGCCGCACTTCGAAGCTGACATCCGTCAGTGCGCGTACACTTCGACCGTTGTCCGGGTAAGTCAAGCCCAGCCGGGCGCACCGCAGCACAGCGTCTTTCATTGTGACAATCAAATGATTATACACTGCAAACGGCCTGAATTTACGGGGTGCGAATGACTCGCTTTCAGACAGGTCCGATGCGGATCGAACGATCTGATCGAGACGCTTGACACAAACGTAACCGAAGGGGCATACTAGCTCCCAATACCGCTGCACTTTCAGTCTTCAAAGGGGGAAGTACCAACCAGCGCACTGTTTGAGAATCAACGTCGAGCCGCCCAGCACGCCACGTGCTTCCGCCCGGAAGAGACATGGAGTGCCGCGATGGGCGGGTTCAAGGTGCCGTGCCGAAGGCCCTTTGGCGGCTTCCCGGGTTGTCACCAGCATAAGTGGCGGTGAAGGGAGCGTGGATGCCTTTTCGAAATACGCTGGTCACGGCAGTCGCTTGTTCACTGGTCCTTCTCTCCGGTTCCTGGCTGTACGGGCAGGCCACCGGAACCATTTCCGGCACCATAACGGACAGCTCGGGCGGGGCGGTAGCAGGCGCCGCAGTTACAGTGACGGCTCCGGACGTTGGAATCACCCGCAGCGCCACCACCGACGATAACGGCCACTATCTTTTTCCTCTCCTTGGCGTCGCCACTTTCACCGTGCACGTTACGATGAATGGCTTTCAGGCCGCCGAATCCACCGGCATCCGGCTTCAGGTGGACGAACACCGCGAACTTGATTTCAAGCTGGTTCCCGCGTCGGTGAACACCAGCGTCGAAGTAAGCGCGACAGCGGTGGCTGTACAGACCAGCGATGCGACTCTTGGTCAGGTGATCAATTCACAGCAGGTGGCCGATCTGCCTTTGAACGGGCGCGATTTCGTGCAGTTGGCTACCCTGACGCCCGGCGTGTCGCAGGAGACCAACCCCAACAGCTTTTTCAATGGCGGGCCGAGCAGCGAGGTATCCGCACGCGGATCCTACTCCCTCTCGGTTGGAGGTTCGCGCGCCAACAGTACCGACTGGCTGCTGGATGGTAACGATAACAACGAGCTGACCGCTGGCGGCATCGCGGTATTGCCGTCGATCGACGCGATCCAGGAGTTCAAGGTTCTCACGTATAATTACTCGGCTGAATGGGGAACGCGCGCCGGCCCCACAGTGTTGGTGACGACAAAATCGGGCTCCAATGAAGTTCACGGCACCCTGTTCGAGTTCTTCCGCAATACCGATCTCGATGCGCGCAGCTTGTTCGCCACCTCAACCGAAAAATTCAACCTAAACCAGTTCGGTGCGTCGGTGGGCGGCCCCATCAAAAAGGACAAGACATTCTTCTTTGGCGACTATGAGGAGAAGTATCAGCGGCACGGGATTGCGTTCGTGGGTCTGGTCCCGTCCGTGGCCATGCGAAGCGGCGATTTCACCGACGATGCCTTCGGTAATCCGCGGCAGGGCTTTCTAACCAATCCGAACGTAACCGGCGCAGCGAACACCGACTTTCAGTGCGATCCGGCTGGCAACCCGCTTCCGGTTGCTCCCAATGGCAGCCAGGCCGCCGGCATCAACTGCAACAAGATTCCCCAGGGTTTGATTAACCCAATAGCGCAGCAGTTGATCAACCTGTATCCTCTGCCAAACGCGGACAACCCCGCGCTCGGCTATAACTACACAAACGAACCCGTGAGATCCCTCGACGAGGGTAAATTCGACCTCCGGCTGGACCAGAACATATCCGACAAGGATTCTCTTTTTGCCCGCTTCAGCTATGATCAGGCTACGTCGTACGTGCCTGGCGGCGCGCCGGGCTTCGCGGAGGAGGCTCCTTTTGCCAGCAACCAGGGGATCCTCAACCATGCCCGCAATGCGGCGGTCTCGGAGACGCACATCTTTTCTCCCACCACCGTGAATCAGTTCAACGCAGGCTACAACCGGATCTTCGACTACATCACGTCGCAGGGCAGCTATAGCTGCTATTCGGAGGCTCTGGGCATTCCCGGCGCGAATCTGGGAGGAGAGAGCTGCGGTCTTACCTCGACGCAACTCGACGGCGGGTACTGGTCGCTGGGCGATCGCGGCTTTACTCCGTTCCAGGGCGGTACCAACGTGTTCAGCGTTTCCGATTCTCTCGACATGATTCGTGGCAGCCACGACATCAACATCGGGTTCGGCATCCGCGCGAACCAGATGAACGTGCTCGCGGAGGGTTTCCAGGATGGATATTGGATCTTCACCGGCGCGTGGACCGGGGAGCCGGAAGCCGATCTGATTATGGGTTTTCCCAGTCTGGCCATTCACGATCAGACCTTCGACGGCGACGTTACCGGCCGGCGATGGAAGCTGTACCGTCCCTATGTGGAAGACACCTGGCGTCTCACCAAAGACCTCACGCTGAATCTCGGACTGGCCTGGGCAATGTTGACGCCGGAGACCGAGGCACACAATCGGCAGGCTGACTTCGATCCCGCGACCGCCGCGTTCCTGATCGCCGGAGAGAATGCCGGCCCCGCGGCGGGAATCAAGATGTACTGGGGAGCGCTTGAGCCGCGTATAGGCGCTGCGTGGAAGGTATTCGGCAGTCAGAACACCGTCGTCCGCGGCGGGTACGCGATTTTCCATGACTCGTCCTGGAACCAGGGAGCGCAGGGTCTGTGGGAAAATCCGCCATATTTTGCCGAATCCGACTACTTCGGTTTTGGAGGCGGGTGCACGTTCGCGACGGCCGCTTGCGCAACGCAGTATGGCGGAACGCCCGGGGCTCAGAGCGTGTCTCAGGGATTTCAAATTTTCACCACGCCCCCGAACCCCGCGGATTTCTCGGGCACGCTGCAGGCGCAGAACACCAATTTCCAGCAGGGACGGGTCCAGCAGTTTAATGTCGATGTGGAACACCAGCTTCCCGGCTCCATTTTGCTGACGGTCGGATATGCCGGCTCTCGCGCGTCGCATGTTCTGATCGACGGAAATAATATCAACGTCGGCTCCCCGGGGGCTTGCGGTTCGATTTCGGGTTACACGCTGGGCTGCGGTCCAGGCGGCGCATCCTTCGGTGTTCCCTACACCGCGTTCCCCTATTCGACCATCGACAACATTTCGGATCAAGGCGTCGCGCACTACGATTCTCTCGAGGTTAAGGCGGAGACGCGGAGTTCGCATGGGCTTTACGCGCTGATCGGCTACACATACTCGCGCAATCACGACGATGGGTTCACGGACGGTCTGGGAACGCCGCTGGGGGCCACTTATTATCCGCTGCCCGGCTGGCAACAGCTCGACTGGGCTCTGTCTCAGATGAACCTCAACAACAGCTTCACGGGTAGTGTCGTCTATCAACTTCCGTTCGGGAAAGGCAAGCGCTTCGGGAGCAACATGTCTCACGCGGCCGACACGATCGTGGGCGGGTGGGAGACGACGGTGATTGAGAAGATCACTTCGGGGTTCCCGGTCTTCATAATCGACAGCGACAACGAGTCCGGCGTAAACTTCGAAAACAACGGGAACAGCCTGAACCGTCCGAATCAGATCTGCAATCCCACGCTGAGCAATCCTACAATGACCCAGTGGTTTGACACGAGCTGCTTTGCGGCCCCTATGCTTGGCGAACTTGGCACCGCATCGCGTACTCCGGTTTCCGGCCCCGGTTTCGCCAATACCGATTTCTCGTTGATCAAGCATTTCGAGCTGCCGTTCCGCGAAGGGATGAGACTGGATTTCCGGACGGAAGTCTTCAATCTCTTCAACCATCCGCAGCTCGGTTTGCCGAACTCGGACTTCAATTCGCCGGCAACGTTCGGCGTGGTAAACTCCACCGTGAATAACCCTCGCCTGTTCCAGTTCGCTCTGAAACTGGCTTTCTGACGCGCGAGGTGAATGACGCAACCACGTAGCCGTTGCCTGACATTTATTCTGTTTCTGCTGTTGGCCAGTCCGACCGCGTGGACGCAGCAGCGCCGCAAGGTGATCATAGACGAAGATTGCTCGGGCCCCGCTGGCAGCAACATGCAGACGCTGGCGGTGATGATCCAATCCCGGCAGGTCGACGTGCTGGGCATCACGGTGGTCAGCGGCGATCAGTGGCGCGATGAGGAATTGGCGCACGCGCTTCGGCTGCTCGAGATTATCGGCCGCACCGATATTCCCGTGGCCAGCGGAGCGGCCTTTCCTCTTTTGCGCACACGCGAGGAAGCCCGGCTCTGGGAGGAACGCTACGGTAAAGTCTCCTATCAGGGCGCGTGGGATGACCGGTGGTGGCATGGTCCTTATGTGGTGCCGCCTCTTCCCGAGGGCCCGCCGACCATCCATCCCACCGACGAAGACGCGGCTCACTTCCTGATTCGCATGGTGCACAAGTATCCGCATGAGGTCACCATCTACGAAGGCGCTCCGATGACCAATCTCGCGGCCGCCATCACCATCGATCCGGAATTCGCCTCATTGGCCCAGGAGTTGGTATTCATGGGCGGGAGTCTTAATCCTCAGACCAGCGATCCCGAGTTCGCCAATAATCCCCGCCACGAATTCAATTTCTGGTTTGACCCGGAAGCTGCGGAAATCGTCCTGCGCGCGCCGTGGAAAAAGATTGTCTGCACGCC
>JBEKFB010000009.1:0-38292 GCA_050013535.1 Bryobacteraceae bacterium | reverse complement strand
GTGGACGATGCGGGAGATGCGGGTGGACCCTTCGCGGGCACCATGGTATTGCCGGGCACGGGCAGTGTGTCCAACAGCCAGTGCACAGTGAACGGCGCGGGATCGTCGGCGGTGGGCAGCGGTACCACGCTGACGCTGACACTGAACATCGCGTTCAGTTCGAGCTTTGACGGGAACAAGGTGATCTACACGGCGGCCCGCGACACGGGGACGGGGAACTCGGGGTGGCAGGCGCTGGCGACATGGGGAGTGCCGGTATTGCCGGCCACGGTGACGGAGGCGCTGGGAGTGTCTCCGGCGAGCGGCAGTGGAGCGAGCCAGACGTACACGTTCACCTTCAGCGACAGCAACGGGTGGCAGGATCTGAGCATCGCGGATGTGCTGATGAACAACTTCCTGAACGGCCACCATGCCTGCTACATTGCCTATTCGGTGACGTACAGCACGCTGTACCTGGTGGACGACGCAGGAGACTCGGGAGGGCCGTTTGCGGGCACCATGCAGTTACCGGGCACGGGGACCATATCGAACAGCCAGTGTACGGTGAACGCCACGGGATCGTCGGCGGTGGGCAGCGGCAATACGCTGACACTGACACTGAACATGAGCTTTACGGGGACGTTCATGGGCAATCGGATCTTCTACACGGCGGCGCGCAACGGGAGCACGGCGAATTCAGGCTGGCAGGCCCTCGGCGCCTGGACCGTGCCGTAGGGTTCCGCGGTTGCGCTCGAAATGGCTTGGCCTTTGCGACCTTGCAGCGCAGCGGCTTAACGAGGCTACCGGTAACGACCTGGGCCATTCACAACTTGGGGTGGTGCCCCCCTTGCATTTCATGCACCTCCGCGCGCATTAGGTAAATTCCCCGATATCCGAATGACACACCAATCTGTTAGCATGCGCCAATGTGGCTCAAAGGAAGGACATCCTTCGCGGCCCTGTTGTTTACCGCAGTCTTACAGGCCCAGGTCAGCGTCCTCACTTGGCACAACGACAACGCACGAACCGGGCAGAACCTCGCGGAAACCATCCTCACTCCGCTGAACACCAGCAAGACGGCGGTGTTCGGCAAGCTATTTGTAATCGCGGTAGACGGCAAGGTGGACGCTCAGCCGCTCTACGTGCCATCGCTGACGATGGCATTGCAAGGCACGCACAATGTGCTGTACGTCATGACGGAGAACGACAGCGCGTATGCTTTCGATGCGGACACGGGATCGCAGCTCTGGCACGCCACTGTGAGTCTGGCAGGCGAAACGCCATCCGACGATCGAGGGTGCTCGCAGGTGACTCCCATCATCGGGATCACGTCCACGCCTGTGATCGACCTGCAGAGCGGACCCCACGGCACCATCTACCTGGTGGCCATGTCCAAAGACGCGTCGGGGAATTATTATCAGCGGCTGCACGCACTGGACCTGACCACGGGTACCGAGGAGTTCGGCGGTCCAAAGTTGATTACCGCCACCTGGCCAGGCACCGGCACCGAAGGCTCGCATGGAACGCAAGTCTTCGATCCCAAGCAGCACAAGGAGCGAGCTGCGCTGTTGCTGGCTAATGGAGTGTTGTACACAAGCTGGTCGTCTCACTGCGACGACGGTCCTTACACGGGATGGGTAATGGGCTACAGCGAGTCAACTTTGGCGCAAGTCAGCATAATCAATCTCACGCCGAATGGGAGCGAGGGCGCGCTGTGGGGCGCCGGAGCAGGGCCGGCAGTGGACGCATCCGGCAACATCTATGTGATGATCGCCAACGGTACTTTCGACACCACATTGAACGGCAGTGGCTTTCCGTCGAGCAGCGACTATGGCAACGCTTTTGTCAAAATCGTGCCGCAAAACGGCGCGCTTTCGGTGGCCGACTACTTCACCATGTACAACACGGTCTCGGAGTCGGACGCCGACGAAGATCTGGGGTCCGGCGGGTTGCTGCTGCTGCCGGCCGTCACAGACGCGCAAGGACACGTCCGAGACCTCCTCGTAGGCGCGGGAAAGGACGACAACATCTACGTCGTCGACCGCGACAACATGGGCAAATTCAACGCGACCCGGAATCTGAACTATCAGGATCTGGCGGGCGCCATTGGAGGAGTGTGGTCAAGCCCGGCATGGTTCAACGGGACGCTGTATTACGGCGCCGTCAGTGACTACGTGAAGGCATTCGCATTCAACAACGGATTGTTTGGCGCGAATCCGACTTCTCAGTCGCCAACCGCTTTTGCCTATCCGGGGGCCACTCCCTCGATTTCGGCCAACGGAACCGTAAACGCGATCGTATGGGCTGCGGAGAACACGGACCCGGCGACACTGCATGCCTACGATGCCACCAATCTTGGGACGGAACTCTATAACAGCAACATGGCGGCCAACAGGCGCGACAACTTCGGAACCGGGAACAAGTTCATCGTGCCGACCATTGCCAATGGCAAGGTCTATGTTGGGACCACCGCAGGAGTGGGCGTGTTCGGGCTGTTCTGCAGCGGAACGCTTTCGCCCGACGCTCAGGTGGCCGAAGGCGGTGGTAGTGGGACTGTCACGGTGACGGCCTCCGCGGGATGCAACTGGACAGCACAAAGCAACGCGGGCTTCGTCTCCGTCACGGGTTCGAACAAGGGAACGGGCAGCGGTTCGGTGTCCTACACCGTTGCCCCGAATACAGGACTTCCCCGAACCGCTACCCTCAGCATCGCGGGAGAGACCTTTACCATCACACAGAATGGTGCCCTTCCGGCCATTTCGAGCCTCAATCCAAGCTCGGCCGCCTCGGCCGGGGAGGCGTTCCTGCTCACCGTTAATGGCATGAACTTCGTCTCCGGCGCGGTGGTGATGTGGAACGCTACAGCTTTGTCGACCACTTTTGTCAGCATGACGCAACTGACGGCCGCGGTACCTGCTGGCCTGATTGGCTCGCCGGGCATGGCTACGGTTACGGCGGCGGACCCGGGAAGCGCGACTTCGAACGGCGTGGGATTCCCGATTCTCTCCGGTCCGGCTGCCGTATCGGCATCCCCCGGCGGAGGTTCCGGAACAACCCAGAGCTTCACGTTCACCTTATCCGATTCAGCAGGCTGGCAGAGTTTGGCGGTGGTGGACGTCCTAATCAATCGGTTTCTTAATGGTCGCCAGGCCTGCTACCTTGCGTTTGTTCCTTCCGGGGCGGGAGCCGGGTTGGTTTATCTGGTGGACGACGCCGGAGACGCGGGAGGGCCATTTGCGGGCAGCGTGGAGTTGCCGGGCACAGGGAGCGCGTCGAACAGCCAGTGCACGGTAAACGGCACGGGCTCTTCGGTGACCGGAAGCGGCACAACCATCACATTAACCTTGAACATCGGTTTCAGTGCGAGTTTCGGGGGCAACAAAGTCATATATACTGCGGCCCGGGACGCCGGCATCGGGAACTCCGGGTGGCAGGCATTGGGTACCTGGGGGGTGCCCGGAGGAGCGGGAACGACGATACGAGCTCTTGACGTTATTCCGATGAGCGGAAGCGGGGCCAGCCAAAGTTTCACGTTCACGTTTACAGACAGCTTCGGCTGGCAGGATCTTGGGATCATGGATGTGCTGATCAACAACTTCCTCAACGGGCGGAATGCGTGCTACGTGGCCTATGTCGCGCAAAGCAGCACGCTGTACCTGGTGGACGATGCCGGAGACGGGGGTGGGCCGTTTGCGGGCACCGTCGTCTTGCCGGGTTCGGGGAGCGCATCCAACAGCCAGTGTACGGTGAATGGCGCGGGTTCGTCGGTGTCGGGCAGCGACGACACGCTCACGCTCACGCTCAACGTGAGTTTCACGGGATCTTTCGCAGGGAACCAGATTTTCTACACGGCAGCGAGGAACTCGAGCGGCACCGAAAACTCCGGCTGGCAGGCTCTCGGCGCGTGGGCGGTGCCGTAGGTTGCCGAGCCCGCACGTGCCTGTTTTCCGGCGTTCGTGCAAGGAACCACGGGGCGACGCGCCAGGGATTGACTGCCCTGGCAACGCTACGCTCAGCACTCCTCAGGAGCCGTCAGGATCGACTCCTCGGGATCGTCTCTGATCTGTACGGCAACCTGGCTTGGAAGCCAGGTCCCGAGCGTGTCGATTGCTGCCGTCGCCGTGGGCTATTGGAAGGTGTGCACGCTGGCCGGGCGCCAACGCTGCGAACGGGTCTCGATGAAACGGGCGGAATTACAGGCCGGCATGACGATGTTTTCCAGAATTCGGGACTAGTGGGCGGTCCACAAGATACATTTAGCATTGGAGAGACGTTGCATCCGGGATATTTCATCCAGGATAAACTCATATAATGGGCGAATGGCCGAATCAGCAGCTCGGCCCGCGAGACGCAAGTGCTGTTCAGCGACAATGTGAGTGAGGTGAGTTTTCAGCACACTCAATTCGGCTTGTACACGGCCATGGCAGGCGGGCTTTGCAAGGAGGCGAGCATGAGCGCCGCCGATGCACTCGGTACGACACCTTTGGTGAGCGTAGTCACTCCTTCCCTGAACATGGCCGGCTACATTGAGCACACCATTCTGAGCGTACTCGCGCAAGGGTATCCGCGGATCGAATACATCGTGATGGACGGAGGTTCGACGGATGGAACGCTGGAGATCCTGGAGCGCTATGCGGGCCGGCTGCGGTACTTCAGTTTGCCGGACCACGGCGCTGCTGATGCCATCAACAAAGGATGGCGGCTTGCGTCGGGCGACATCTGTGCATGGCTCAGCGCGGACGACACGTATCTTCCGGACGCCGTACAGAATGTCGTTGCCGCATTCCAGTCGGATCCGGCGGTCGGGATGGTTTACGGAAACGGCTTGTGGACTAACGCCTCTGGTACGGTGCTCGGCCAGTATCCAACCTCCCCGCGAGCGGTGCAATCTCTCGACCGTGAGTGCCAGATCTGCCAGCCCGCTGCATTCGTCCGGCGTACGGCACTTGAGCGGGTCAACCTGCTGGACGCCGGGCTCAGTTCCGCGTTCGACTATGACTTATGGATACGTATTTCCGCGTGTACCGAATTGATGCACCTTGATCGTGTTCTCGCGACGAGCCGGTTGCATAGCGCGAACAAGACTTTGGGAGAACGAAAAAGGTCGCTGGCGGAAGCCGCGCGGGTACAGAAAAAGAATTTTGGCTACGCGGCCTTCGAGTCGGTATACGCTTACTGTTCATGGAGAGTGGAACACGACAAGGGAGTTCTCAGCCCGCCACGGCGGTCACTTCCTTCATTCGCGCTAAGTCTTCCGACAGGGCTGTGGATCAACCGTTCCACGCCCCTGCGCTATTTGCGCGATTGGATCCGCGTTCTGGTTAATGGCTTGTCGCGATTGACGAGACGCAGCGATGGCGCTCCGGCAGGCATGAAGCGAATACTGCGCGCACCTTCTGATCGCTATGCCGGCGTCGGTTCCAGGAGCCCCATAGTGCCGGAGGAAAAACTGCCCACACCCCACCGAGATTAAACTGGCATTGACTCCGGAGAAGAGGAAGTGCCGCGGGATGTGTTAAGGGGAGAACCCCGAATAGCCGCGCTCGCGCAACCCATCGGATTCCCTTTTCAGCAAGTGCGAGGCGCGCTGCAGGTCGGCAGCGAGAATCCCCGACGCGCCTGGTCCGAAGATCACCCGGACTCTTCCGCATAAATCTGTTCCACTACACGCAGGGCCGCCTGGGCATCCTCAACACCCGGAGTCGGTTGACGGTTGAGCCGGATATCCTCCAAAAAGGAGACAAACTCCAACTCCCAGGAATTGTCAGCCATGGGATATTCCCAGGCAGTGGTGACCGGGGGGCCCATCTCCGGCAGCATCTGGTAATGAGTCAGCCGCTCCGTCCCATAGCTGCCGCCGCGGCCCAAGATCTCCAGTTTGCCGACGCGACCGGCAATTTCCAAAGAAAACAGGTTTTTCCATTCTGTCCAGCTCGCGTGCAGGAAGGCGGTCTGCCCACGCGCTGTTTCGAGCAGCATAAAGCCATTGTCTTCGACAGGCATTTGCCAGAAATACGTAGCAACATGGCCGCGCACTCTGGTGAAGTCGCCCAGGAACCAACGGGCCAAATCGATCAGATGCACGCCCTGGTCGATCATCTCGCCGCCGCCGGACATCTCCGGATGCGCTCGCCACTCCTGTTCGTAGCCGGGCCGGCCCCCGTGTCCATACCGGCCACGGATGAACATCAGATCGCCCAGGATGCCGGTCTCAAATATCTCTCGAGCCTTCCGCAGGGCAGGGTGAAAGCGATGATTAAAGCCCACCCGGACGAGGGCGCCCGTCTTTCGCGAAGCGGCAAGCAGAGGGTCCAGTTCCACCGCGCGGCGCGCGCCGGGTTTCTCGAGAAGAACGTGCTTGCCGGCCGCAACTGCTCCGCACGCGATCTCGGCCAGCCGTTCATGGCTCGTAGCGACGATTACAAGATCGACATCGGGGCGGGTGACTACATCGCGCCAATTCGTTAAAGCCTCGGCGCCCGGCACACGTCTCGCCAGCGCTTGCGCTCGCTCCGAGACCGAGTCGCAGCAGGCAACTAACGGGCAGTTCGATATCGCGGCGGCTCGCGTACTTCCAATCAGGCCGCATCCTATGATGGCGACTCGCATTGTAGAAACGATATCCTTATGAGGTTGAGAAAAAGCAAAATATCAATTTGTCAGGTGTTGTACAATCGCCTGCGGTCCGGGCCGCCGTCGGCGGCCAAACCGGCCCATCCAAGTGATAGAATAGCGGATTCGGACTGAGCTCTCAGGTTTATGATGATTTGAACCGGGAAATCTCCGGACGAGGAATTCCAAACTGTCTTCTACACTCAGTTTTCCCCCGCCGCCGGGCTGTTCCGAAGCGGTCTGGACAGGGAAAGGATTCCTTGTCGATGGGAGCTCAATTCCGATTCTATCCTACGATAATCGTTCCGGCGCCTGGAGCGACGAACTTACGGAATTTCACGAGGAAACCGCTGGCGACGACCATTACATCGACCGTGCCTCTCGTGAGCATACGATGGCGCAGTTGCAGCGCTGGCTGCGCCCTGGCGTCAGTACGATCATGGACATTGGTTGTTCTTCCGGGTTCTTTCTGAAGTCGCTGCGGCGGCGATTCCCAGATTGCGTGGTTATCGGGGCCGACTGCATCCGCGGGCCTCTGGAGCGGTTGTCGAGGAATATGCCTGACATTCCGCTGCTTCAGTTCGATCTGTCATCCTGCCCTTTGCCTGACCGGAGCTTTGATGGGCTCGTTCTGCTCAATGTGCTCGAACACATCAATGACGACCGGGCCGCCACCCACCACCTGCAGCGCATTCTGAAACCGGGCGGGATCGCGGTCATCGAGGTGCCGGCCGGCCCCGATCTGTACGATGTCTACGATCAGGAGTTGATGCATTTCCGGAGATACCGGATGGCCGGTCTGCTGGGCATGTTGCGAACTGCCGGTTTCGACATTCTGGAACGATCCCATCTGGGGTTTGTTTTGTATCCGGCGTTCTGGATGACAAAGAAACGCAACCGGAGGTATCTGGACGCGAGCCCGGAAGTGCGGCGCAACGTGGTGAAACGCAGTATCAGGCGCTCCAGCGACAGTGGCGCCATGCATGTCATTATGTGGGTAGAATCCAGGCTGCGCAGATGGATCTACTACCCGGCGGGGATTCGGTGCTTGGTAACCTGCCGAAAACCACTTCATGCAGCAACAAAATAAGCCACACTAGTCATGAGAAACGAAATTGATATCAGCCTGATACTGCCCGCTTTCAACGAGGCAACAACAATTGGGCGGACGATCAGGGAGGTGGCGGAGTATTTTGAGTCGCGGAAATACCGCTACGAAGTGATTGTGGCTGCCGACGGAAACGATGGCACGCGTGAGCGCGCACGCGAGATGGTTTCCACAAACCCCGCGATCAGGGTGATTGGGCAGAGCGCCCGGAGCGGCAAGGGACGGGGTATCCGAGAAGGTGTTTCGATCGCATCCGGCAAGATCATCGGCTTTGCCGATGCGGACAACAAAGTCCCGATCGAGGAGTATGCCAAACTGCAGCCCTGGCTGGCTGAAGGTTTCGAGGTGGTGATCGGCTCAAGAGGCTTGCGCGGTTCAAAGATCGAGCGGCGACAACCGCTTCATCGCCGCCTCGGGTCGATGGGATTCAGCGTTTTCATGCATTCTGTAGTTGGCTTGCCGGATATCGTGGATACCCAATGCGGGTTCAAGTTTTTTCGGGGCGATGTCGCTCACGACCTGTTCCGGCGGCAGCAGATCGACGGATACATGTACGACGTCGAGATACTCGCCCTGGCGCAGCGGCTCGGCTACCGGATCAAGGAGGTTCCGATCCGCTGGCACGACGATGCGGACAGCCGCCTCGAGCTGTTTCGCGGCAATCTTCGCAACGCGAGGGATATTTTCAAGATCAGGCTTTCTCTCGGCCGGCTCGCGAGAATGCGTTTTCAGACCGCGGCCGCGGCAGCGTCAACCTGCCTGGATGCCGGCTCATTCTCTCCCGCGGGCGCCCCTCTGCGGCGGGATACCGAAGAGTAACCATCAGGATTGGAGGCGCCTGTGAAAGGTTCGGCTTGCGTCGACGCCAGTAATCTCCTGGATCGCCTGTTGGTGAACGGTCTATGAGCATGCGCGTGTGCGTGTATGGCTTGTGGCATCTTGGCTCGGTGACCGCGGCTTGCCTGGCGGAACACGTTACGACGGTCGGCTGCGATTCCGATGCGGAGACCATTGCGGAACTACGGCAAGCCAGACCGCCGATCTCCGAACCGGGGCTCGCCGAATTGGTTGCAGCCGGTCTCTCGTCAGGCCGGCTATCCTTCACCACCGATCTTCGGCGCGCCGCGGAAGATGCGGATGTCGTGTGGGTCACGTTCGACACTCCCGTTGATGACAACGATATCGCCGATGTGGAAACGGTGAGGGCCCATATCTACGCCATCCTTCCGCACGTGCGGGAAGACGCCTTGGTGCTGCTCTCATCCCAGGTCCCCGTTGGGTTCACAGCAAGCCTGGAGCGGGCGTTCCACGAACGATACCCCGGACGCCGGGCCGCGTTTGCCTACTCTCCGGAGAACCTGCGTCTCGGCAAAGCTCTGGATTCGTTTCGCAGGCCGGAGCGAATTGTGGTCGGAGTTCGAACGGAGGAAGACCGCGCGCGTCTGGCTCAGTTATTTGCGCCCGTCTCGCGTAACATTCAATGGATGAGTGTCGAATCGGCCGAGATGACCAAGCATGCGTTGAACGCCTTCCTGGCGACATCGGTGGCGTTCATCAACGAATTGGCGGCGCTTTGCGAACAAGCTGGGGCCGACGCTAAAGAGGTGGAACGGGGCTTGAAGAGCGAACCCAGGATCGGTCCAAGAGCATACCTGGGGCCGGGCGCGGCGTTCGCAGGCGGCACGCTGGCCAGGGACGTCTCTTTCCTCGAACAGATTGGCGAGCAGCAGGGGATTTCCACGCACTTGTTTTCAGCCGTCATCGCCAGTAACAACGAACATAAGGGATGGCCTCGCCGCGCACTGGCGAGACTGCTTGGGGATCCCGCCGGGAAGAGGATTGCCGTCCTGGGTCTCGCGTATAAACCTGGCACGGACACGCTGCGGCGGTCCAGCGCGGTGGAGTTATGCCAGTGGCTGAGCAGCAACGGCGCCGAGGTGCGGGCTTACGACCCGGCCGTCCACCACCTGCCACTCGAGTTGAGCTCGTGGATCCGCCTTTGTGAGTCCAGCCGGGAAGCGCTGGACGGCGCAGACGCTGTGGTTCTCGCGACAGAATGGCCCGTCTTCCGGGAGTTGTCCGCCGACGACCTGGTGGACAAAATGAGAACAGCCATTGTACTCGACCCGAACCGCTTTCTTAAGCCCGACCTGGCCGGCGATTCGAGATTGCGCTACGCGGCGGTGGGAAAGCCGTAGTGAGATGAACATTATTCTCTTGTTCTTCTGCTTGCAGGCGTTCTGCCTTGCCGCGGGCTTCGGCGTCGCCGATTCTCTGCTCAGGAAAACCTCCTACCGGCACTTGGCGGTGCTCCTGGGACCCATTCTCTTTCCTGTCTGTCTCGTGCTGCTGCTGACCCTGGGAGGCTACCGCATTCCTCAGGATCTGCCGCCCGCTCTGCCCTTGTTATTGGCAATCCCATTCCTGGTCTATACGCTCGTCGTGATATACCAGGATCGCCCGACCCTCATATCGGAGCGTTCCGGCTACTGGGCTGCGTTGGGTGTGCTGGCTGCGTCCACCGCTCTCGGCCTGGTGGCCGTGGCTCCGGACATCGCGAATCAAAGCCTCACACATATTGGTGGACAGCTCAACAACGAGCTGTTGAACTATAGCGCCTTTGCAAGCCATCTGATGGGCCGGACCATGCATTCGGCGTATGCGGCGGCCTATCAGGACGAGACCTCGCGACGGAATGGCGTGGGTCTTCTGCTTGCTTCGTTAGCAACCGCCTTGAATGCTCCCCCCGCAAACTGCGTCGCCGTCCTGGTCGGACTCTTTCGGGCTCAAGCGCTCGCAGCCTTCGCATTTCTGCTTTTGCGTGCTACCGATCTGAGGCTTTTCGAGCGTCCGTGGCTGCTGTATTCGGGTCTGGCGCTGTTCTCATTGTCTTCTGTCGAGTTGCTGAACTATTCGGCATCGTTCCTGAGCCACTATGGGGTCGTGCCCATAGTGATCCTGGTTGTGGCTTTCCTTCCATTCAGAGAAGACGTCAGTGACGTTCGTATCCTTGCGGCGCTCAGCCTCATGTACTTATATCTCTACATTTCATACTCGGAGTGCGTTCCTGTTTTGCTCTTCGTTCAGGGGATTCAGGTACTTGTTCTGGGCCTTCAAAACAGATCCGTAAAGTTGGCTTTGTTGGCTGGTTCCCCTCCCATTGCCGCCGCCTTGCTGGACCCGCTGTTGTTGGTCCGGAGGGTTCGGTATCTCGCGTGGTTGGCCAATGCGGGGGTCGGATTTGTGATCCTCGGTACGCCCCGTGATAGTGTTCTCGGGTATTTCGCCACAGTCTTAGGGCTTCGCTTCCCCTTTCTCTCCTTGCGATTATTCGATCAGAGTGCGATCGAGGCCGGTCTTGTCGCGTTCTTTCTCGTGAGCCTGGCTCTGGCGTTTTGGGTCGTGGTTCGCCATCAACGGCGCTACTGGTTGCTGTCCGGTGGACTGCTGTTCTGTATGGCCACTGCTCTCGCCTGGTCGAGCAACCCCGCGGTCGACGGGCCGTCTATTGTGTACAAAGCGAATAAAGCGCTCATTTACGGTAATTTCCTGCTCGTTGCGACCTTCATTCTGGCCGTGTCCGACGACCGCATTGGCAAATGGTCACGCCGTGTTTTGGCCGCGGGTTATGTGGCCTTTCTCTCCGTCAACTTCCTGCTTGGCGCTGAGGTGGTGAGCCGATTCGCAGCCTGGCCGAAGGCATATCCGTTGACTTCCGTGACCGCCGCGGTGAGAACCATCCCATTCGGCGCACCCGTAGTCCTGCCTTCGGGTGATTTGGTCTCTTCCATGTATTGGAACGGCGTGCTTCAGTTTTACGAGGTGCGCGATCGTTTGATCGATTTCTCTGTCCCGACCCGGGAGCCACTGTTTGATGGGCGTCCCACCGAGGGCGATCTGCAACCGCTGGAAAGCGCGAGCATCCGGAAAGGCATCGTCATATCCGACGCACCGACCACCAGTCCAGGCGTCTCAGGTATCGAGAGTGTGGCACGGGATGCCCAGGCGCACGCTTCAACACTTCTCTATCGAGGCGGTTCGTTCTGCTTCTATGCCGGCGTGCCTCCACGAACGCTGACGCAATTCCACGGAGTAATTCGGTTTCGGTCCTTCGAGTTCGACAAGTCGGATAACCTCTTGCCCATATTGACGATGGGGCAGCGCGAACAAGGTGTCGCGATTTATCTGCGCCCCCGCTCCAACGGCAGATACGTGGTTGTGCAGGACATTTGGTTCAGCCCGGACAACATCAGTCAGGAGATTCCGGCCAGAAGCGACGTGAACGCTGATGATGTTCTTGTGGTGGACGGCGCGGTATCCGGCGGCCGCGGGGTTGTGAATGTCAGCGTCAACGGAAATCCGGTGCTGAGGTACGAAGGGCCTTATGTGAGCGTGCGCACCGATCAGGTTTTTTTCGGCGAAAATCGGATTTCGTTCCCTAACGTCCAGCAAACTTGTCCCCGGTGCGCTATCGACGAGGTCACTCTCAACGGGGAGCGTGTTCCTTGAGGATCGGCGGCATGCGCAGCCGTTCACCGATTGTACGGGGAGGCTGTCATGAATCTTAAGGGGCGCGGCATCGTTATCACCGGAGCGAGTCAAGGTTTGGGAAAAGCGATTGCACGGACTTGTGTCCGTGGAGGCGCTCATGTATTCCTGTGCGCCCGAAACGCGGACCTGCTCGAATCCACGGTGGCGGAACTGACTGCGTTTGCCTCCGGTGGTCAATTAATCCTGGCGCATACTGCCGACGTCTCCAGGCCGGAAGATGTGACGAGCCTGATCGAAACCGCCGGAAACCGATTGCCGTCGCTTAACGGACTGGTGAACAACGCTGGGATTTACGGGCCCATCGGTCTTTCGGAGGATGTTGATTGGGAAGAGTGGCGGCAGGCGATCGAGATCAACCTGATGGGAACCGTGCTGTTGTGCCGGGCCATTCTCCCGATATTCCGGCGCAATCAAGGCGGGAAGATCGTGAATCTGTCCGGGGGCGGAGCAACCGCTCCGTTGCCACGATTCAGCGCGTATGCGGCCTCGAAAGCCGCGGTAGTGCGCTTTACCGAGACGCTGGCCGAGGAGACGCGCGGCACCGGAATCGACGTGAATTCCATTGCCCCCGGTCCCTTGAATACCCGCCTGCTGGATGAAGTGCTCGCCGCAGGCCCGGAGCAGGCCGGAGAAGCTTTCTATCTGCGGTCCATCAAGCAAAGGGACGAAGGAGGCGCGTCGCTTGAGAAAGCCGCCGAACTCTGCGCATTCCTGTTGTCCAGCCAAAGCGACGGCATCACGGGGAAACTGATCAGCGCTGTTTGGGACCCATGGGATAAACTTCCCAGGCTCCTCGCCCAGGCGGACGCAGGCGACATTTACACCCTCCGGCGAATTGTCCCGAAGGATCGGGGTCTGGACTGGTGAGGCCGGCGTGAAATGGCCTAAGCACGTTCCTCCGCTGACGCCTGATCAAAGGATCATCAGCGACGATTTCGTGAAGCTGTGGCACGAGACCCTGCCGCGCTACCGCATGATCGAGAGCTTCAATCATGGCTGGGTATCAAAGCACGCACCTCCAGGCTTTCGCCGCAGTCTCGAGATCGGTGCGGGATTGGGAGAGCATCTCAGTTATGAGCGCTTGAGCGCGGAGCAGGAAGCGGACTACGTGACCGTGGAGTTGCGAGAGAACATGGCCGCTGATATCAAGCGGCGATTTCCCAGGGTCCGGATGGTTGTGGGGGATTGCCAGGAATCCCTTGATTTCCCGGATGGACACTTTGATCGGATCATCGCGGTCCACGTGCTCGAGCATCTGCCGAATCTGCCTGGCGCCATTCGGGAAACGCACCGGCTGTGCAATAAAGAACGGGGCGTGTTTCAGGTAGTGATTCCCTGCGAGGGCGGTCTCGCGTACACACTCAGCCGGCGAATCTCTGCGCAGAGGATCTTCGAGAAACGCTACGGACAATCATACCGGTGGTTTATCGAGCGGGAACACATCAACCTGCCTGCCGAGATTGCGGAGGAGCTTTCGCCGCATTTTTCTGTTCAAAAGCGGTCGTTTTTTCCCGTGCCATTACCGCTCGTGTTCTGCAACCTGTGTATCGCCATGAACCTCCGGCCGCGATGACTCTGAATTGCGCCGTGGTTTCCGATCCGTCAGCGCTCGGCATGGGCTATAGCGGGTTCGCCTGGTCCGTTACGGTTACGTCGGTCGGCGTCATGATCACCAACTGCCTGTCATCGCTGTTGATCCCGCGTTCCTTCGGAACGAAATACCGGTCGAATGAAAGCGCGATGTCCACAAGGCCGTCGCTGGGCAGCGTCTGACCTCTTAGATCGATGACAATCTTATAACTCGCCGAGATTGGAGAGACCAGCGTCGGCAGACTCTGAGACTCCGCGGCGCTCAACAGACGAGCGGAGACACGCAACCGTCCACCAATCTGATCCGGAAAGATGGTCCGGCCCTGCAGAACAATGTAGCGGTGCGATCTCAAGGTTATCACGGGCGCTATAACCGTGGCCCCGGCACTGGTGAGCCAACCGCCCGAGTCGCCTTCGACTCTGGCGCCTGACCGGACGAAGATAGTGATGTCGCGCCCGCCAAAACTAAGTTTAGTCAGCGGCGCCATACTGGCGGTCGCGGTCGCCAGGAGATCCGCCTTGATTGCGATCATCGACTTCGTGAAAGGATATGGAGATGCTTCATCGGCGGGCACGGAGTTTGTTGTAAGGATGGCGATATCCGATGCCCTGACCTCATTCAACGCGTCGTCGTGGCTCACTTGAAAGATGCCGTTGCCGAGCGTGGGTTCGGGGCGGAGAAGGACTTTCGATCTTTCATAGACCATGACTGGGACGACGGAGCCGGAGAAATAATCCAGAACGCGGTCTGCGGCGATCCGCGGTGTCTCCAGTCCGAGCGCGGCACAATATGCGCCTATCCGGTCGTAGACCTCAAGAAGGTGCTGCTCCTGTTCGCGGTTTACGGTATGGAACTTCCTGACATTCATCGCGAACTCGGTCCACGTTCCTGCAAGCAGCGCCAGAACTGCGATCACGCACAACGCAACCTGGTTGGCGCGGCCTGGATGTCCCCACGAGCCAAATCGAGAAAGCCACAAACCACCCAGAAGAATGACCCAAACGACCGGGATTACCAACATGCCGGCCACCACCGGCGACTTAGCCACGTCGTATGTAAACAGAGCCAGCGGCATCAGGAATGCCAGCAGACACAAGGTAAGAGAGTCCTGAAGTTCTCGTCTCCGCTCCCGGTCGTCCGATAAGGCGCGGCGCCCGCCATCAAACCGGCAAACTGCGAAAGCGGCTGCGATCAACAGCACGAGCACAATGAAACAAATACCGAGATGGTCTCTGCAGAGAGAAACGGGATAGTACAAGTAATAGTTAAAGAAGCCAACCGCGCCAAACTCGGCGGCGCGGATCTCCTTTTCTTTGCCAATCAGGTGTCCAACGACGTAGTACGAGTACAGGGCCTGACGGCTAAGAATCAGAAGAGGCACAACCAGACCGACGATTGGCAGCACCGCCAACATCAGACCGCGCGCCTGCCGTTTAACCCGCGTCACGACCCATGGATCATTCCGGCGGCGCCGTAGCGCGCTGATTGCCAGATATGCGAAAAAGCAGACCAGCGTTCCCATGAGATAGGTGATGGCTATGAAGCGGAAGAGTATAAGAAGCGCGGCAAAAGCGCCGCAAACGAGGGACCATGGGCGCGACTGGAAATTGCGGGATCGTATAGCAAGGCAGAGGGTGATCCCGTAGAGTGAGGAAGCAATCGAGTCGATACGGAAATCCGCAAGCCCGCCCGCCCAAAAGAACCGGCTCGTTGAGACGAGAAAAAGCCCAAGTCCGATGAATGCCAGCGACCACCGTCCGGTTAGCCACCTGAGCGTGTGCACCAGAAGCAACTGAAACAATGCGAAATAAAGGAATGAAAGGGTAAGGGCGCTGAGACGCGTTGGCCCGATAGTCAGGAACAACAGTGCGGCCTGAGTCTGCAACATGACCCCCATTGGAATCTGAGCAAGCAGACTGGATTTCAAGCCAGGCAGGAATCCTTCCGAGAGAATGCGTTCGTAGTCTCCATAAGCTTGAAAGAGATAAGTCGCTTGATCAAAGGAGGCCGGATAAGCCCAGGCAATTTCTCGTAACACGTATTGGCGGAAAAGGCCGTATTCAAATACCAGCAACACAACCACGAGGAACCAACCCCAATATCGGGAAAGCAGCCGGTCCTCCCCGTGAGCAGATGGTACGGAGCCGCTGGTCTGTGTTTCTTCGCCAGGCTTCATCCTGGCCTCCACGTAGCGTTTCGTCTGTACGGCATGCCCATACACCTTCCTTGTTGACCTCAGCGCGATGCCCTGTGCGCACTTTTCCGACTGACCGTAGCCCAAATTCCCGGCATGGGCTTGTCATCCGTTCGCCCCCAAACCGGCCGGCTTACTCCTGGCGAAGTCCGACGCTGCCGGCCACCACCTCGTCGTTTTCGTAAGAGTTCATCGTCAGGAACTGCGGCTCACCGGTCCTGGTAGCGGCCAGCGCGGCTCGGTGGCCCCATGTCGACGAATGAGTCACGTCGAAGCCGGCGCTTTCGACTGCGGCGGTCAAAGCGCAAAGGTTCGGCCCGAACCAGTTGCTGCCATCCTCGTTCACCTCGTCGAACTGGAAGAACTCCCAGAGCGGTGTCTCCACCAATTCGGGCGCCACCTCGGCCAGTTGCCGCAGGTTCTTCCGGACGCCCAGAAGAAAATGATTGTCGATCACGAACGATTCCACGAACAAGCGCTCCTTGCAAACATCGAAAATCTTGTCGAGCGCCAGCAATGGATAACGAAGATGATAGAGCACGCCGAAGAACAAGACTATATCGAATTCGCCGATCAAGCCCTTATCCAGGTCGTATACCGAACCCTTGACGTAGTCGGCGTTCTGGTGCCCAAGCGCCTCTTTCAACCGGAAAAACCCGGAGGTCACGGGGTCATCCGGACCAAGCCCAAGAACGCGGGAAGCGCCTCTGCGGATACATTCGAAGCTGAAGCAACCGTTCCAGGCGCCGATGTCCAGCACCGTCTTTCCGCTCAGGTCCTGAGGAACGCCGGCATACGCCATGAGGTCGCAAACCGGATTCCGCCCAGGTGTGAACACGTCCTGGTAGACTTCCCACTGTTGGTGCCAGTGAACTCCACCGAACAGGACCTCGGGATCAAAGCCACTCGGCTTCGGCGGCGGGCCCGCTTCTTGTCTGGTCATGAATCCATTCTCTAACGTGCCGAGGGCACCGGCAGGCATGATCGCCGCGTCACTGCAGGCCGCCGAAACGTCTACCAGCAGAGATCTTTCTCGTAGCCTGTCGCTACCAGCACACCGCCATGGCGCGCCTTGAACGCAGCCTTGATCCTTTCGGTGAAATGGTTTCGCCAGTCTCCGGCAACGCCCTTACGCTCGTGGGCAAGAATCTCCTCGGCCCCTCGCTTGCGTCCGCGTGTAAGAGATTCAAAGCGGTTGTCCAGGATCGCCTTCCGCAGATCTTCGGGCGAAACCGGCAATCCGCACTTTTGAATCAGGGCGCTCTTAAGCAGTTCCAGATCGTCTTCCAGCAAGTCCTCATACTTCAGAACGGGCTCGCCCGCTTCAATCCATGAGAGCTGAATTCTCGCACATTGCGGAAGCCAGTCGTCCAGCAGGTGAAGAAAGCCGGCTTCCTGGTCCAGTTCAAGCAGCTTTCTGCGTAGAGCAACGATCTCGTCATTGACCATGGGGTGACTGTACTTGATGCTGAAATACGCGGAGACCAGGGTATCGCGGAGGTCGCGAATGACTACGAAGAGCTTCGCGTCGAGCGGAGCAACCTTGGCCAGGTCCTCCTTCGTCATGTAGACCGTAGGATAAACACGGCCGCGCTGAATCGCGTAGTGACGGACCTGGGCTTCCCCCAGACGGGGTGCGACGATCCTTTCTGGAACGCATTGCCGCAGGATCTTGTGTATCCACTGGGAACCTGCCTTCCAATGGGTGACGTGAAACACCGGAGGCGTAGGATCTTCCGCAACTTCTCCAACCACCTGCACACTGCCGATGCCGTCTTCCACCACTTGCAGACTGGCACAGCCGGGCAACTCGGCTATGCCGTGGTGGGAAAGTTTGCCATCCACCGCAAAATCCACCTCCAGTGAACCGGCACGGACCACGCGGCAGTGCTCCCGGATCCTGCTGCCGAACTCGACGTGCGACAAGTGACCATTGACGTATCCGTCATGAGAGTCCGCATCGGTTCCCGCCAAACCGACTCCAAAATCGTATTCCTCCGGCGCCACTTTCAGATCGATCCACTGGTGATACCTGAGTTTCGATCCACCGTGTACCATGTGCGGAACCGGCGAACCATATTGGAATGTGTTCTTGCCGTGAATCAGCGACCCACTCCTGGTACGCAACTCCAGCCCGGCGGATGGAGTCTGAATGTCCCGGAGTACTTCGAACTCCACAAAGAAATGGGCGCGCTCACCCTGCCGGAAGCCCGTTCTGAGTTCGCCGGAATCGTCGCAGACGGCAACGCCCACGCAACGCCCCGTGCCGTCAGTGAACTGGACGCTGTGACGCACGTCCGTGAAAGCCGATTGGTGAGGCCAGCGTCCGGTCAGGAGGTCGGAAGAAGTATCCATGAGTGGCACTGGCGCATTGTCACAGAACGGCGATTATATCATCCAGGAAGATGGATTCAGGCGAGGCATCCAGCCAGCGGACGAACTCCTGCACGAGCGTGACCCGGAGTCGAAATTCTCCAGCCACATCCGGCGCGTCCACAGTCATCTGGTAGCTGTTCGTTTCGCCGTTCCGCAAGGACGGGTGCAGGCGCGAACGCTGCCCGTCAAACACAAGGTATTCCTCGGTTTCCCGACCGAGCCAGTGATAAGAGAGATGGACAGGATACGGTTCCGCGCTGCGCAGGTCCAACCCGCTGGAATTGTGCAGCACCGGACGTATCGTGAACCGGCTGTTTCGTCGAATCGCCTCCGGCGTGCGCTCCAGTCGAATTCCGATCGCTCCACTTGGCAGGTTGGGCAGCGCATCCATGCGGAACCGCGCGATCAGTTGTTCTCGAGGAATTGGCGTGTGCGAGGCCACGGCGAATAGATCGGGGGCAGCACGCATCTCCGCTCGCGAAAACACGCGCATAAGGTTGTCGGCCGCTGATTCCGGGTGCCCGAACCACAGGTCCACATGAGGGAAGTACCTCGCCAATTGACGGCGGAGGACTCGCGGCGACTGTTCGTTAATGTGCATTAGCAGTTCGTATCGTGTTCGCGGTTCATCGGGCAGATAAGCGCCCAGGCGTCTCGCCAGCCGTTGCCTTCGTGCGTAGTCATATCGGTAAAACCATAGATTGGGGAAGGTATGGATCAGGAAGAACCCACCTGGGCTCAGATGTCTCGCCACAAGGCTGTATAGGCGGTCCAACTCCTCAGGAAACATGTGCTCGATAAGATCGGATGCTATGACGACGTCGTAGAGGCCCTCGATTGGGGCCGCATTCACATCGCAGCGGTGGAACCGGATACTGCCATCTCCCGGGTAGCCGGCGGCGCAGGCCTCTCGAGCCAGCCGGACAGCCTCCTCTGAGTAGTCGACGGCGGTGACCTCGTATCCTTTTCGTGCCAGATCAAGACTAACTTCGCCGCGTCCGCATCCCAGGTCCAGCGCACGTCCGGCGATTCCAGTTGAGGCGAGGGTGCTGACCGCCAGTAGCCGGTCGTCCTCGATTCTCGCGCCGCGGCTCCGCTTAAAGTCGTCGAAACCACCGCAGTCGCGCAAATAATACTCGCGCGTATAGGACGTCCGGAGTTGTTCACTCGACTCCACCCGCGTCGGCCCCGGCGACGCAGCCTCGAGCTTTGGCCGGATGATCAACTCGCCGGCGTATCCAGGGATCACGAAGCAAGACTCAATGAGGTCCCGATAGCGATAGATGAACTCATTGGCCGCGAGGAAATTCTGTCGCGTCCACAAGCAGCCGTCCAGCAGGATGTAGTCTGCCTGCCGCAGCGCCACGCTGAGGTCATGGATGGTGCCCCTGCCATCCTGTTGACCATCCACGTGGATCAGATCGTAACGCTCTCCCGGCCACTGGTCAAAGGTCTGCGAGTCCGCAATGAGAAAGCTCGCTTTCCGATGCCTCAACTGCCTGGCAGCCCAGAATACAGCGTCCGGGTATCCGCCGTTGGCTTCCGAATTAATATCCATCCCGAGGTAGGAAGCTGACGGGCAAGCGTCCAGAAATGCCATCGCGCTGTACCCAAAGCGTACACCGATCTCCAAAATTCGCTTCGGTCTAAGCACCGCCGCAATCGCCCACTTTGTTCGGTAATACGGAACCCACTCCTCGAAAAGGTGTGCAAGTGGATCGGCTGGAAAAGCCGACAGGCGAAAGTCGTACGGGCAGCGCCTTGTCAAGTCGATGATCTGATCGAGCATTCAGCTCTCTTCGCGATGGCGCTGGGAACGATCCTGGCGCCGACGAGAACGTACTATATCAAACGAGTCGGCCGTTCCCATGTTGCGCGCGCCGTATCGTATCGCGGCAATATAGAGATCGATATTGGAGCAAAATAGAATAGGATGAAAACCAGCAACATCGAAGAATCGCGGATCGGATGAAACGCCGGTCGCATGCCATTGGGCACGCACACTCTGCTCCCGGCGCGGAGTCCGGGCTGAGTTGTGTCTCGCGCTGCTGGTGCGGCAACGAAAGTCTGGAGGTTTTTTCAGACGACTATTTTCGTTGCGCGCGCTGCGAGACCCTGGTGGCGGCGCGAATGCCCGACCCGAAGAATCTGCTCGCCGGTCAGGATGAGCAGGGATTCTATGGGCGTAGCTATTTTGAGTCGTACCAATCAGAAAAGCTGGGATTGCCTCCGATCACGGAGCGCGCGAGGCAGGATCTCGCCGAAAGATGTGTGCACTGGCTGCGTGCTCTTCTGAAATACAAACTGCCGCCGGCGAAGATTCTTGAGCTCGGAAGCGCGCATGGAGGTTTCGTCGCCCTTCTGCGCTGGGCGGGCTACCACGCGACCGGCTTGGAACTCAGCCAGTGGGTGGTCGATTTCGCCCGGAAGACCTTTGGCGTGCCCATGCTCCAGGGCCCCATCGAAGAGCAGTCCGCCCAACCTCAGTCCCTTGATGCAATCGCGCTCATGGACGTTCTGGAGCACCTTCCCGATCCCGCAAACACGCTTCAGCACTGCGTGCGTCTTCTCAAAACCGACGGAATCCTGTTGATTCAGACTCCATCGTATCGGGAAGGCATGAGTCTGGAGCAGATGGTCGCGGCTGGCGACGAATTCGTGAAGATGCTTTTGCCGGACCAGCACCTGTACCTCTTCAGCAAGCGGTCCGTTGCCGAGTTGCTTCGCCGTGTTGGAGCGGAGCACGTTCAGTTTGAAACGGCCATTTTCCCGGCCTACGACATGTTTCTGGCGGGAACGATGGCGCCCGCCTCGGTCATCCCCGAGGAGAAGATCCAGGTGGCATTGAGTGTGAGCCGGGACGGCCGGCTTGTCCGTGCGCTGTTGGATCTCAGATCAAGCTTCGAAGGCCTCGCGGCTCGCAACGCTGAAGCCGAGGCCGACCGGGCGAACCGGCTCCGCGTGATCAATGAGCAGGGCCAACGGCTGGCGGAACTTGACGATGCGATCAGAGGACTATCGGGGCAACTCGAAGGGCAGCAAGCCCGGTTGGCGGAATCAGATGCCGACCGTATTGCCGGGAGGGCCGGCAACGAGAGCTTGCAGGAGCGGCTGGCGAAATCGGAGGCCGATCGCATGGCTCGGCGAGCCGACATCGAGACCTTACGGGAGCGATTGGCGGAATTGGATGCGGACCGTATTGCCAGGAGGGCCGACATCGAGACCTTGCAGGTGCGATTGGCGGAATCGGATGCCGATCGCATTGCCCGGCGGGCCGACATCGAGAGCTTGCAGCAGTTGCTGGCGGAGTCGGATGCCGACCGCATAGCCCGGCGTGCCGACCTCGAGAGCCTCCAGGAGCGCTTGGCGGAATCGGATGCCGATCGGATGGCTCGACGGGCCGCCGTGGAGAGCTTGGGGAACTGGCTGGCGGAATCGGACGCCGACCGTGTGGCTCTACGGGCCGACGCCGAGAGCTTGCGAGAGCGATTGGCGGAATTGGATGCCGATGGCATAGCCCGACTAGCCGACATCGATGGACTCCATAAACAGTTGGCCGAGTCCGAAGCGGACCGCGCCAACCGGCTCAAGATAATTGAGGCGCTTGATACCCAGCGCCATGAGCTGGAGGCTGGCGTCGCGAGCGTCGAAGCCAGGGGCAATGATTTGAAAGCAGAGGCCAGCCAGCTCGAAGGCACTCTGGCCGAACGCGAGAAACGCGTGAGAGAACTCGACTCGGACCTGGCTTCGAAGCAACGTGCGTTGGAGGGCGTGCAACGCGATCTCCAATTCGTGCGCGAGGCTTTGGAGCGGCTACAAGTGAGTTACGTGTATCGGCTTCTGCGCCACTTCGGACTGTGGGAGTGGCTAAGCCGGGCAATCGCCCGCGTGGCGCCCTGCGGAAGGGCTCGAGCGCAGCAACTAAAGGTGAAGCCTCTCGAACGGGTGGTCGTGGACCTCACGCCGGTTTTGCCTGGCGGTGAGAACGGTGGCGCCAAGGTGATGACGATCGAGCTGCTCCGCCAGCTCAGCCGCCTTGCGCGAAGCTGCGAGTTCATCCTGCTGACGTCGGAAGCGAGCCACGATGAACTGGCGTTCCTCGATTCTCCCAATATGCGCCGTCTTTGCGTCCAGGGGCGTAGCGTCGGGCCGTCGCGCGCGGCGTTCGTTCTGAGGATGCGCCAACGGCTCGGTAAGATCCTGCCTCCAGCGATACTACGGCGCCTCAAGCGCGTGTACCGGGCGGCGGGTCCGGTCTCCGGCGGCCTTTTGCGGCAGCTCAACGCCGACGTCTTGTTCTGCCCCTTCACGGCTCCCTTCTTCTTCGACCCCCGGGTGCCCACCGTGTCGGTGATCTACGACCTGCAGCATGTCTACTATCCACGTTTCTTTCCTGCCAGCGAACGGGACCAGCGTGACCGGAGTTTTCACGAAGCGTGTTTCGCCGCCGGCAAACTCGTCTGCATCTCCGATTACGTTCGGGATACGGTGCTCGAAAACGCCGCACTCAGCCCGGATCGTGTGGAGACGATTCACATCGCACTTCCCAACCGGGTTGCCCAACCTTCGCCAGCGGAGACGAAGGAGATTCTGGATCGGCACAAATTGGAGGACAGCGCATTCGTGATTTACCCGGCCAACTTCTGGCCGCACAAAAATCACGAAATGCTGCTCACGGCTTTCGGGATGTATCGTGCGCGGCATCCGGAATCCAGGCTGAAGCTGGTTCTTACGGGTGCGCCCGGTGGGAGGATGGAGTACATACGCGAGGCCGCCAGAAGCATGGCGCTCGATCAATACGTGGTCTTTGGGGGCTACCTTCCGGACGGCGAGTTCGCGGCGTTGCTATGGTCGTCACTGGCTCTGATTTTTCCCTCCTTGTATGAGGGATTTGGAATGCCCGTGCTGGAAGCAATGGCGGCGGGCAAGCCGGTTCTGTGCAGCAATGCCACAAGCCTGCCCGAGATCGCCGGCGATGCCGCCATCTTGTTCGATCCCAGGAAACCGGTCGAGATCGCGGAAGCAATTGCACGCCTGACATCCGACCCGAGGTACGCGTCCGAGTTGGTTAGTAAAGGTCGCGAACGGGTTCGGTTGTTCGGTGGGCCGCAAGAAATGGCGAGCCGGTATCTTGGAATTCTTCACGAGGTGGCCGGACGTCCCACATCCTCCGCGTCACGCGTCCATGGTGTTTATTCGGACGGCTGGGCAGCCGGACATCTTGTCGTCACGTTCGGCGAAGGCCCGGTGTCGCGCAAGCTAATGGTGGAACTGTCCGCGCCGGACTGGGCTCCCGCGAGCCCCTCGAAGGTCCGCGTCCTGCCGGTTATGAACGGCACTGGCGAGGTGTATTCGATATCGCGCGGCGAGACAATGACGCTTGAGCGCGTGTTGCCGGAGGGTAGTGGTTTTGTCGAGATCGAGGTCCAACCGCAGTTTCAGCCTGCCGCTTGCGGAGTGGGACAGGATACCCGATGGATCGGCTGCCGGTTCGGCTCCGCTCAAATTCTTTCCGAGGACGGTACGCTGACCTCGCTGGAATCGGACCAATATGGCGCTTAGCGTCTCCATCATCACCCCCTCCCTGAATCAAGGGCGTTTTATCGAGCGCACCGTACAGAGCGTGCTGGATCAGCCGGTGGAGGATCTCGAATACCTGGTATTCGACGGCGGCAGTGAGGACGAGACGCTGGATATCCTCAGGCGGTACGAGTCACGCTTGCACTGGGTTTCCGAAGCAGACCGGGGCCAGGCCGATGCGGTAAACAAGGGCTTGCGGCGCTGCCGGGGAGACGTGATCGGCTGGCTGAATTCCGACGACATTTACTATCCAAATATGGTGGCCGCCGCCAGCGAGTACCTCGCGTCCCATCCGTACGCAGACGTGGTTTACGGAGATGCGAACCACATCGACGAACAGGACGACGTTATCGAAGCGTATCCAACCGAAGACTGGGATCTTCAGCGCCTTGCCGATGTGTGCTATCTTTGCCAACCGGCCGTCTTCTTCCGCCGTCGAGTCGTTGAGAGGTTCGGGGTCCTGAACGAAGGTTTGCATTTCTGTCTGGACTACGAATACTGGCTTCGCCTCGGACTTGGAGGAGCCCGTTTCGAAAGATTGCGACAAGTGGTGGCCGGTTCCAGGTTGTACGCCGAGACAAAGACCCTTGGATCGCGAGTGAAATTCCATCGCGAGATCAACAACATGTTTCGTGCACGTTCGGGCCGCGTGCCGGACCGCTGGTTGTTCAACTACGCACACGCCGTGCTTGACGAAAATGGGATTCCCCGGACCGCGCCTTTCCGCTTTCCGGTGTTCGTGGCAGCCACTTCCATCATGGCTGCCGTGCGCTGGAACCGGCGGGTCTCTCCCGGCATGTTGCGGCTCACCAGAACCTGGGTCGAGGCCGGTTTTCAGAGCGTGCTTCCCGGCTGGGTGAAGAAATGAATATCGGTTTCGATGTCAGCCAGACTGGCTGTTTGAAAGCCGGGTGCGGGTATTTCGCCGATGGCCTGATCCGCCAACTGTCGGAGGTGGATCACGAGAATCAGTATGTTCTCTACCCGGCGGTCGGAGATCATTTCTGGGACCCCGATTGTTCCGGGTCGACTTTCTCTGTCGACCGGCCGAATTTCCGGCGCACCCGGGCGCCTGCAAGTCTGGAAAGCTCTCAGGCTTTCTGGCGCAATCCGCCAGCGGATTTCGAGCAGCAATTGGGTTCCCCGGACATTTTTCATGCAAACAATTTCTTCTGCCCAGAGCTAAGGAAGGCCCGGCTGGTGTATACGTTGTACGATCTGGGGTACCTGGAGGAGCCGGCCTGGACTACTGAGGCCAACCGGGCGGGCTGTTTTCAGGGTACGTTCAATGCCAGTTTGCGAGCTGACCGGATCATCGCGATTTCCGAGTACAGCCGCAGCCATTTTCTTCGAACGTTTCCGCATTACCCGGAGAATCGAATCGTGGTTGTGTATCCCGGGAGCCGCTTCGAAAGCCGTTCTGGTTTGCCTAGGCCGGCACGGCTAAGCCAACTCAAGCCCGATAGCTTCTGGCTGAGCGTGGCCACGCTCGAGCCGCGCAAGAACCACCGGCGTTTGATCGAAGCGTACAGAAAGGTGAAGGCGGAAGCCGGATCGACATTCCCGCTGGTGTTAGTTGGCGGCCACGGTTGGCTGATGGAGGATTTTGAGAAGACTCTGACTGGCCTTAAAGCGGGCACAGACGTCATCCTGACGGGGTATCTCGACGATTCCGAACTGCAGTGGCTGTACGAAAACTGTTTTGCTTTCGTGTACCCGTCCCTGTTCGAGGGATTCGGTCTTCCGGTCCTGGAGGCCATGAGTCTGGGCGCGGCGGTGATCGCTTCGAAGGCAACATCGCTGCCCGAAATCGTGGGAACCGCTGGTCTGCTCGTAAATCCGTGCGATGTCGAGGAGATTGCCGCGGCGATACGGCGGCTGACGGAGCCCAATGGTTGCCGTGAGGCCTTGAGAGAACTGGCGCCGCCGCGTGCCCGGCTCTTTTCCTGGCAATCGGCCGCAAGACAGGTGTTGACGTTGTATGAAGAGCTGGCGCAGTCGACTGGCGCAGCGGATAATACCTGCGGGGACGCGACGAACAAAAATCCGCGGATTGAGGGCATGGTCAACAGCCACTAGTCGCCCCGGATTGGAGTGTCCCGAGGGTGGGCAAGTCTGCCTGCTGGAAGTTATTGTGTTCAGGCCATGTCGGTCATCTCCCGACAAGTTGTCAGGATCGAGACCAAAGTGCACCATGGCCTCCCAGGTGCGATTACGTGTTTTACACCCCGGAGACAGGAGAGCAGTGTAGAGATCTCTGGCTGGGCCGGGTTTGGGGACGTGACTTGGCACACGTTCAGGCATACCTTCGCCTCGCGGCTGACACGGAAGGGCGTGGATCTGGTAAGAGTGAAGGAACTGCCGGGTCATTCTTCGGTGACGGTGACGGTGACGGTGACGGTGACGGTGACGATGCGGCATGCGCACACCAACCGCGAGACGAGGAAGTGGGCGGTTGGCATATAGGGGGAAATGGTGCCAAAATGGTGACAGAACGGCTCACTGGATTCTTCACGTTCCTGGCATCCACCCATGTAAGCTACAATGGTGTCTCATCGCGGAGAGGTGGCAGAGTGGTCGAATGCGGCGGTCTCGAAAACCGTTGAACCTTTACGGGTTCCGGGAGTTCGAATCTCCCCCTCTCCGCCAGTGGCTTTATCACGTCCTGTGGCGAACGTGCAAGCCGCCGCTAGGCATGTTATCTCGGCGTAGTGATGGAAGGTCCCTCAGCGTCACATCGATCTTTCGTATCCTGTCTCCGCTCTGAATCGTCAGGTGTACCAGCGTTCCCGCCGGCTGCAGAAACGCGGGATCGTCTCGTTGAAGCGGATTGTCATTTGGCGTGCGGCCTCAATGTTCTTGATGATATCGCCGACGACAGCTCCAGCAGTCTCGCCAGTGACCTGCCCTCGATAAACTCCACCCTTCATAATTGAGAAGCTCCAGCGGTAGAAGGCGAAGAAAAGGAGCTCATCCAGTGCGCGCTTGCTCTCGGGAACGCTACAGCCCGACTGCCTCAGAACATCACCTTCAGGGAAAACTGGATCTGTCGCGAGTTGTTCGCCGTACGGCTGATGATCCCGAAGCCGGATCCCGTCAGGATGTTCGACGGCAGCCCGAAGTCCACGATATTGAACAGATTGAAGAATTCAGCGCGGAATTGCAGGTTCATCGATCGGTGCAATGCGCCCGCCTCCCATGTCGTGTCCTTGATCAGCGCGAAATCGAAGTCGAAGAGCGCCGGTCCGCGAAAAGTATTCCGCCCCAGCGTCCCGAACACGCCGCCGTTCGGTCCGGTTCCTCCCGGCACGTTGATCGGGATCACGAAATATGAGGCGTTCTCCGCTCCAAGACCGAAGTAGTCTTCGCGGATCGATCGGCCGGTAGACAAATCAGGCGTGCCGATCTGATCCGGCCGGTCGGCGCCCAGCGAACCTGCCCCCGTCTGCTGCACGCCCGAATAGACCGTGAACGGCAGTCCGCTGGTGAGCGTCGAAATGCTCAGAAGCTGCCAACCACTTGTCAGTTTCGGGCCGAGCAGTCTGAGTCCCGGTGCGCGCTCCGCATGCAGATCCTGCACCGCCGTCGCGGTGAAAGCCCTGCTCACATCGAAGTTGGAGGGCCCCTTGTCCGCGCTGGTGTCGAACGGATTTTGCGGAAGCGCGAGCGCCGTCGCGCCTGACGTGCTGCCAATCCCCGCCCCCACCGGGCTGCTGGTGTCGTCGAGCGATTTCGACCAGGCAAAACTGAGCTGAATCTGAGGACCACTCTTCCCGAGCGAGCCCTGCACCGACGACTGCAACGCGTGATAGGTGGAGTGCGAGCGGTTGGTCATCAGCATATCCGTTCCGAAGCCGCCCGTAATCTGCCCCGCTGCGTTGAATTGCGTGTAGGGCGCAAAGGCTGCCGTAGCACCGGGATATGCGTTCGGGAATTCAAGGGCAGGAAGATCGATGCCTGCCGTGCCCACGTACCCTGCGTTCATGCTCAAACCGTGAAACGAACGTTCCAAACTCAGCGACCAGGTTCCGAGATACGCATTGCGGAAGTCCTGCGCGATCGCCGCCGCATTCAGCGGGCTGATCAGGTGGCTCGGCGAAAGCGCCGCCAGCGCCTGATCGAAGCGGTTCACGTCCCAGACCGTGTTGGGGGGGACGGCCTGCGAACTGCCGGACGCGAGAATATCGACCCCATTTGGCGTAAACACACCGGGAAGCTCTGCGGGGGTGATGACTGTTCCAATCGGCAGCGGAGCGCCCGGAGCCGCGGTGATGCGCGGATAGTCGACATAAGGCGCCGCGCCAGTGAGCAGATTATCCTGCCAGATATTGGGCGGAATGGTTGTCAATGCGCCGCCGGCATGGATCCGGAAATCCTTCGCCGCCTCCCAGGTAAGCTGAATGCGCGGTCCCCAGTTGTTGCCGCTCCACCCATACGTGGGCTCCGGGTTGATGATGTAAAGCTGTTCGGGTCCCGACGGTCCATTAATGAAATCGAGGCTGGCGGTGCGGTGCGCCCGCTCCGTGATGGGCGAATAGAGCTCGTACCGCAAGCCGTAATCCAGCACGAGGCGCGGCGAAATCTTCCATGTGTCCTGCGCGTAGAGGTTCATGTCGTAGCGCGATATTGCCGCCACGCCGATCTGGTCACCCTGCGGGAACTGTGGCGGCGCCACCGCAACCGAGTAGGAAAACGCGCTGCCCTCCAGAAACGCGCTCAGTGTGTCCGGCAGTTGCTGCCCCACGGCGATATCGTGTGCTCCGCTTGCCGAACGAATGGCGGTGGTCGCATAGGCCGCGCCGCCGCCGAAAACATACTGCCCGTTCGGGGCTGTGCCGAAATACGTGGTGTCTCGATTGGCCCGGAACTCGCCTCCGAACTTGAACGAGTGTTTCGAGGTCGTCCATGCGAAGCTCTGCCGGCCCATGAAGAGATTGCCCAACGATGCCGTGACGGTCCCGCCCGCCGCGTCGAACGCTTCGTACAGTCCGTCGCCGAATACGATTGAAGGATCGGTGTGGTCCGGGGTCGGAAAGTGCGGCGTCGTGCGCGTGAAGCTCAGCGCCGATTCGGACGTGAAACTGGCCGACGGCGTGCGTGTCCACGTCAGCGCCGCATTTCGCTGGTGATCGATGTAGGTGACGCCGAACCCCGGATCGATCGCCGTCTGGTCGGGGTTTGTGGTCGGTCCGGTCAGGTTGTCCCAGGTGAAACGCGCAAACAGTTTGTCGCGCGAGGTGAGCTGGTGATCGATGCGGCCCGAAAGCTGATCGGCATCGGTCACCACTTTGGACGACGTTGCGTACGTGCGCGCGCCGAATGCGCCGCTCGGGTCGTTGGGCAATGGATAGCGATTCAGGATGCTCGCAATTGTCGGATTCACCGGCACATAGAGCGTATCTCCAGGGAATGCCGTGGTGTCGATTCCCTCGCGCTCTTCGGCCGTCGGAACCGCCAGCACCTGCGTCGTGTTCAGAACCTGCCGGAACCCCTGATACTCGACGAAGAACCATGTCTTGTCGTGGCCGCTGTGGCCGGGCAAGGTTAACGGGCCACCCATGGTGAAACCGAATTCATTGCGGCGAAACGGCGGGATGCGCTGTGGGCTTTCCGGCGTCTGGCGGTCGAAGAAGTTCCGCGCGTCCAGCGCCGAGTTGCGCAGGAACTCGAAAATCGACCCGTGTAGCCCATTCCCGCCCGAGCGCGTGACGATGTTAGTGAATCCCGCGGCCCCGCGCCCGATCTCCGCCGGCATCCAGCCCGACTGCGACTGGATTTCCTGCACGGCATCCACGTTGAAGTTCGACATCGTCGCGCCGCCCATTTCCGGATCGCTCGAATCGGCGCCATCCATGGCGAAGACGGCCTCCACGCCCCGCTGCCCGTTCACCGCGAACTGTTGCGTGAAGTTCGTCGCCCCGTTCGTATCCGTCATAGTGCCGGCCGCGAGCAGAAGCAACTGGCTGAAGTCCCGCTTGTTGAGCGGAATCGCGGTCACAGATTTGCTGTTGAGCGTCTCGCCGCCGCTCGCCTGGGTTGGGCTTTCCAGTTCGAGCGCGATCGAGCCATCGGCCCGCAGCGTGACTCTCGATCTACCCTCAATCGGCAGCGCGACCGCGCCCGCCATTCGGAACGACCGCCCTCCGAAGCTCACCGTCAGCTCGTACGAACCCTTCCCTGGCGCGGCGAAATGGAAGCTTCCGCTCTCGGTGGCCACGGTTGAGTAACGGTTGCCGCTTCCCTGCAACACCAGCTCGGCTTTCGCCGCAACCGCGCCCGCGCCATCGCGCACCGATCCGTTCCACTCCGGAGACGTCTGAACTTGCGCTCCAGCCCCCGCCCAGGCCAGAATCCCGGCCATCGCGGCAATCCTGCTGAGGGCAAAAAGCCTCACATTCCGCATTGGACCTCGCCTCTACTCAGTTACCAGAAACTCAGAGTGTAATTGAGCCGTCGAAACCTTCCCAAACATCGAATGCACCCGGTTCCACACTTCCTGGTTTGCGGGCTCCAGTACGCCAGCTCATTCCTGCCAAGCGTGAATCTGAGCGTTTTTCCGTCCTCACAAGTGAACGCTCTCCGGGTTAGGACATCCGCTTAGCGAACCTGGAGACTTCCTGAAAGTGGCGTGTTGTCGGAAGATGTACCGGCGAGGATCGCGTAGTCGCCTGGCGCGAGGTTCCAACGTTCATTCGCTTCATCGAATGTCTGCAGGACCCGCGGATCGATCGCAACCGTGACAGTCTGCGATTCGTGAGGTGCGAGCGTAACCCGCTTCCACCCAGCCAGCCGTTTGTAAGTCTCGTCTGTTCCCTTCGGGAGCTTCGCGTAGACTTGCGCGATCTCCGTGCCCGCCCGGTTGCCGGTGTTCCGAACAGTGAACCGCGCGGTCTTCGCAGTCGAATCGACGATCAGACCCGAATAAGCGTAGGTGGTGTATGACAGCCCGAAGCCGAATGCAAACAGAGGCTGTTTGTGCTCGGCCTCATACCACTTATAGCCGACTTCGGGACCTTCATCATAGTGGACAGCGTAGTTCGGGCCGGGTTTCTGAATCACCGGACGCGGCAGGTCCTGCTCGCTCTTCGGGAAAGTCATAGGAAGTTTGCCGGACGGATTGATGTCACCTGCGAGCACGTTGGCCAATGCCTTATGTCCCGCACTGCCTGCGTACCACGCCTCGACTACTCCGGCAACTTTGTCAAGCCAGGGCATAGTGACCGCGGTACCGCTTTCGAGAACGACGACGGTGTGAGGATTCGCTGCCGCAACCTGCTCGATCAGGGCGTCCTGATTCTCCGGAAGCGTCAGACTCTGCAGATCGGAATCTTCGCTCTCCCACTGCCAGGCAAATACGATTGCCAGATCCGAACGCTTCGCGAGACTCTCGGCGGACTTCAAATCGGTTCCGGCGTCGAACTCAATCTCCGTGTTCGGCAGTTTCGCCCGGAGAGCCTTCAACGGAGAGGTTGGGAACCAGACCTGGCTGTTCCAGCGCGTTGCGCCCTTGCCTGGAGGCATGATGGCATTGCCCCCCGGTGGGTCCACCTGCGCGGAGCCCGCGCCGGAGATCATGCCGACATCCGCATGCCCGCCGATGATTGCGATCCGGTGGACTTTGGCGGGGTTGATGGGGAGCACCGTCGAGCTGTTTTTCAGGAGAACAATACTATTCTCTTCCACCTGCCGCGCAACTCCCAGGCCCCTTTCAACATCCACCACGCTCTTCTGAGGCGGATCGTCCACGATTCCGGATGCAAACTCGGCGTACAAAACTCTTCGTGCGTGGTCGTCGATTTCCGCGAGAGGCACCCTCCCGGCGTCAACAGCATCCTTCAGCTTCGGGCCGAAGTAGTTAGCCATCGGCTGTTCCTGGTCAAGGCCTGCCGCCGATGCCTTTTCAACGCTGTGGGTGCCACCCCAGTCCGAGATTACGAAGCCTTTGAAGCTCCAGTCCTTCTTCAACACGTCGTGCAGTATGTACGTGTTCTCGCAACCATAGTCTCCATCGATCCGGTTGTACGAGCACATTACGGCGCCGGGATCTGCGATGGAGATGGCGACGTGAAATGCCAGAAGATCGGACTCCTGCATGGCCCGTTTAGCAACGACGGCATTGCCACCCGAACGGCCTGTTTCCTGGTCGTTCATGGCGTAGTGCTTGATATCGCCGACGACATGCTGGGCCTGCTCGCACTTCATCATGTTGCCCACGATGGTGCCCGCGAGAAGCGGATCTTCGCCCGCGTATTCGAATGTGCGGCCGTTCCGGGGCTCACGAGTGAGGTTCACCCCACCGCCCAGGGTCATATTGAAGCCCTGCGCTCTCAGCTCACCGCCGATCACCTCGCCGTATTTGCAGGCCGAGTCCGTGTCCCAGGCGGATGCCGCGCCCAGGTTGGAGGGCATGGCTGTGGAATACTTTCCGTTGGCGCCGCTGTCCCTCACGCCGTACGCTGCATCGGAAATGACCAGCGGCGGTATGCCGAGACGCTCTACTCCTTCGACATATCCCGCGCCGCCATTCGTCAGAGCCGTGAGCGGCATTTTCCAGTCCGCAGCGTGGGCCATCCCGTTCCCGTGCAGGAGCGCCAGTTTTTCGTCGAGCGTAAGCTGCTTTAGTGCCAGTTCGGCGCGTTGTTCCGGTGGAAGTCTCGGATCCATCCAGGGCCGTGCCGTCTCCTGAGCAATCAGAACACTCGTGCCGGTGAGGATTACCATCGCCCCAATGAGTGGAAGAAACTTGTACATAAAATCTCCGTTAAGGTCTATCATCCCTCTTCAGAACCATAGCCTCGGCGAGAGCTGGATCTGGCGCGGCCTGGAAACCCCGTCGTGTCGGTCCCCCTGCGCCCGATCGGCCATTAGAACGGGACCGCTCCCTTCAAATACCCGGTGCGCGCACTCCTGGCTGAGAATACTCTACGCGCACCTCGGCGCATGCGAAAGGAGTATCGGGTATCGAACGTGATACGCTTCTTGCCGGTCATCATAAGTGCCCCCGCCTGATGCGCTTACCGGCAATGAACGCGTGTCGATCCCGGGACGTATAATACGGTCGGGATGCTGCCGCCGACCCAGACCGCTCGCGGGGACCAGGGTGCTTCCTCCAACGGAGCGGCAGTGCGGGCCCAATTGCGCCGTCTGCTGGCCCATCCGTTATTCACCAACAGCAAGCGCTACCCGGCTCTGCTCGCCTACACCGTCGAGCAAACTCTAAGGGGCAAGGCCGCGGAGCTGAAGGAACGAACCATCGGCATCGAGGCCTTCGGCCGCGAGCCCGACTATGACGCCAATGCCGACCCGGTTGTGCGCATGGCTGCCGCCGAGGTCCGCAAGCGCCTCATCCAGTATTATTACGACGCCACTCACGCTGGCGAACTCGTCATCGAGCTATCCGCGGGTTCATACGTCCCCGCCTTCCGCGAGCCCGAAGCGCGGGCCCCGGCAACCGCGTCGCATATCGAGATCCGCGAGGCCGTTCTCGATCCTGCTCCGGCCGCCGCCGAGGCTCCGCGCGTTTCCTCGACCAGCCGGAGCCGCTTCTGGTTGCGTTCTGCCGCCGCGCTGGTTCTCACCGGCCTCATCGGATTTGCCATTGGCCGCTACCACCCCACTTCTCCACCCTCGAACATCGACCGTTTCTGGGAGCCCATCGCCTCCAGCCGCAGCCCAGTCACCTATTGCCTCGGTGAGCCGGCAGCGGTTCGCCCTCCGCAGGTTGCCCCCGCACAGGACGCGCCCGTCCGCATGTCCGGCCGCTTCGTCGTATCCGATGTGATCAGTCTCGCGCGCACCATCGTTCCACTGGTTCCCCGGCATGGCGCCTTCCGCATCCTCCCGGCCTCGGAAACGAGCTTCGCCCAGCTCCGCGAGGGGCCGATCGTCCTGATCGGGGCATTCGACAATCCATGGACCTTGCGCATCACTGAAAAGCTCCGCTTCGGATTTGAGGCTCGAGACGGCGTCCAGATGCTGGTTGATCGCAAAAATCCCAAGCAGACCGCCTGGGGACTCGCCGGAAATCTGGCGTACCGGAACTTCATCACCGATTACGCTGTCGTCGCTCGCATCCACGACAACGTGACCGGCCAGCCTGTTATTATCGTCGCCGGAATCCTGGACAGAGGTACTGAAGCAGCCAGCGAGGTTCTTTACAACCCCGTCTACCTCGATGCGCTCCTCGCCAAAGCGCCGAGGAACTGGGACCGCCTTAACCTCGAGGCGGTCATCGAAACCCACCTCATCGAAGGCCACCCCGGACCGCCGGCTATCCTCGCCGTGGAGACGTGGTGAGCTGACGCGCCAGCTGTGACGACTACGTCATGCCGCGCTTCGTTTTCTTCATCGTCGATAACCGCTCCGCCGGAATGCCGTCAAGGCCAGGCCTGCCGGGCGCCTGCGCCGGCCTTGACTGCGTCCGGCTCCGCGGTTCCAATCCGGCGATGAAAACGAAGTAGCCTTATGAGGCGGAGAATTTCGTATGATTACCTATGCGGATTTTGGGGGCAGGTCGAGGCATGGTGGCGTTATCTGAATCGGTGCCGCAACGCACTCTCTACACGGGTGCTCGGATGCCTGCAATCGGACTGGGCACGTTCGGCTCGGATCATGCTTCCGCCGAACAGGTAGCCGAAGCCGTGCGGGGCGCGGCCCGGGCGGGTTATCGCCATTTCGACTGCGCCTCCGTATACGGGAACGAATCTCAGATCGGCGAGGCTTTTGCGGAGCTGTTCTCTGATGGGATCCGCCGCGAGGACTTGTGGATCACATCGAAGCTCTGGAACGACATGCACGGCGAGGCGAACGTGATTCCATCGTGCCGGAAATCGCTCGCCGACCTGGGGCTGGATTATCTCGACATGTATCTGGTGCACTGGCCTTTCCCGAACTACCATGCCCCGGGCTGTTCGGTGGACGCGCGGAATCCCGATGCCATGCCGTACGTCCATGAGAGATTCATGCGGACATGGCGGCAGATGGAACGGCTGGTGGACATCGGGCTGGCGCGGCATATCGGCACTTCCAACATGACCATCCCGAAGCTGAAGCCGCTGTTGCACGATGCACGGATCAAGCCCGCGGTCAATGAAATGGAGCTGCATCCACACTTTCAGCAGCCGAAGCTCTTCGATTTCGTGCGGGACAACGGAGTTGAGCCAATAGCATATTGTCCGCTGGGGTCGCCAAACCGGCCCGAGCGCGATCGCACGCCGGACGACACCTCGCCCACCGACGATCCGGTAATTCGGCGAATTGCGGACAGGCTCGGGGTTCATCCAGCCAGTGTGTGCATCCAATGGGCAGTGCAGCGCGGGCAGACTCCGATACCCTTCTCCACGAAGGCTTCCCATTACACCGCGAATCTGAAGGCGGCCGTTGCCGATCCACTAACCGATGCGGACATGATGCGGGACATCGCGGCGATCGACAGGAACTGCCGGCTGATCAAAGGCCAGGTCTTCCTCTGGAAGGCCGGACAAAGCTGGGAAGACCTGTGGGATTTGAACGGGGAGATCACACCTCCGTAGACATGGAGCTTGCATGAAAACCATGAAAGGCGCTTACCTGCCTGGCGGTTGTGCCACTGAACTCCGGGACGTTCCGGTCCCGTCGCCCGGCTACGGCGAAGTACTTCTGCGGATGAAGGCATCGACGATCTGCGGTTCGGATATCCGCTGCATCTATCGGGAGCACCTTGGCAAGGGGCCGGAAGGCTACCAGGGTGTCATCGCAGGTCACGAGCCGGCCGGTCAGATTGTCGAGACGGGTCCTGGCTGTCGGCGCTTCAAAACAGGCGACCGCGTGATCGTTTACCACATTTCCGGATGCGGCGTCTGCAACGACTGCCGCCGCGGCTACATGATCTCCTGCACCAGCGACAAGTATCGCAGGGCGTACGGCTGGCAGCGCGACGGCGGAATGGCGGACTATCTGCTGGCCGAAGAGAAAGACCTGATCGGACTGCCCGATGAGTTGTCGTACGCCGATGGCGCGCAGGTCGCCTGCGGGTTCGGCACCGTCTATGAAGGCCTCATGAAGATCGGGATCAGCGGCGCGGACGCCGTTCTGATCACCGGGCTCGGGCCAGTCGGGTTGGCAACGGCGGCGCTGTGCCGCAAGCTGGGAGCGGACAAAATCATCGGGATCGATTTGATCGACGAGCGCCTGCGGCTGGCGCTGGAACAGAAGCTCTGCGATTTCGTGCTGCCGGCTGGTTCCGGCAACGTCAACCAGGTGCGGGAACTAACCGGCGGACAGGGCGTAGAACGCAGCGTCGATTGTTCGGCGAACGCCACCGCGCGGGCCATCGCGATTCGGGCGACCCGCAAGTGGGGGAAGATCGTTCTGCTCGGAGAAGGCGGCACCGTGGAGTTCAATCCGTCGCCGGACGTCATTCACGATCAGAAGACGATTTACGGTTCATGGGTCACTTCAACATGGCTGATGGAGGAACTAGTGGAGCGGCTGGTGCGATGGGGCTTGCATCCGGCGGATCTGATCACGCATCGGTTCGCGCTCGATCACGTGGGCGCCGCGTACTCTCTAATGGAGTCGGGGCGCTGCGGCAAAGTGGCAGTGTGCTTTGACGAGGAGCTGGTGTGAGGGCGGTGACGAAGATGCATAACCGCGCGCTGGCGACGGCTGCGATTCTGACGATGCACCTCTCTTTCAGCAGGTAGGTGCCGGGCGCAAAACCAGGGACGGTGGAACACATCAAGGTTCACGGGAAGGCCCTCGAATGAAACCCGGAGGGTGACGCCGTCGAATCGTGACGGCCTCATCTTCTTCTGATGCGATCCAGCGCCGTTAGGGCGCGCTTGCGGGCCTCGATGTGGTCGACGATCGGAAGGGGATGCTGCGACTCCGGAACCCAGCGTTTGACATAGCCGCCGCCGGAATCGAACTTTCCTGCCTGAGTGGCCGGGTTAAAGATTCGGAAGTACGGCGCCGCATCGGCGCCGCAGCCTGCGACCCACTGCCATCCGAGCGAGTTGTTCGCCAGATCCGCATCCACGAGAGTGTCCCAGAACCACGCTGCGCCGGCTTTCCAGTCGATCAGCAGGTGTTTGACCAGGAACGAGGCGACGACCATCCGCACGCGGTTGTGGATCCAACCCGTCTGCCACAGCTCACGCATGCCCGCGTCCACCAGCGGATAGCCGGTCTTGCCGCGCTTCCACGCTTTGAAGTGCTCCGGATGCATTCGCCAGGGGAAGGCGGCAAATTCCGGCCGGAGCTCCTGGTGCGGTGATTCAGGATTGTGATAGAGCAGATGGTACGCGAATTCGCGCCAGCCAAGTTGCCTGAGGTAGGCATCGCAAGCCGCGCGGTTGCCGTTCGCCACGCCGAGGATCGCGCGCTGAACCTGGCCGGGACTTATCTCACCGAAGTGCAGGTGTGGAGACAGTCGCGATGTGCCGACCAGACCGGGACTGTCGCGATTCACCGGATACTCCGCCAGTGCTTCCCGCAGGAAGCGCTGTAGTTGGCGCCTCGCCCCCGATTCGCCCGGCTGCCAAACCTGACGAAGCCCGCCTGCCCAGTCGACTGCCGGTTCCAACGAAAGTTCCGCGAGGTCCAGCGATTGCGGCCACTGGTCGGGAGAGGGCACGTGCTCGGGCGCGTCCTCGCAGACCGGTGCCGGGGGCTTGCTTTGGCAGACGCGCCAGAACGGCGTGAAAACCCGAAAAGGCTGTTCGCTGCTGTTGCGAATGGTCCACGGTTCGAACAGCAGGCTGCCATTAAAGCTCTGGGCGATCACACCGTTCTCGCCCAGCCTCGACTTCACTTCGCGGTCACGGGCTATGGCTGTGGGCTCGTAACGGCGATTCCACAAAACGGCCGACGCGCCCGATTCCGCCACCAGGCGGCTCAGCGCGGCCGCTGCCGGCCCGCGGCGAACGATCAGTCGCGAGCCGCGCCTCTCCAGTTCGGAACGCAGGCTGGCCAGCGATTGGTGCAACCACCAGCGCGAGGCAGCGCCCGGAGGCCACTCCCCTTCTTCCTCGGGTGCCCAGATGAACACCGGAATCACCGGAGAACGCCGTTCCAGGGCTGCGGCCAGGGCCGGATTGTCCGCCAGCCGCAGATCCTGCCGAAACCAGAGTAAGGCTGGTGCGGCGCCGGCAGAGGCCGAGTCTGCTCCTCCGGTCCGTTCGAGGATTTTCTCGAACTCGTTCCGCGCCGTGCTGCAAGGTCCTGGTTGGGTGAACTCCAGCATTATGACGAGCGTGACTCGACCGCCACCACGAGCGCGGTGGTGCGCCGGGTTCCGATCCTCCGGTAGCCGTGCGGCAC
>JBEKFB010000008.1:0-38454 GCA_050013535.1 Bryobacteraceae bacterium | reverse complement strand
TCGTCGCGAAACAAATTCGTTACCGGGACTTCGGCCGTTGGCGCAAGCCAGAAATCGGTGCCTTCGCACTTGAACAAATCTTCCGCAAACTTGGGTAACTGGCCCGTGCCGTAGAGGCTCGCTGAGTTGATCAGAAACGGCGGCAGCACCTCGGTGTAGCCGTGTTCGCGCGTGTGCACATCCAGCATGAATTGGATCAGCGCGCGCTCCAGCCGCGCTCCGATGCCCCAGTAAACGGCAAAACGCGCGCCGGTCACCTTCGCCGCGCGCTCCATGTCGAGGATGCCCAGCGCGGGTCCGAGATCCCAATGGGCTTTGGGTTCGAAATCGAATTGCGTGGGCGCGCCCCAGCGCCGCACTTCAACGTTGTCCTCAGCGCTCTTGCCGGCAGGCACCGATTCATGCGCCATATTCGGCACCGACGCGAGCATTGCGCGAAACCTCTCGTCGAGCTCCTTGACCCGCTCGTCGAGGCCGGTCATCCGTTCGCCGATCTCGCGCACGCGCTGTTGCGCTTCGCTGGTATCCACGCCTTCGCGTTTCAGCTTGGCGATTTCCTGGCTGGACGAGTTTCGCAGCGCCTTCAGTTGCTCTGCTTCAGTGACAGCGGCGCGGCGGTCCGCATCGAGAGAGCGGAACGCTTCCACATCAAGCGTGTAGCCGCGATCGGCCAGCCGACCGGCAATCGTCTCAAGGTTTGTCCGAAAGAATGGAAGATCGTACATGGCTCAGGCGCGTCTCAACGCTCGTCGATGGGTACCCAGACCTGATCGAGCGCCTTGCCGACATATTCTGCACGCGGCCGGATGAGCCGGTTGTTGCGATACTGTTCGAGAATGTGTGCGGTCCATCCAGCCATGCGGCTCACCGCGAAAATCGGCGTAAACAGATCAATGGGAATGCCCAGCGAATAATAAGCCGATGCTGAATAGAAATCCACGTTCGCATTCAGGCCCTTCAACTCCTTGACGGTTTCTTCAATCGCTTTGGAGGTCTTGTACAGCTCCGTGTGGCCGGTTCGAGTGCCCAGTTCCTCGGAAAGCACGCGCAGATGGGTCGCGCGTGGATCCTCCGTGCGGTAGACGCGGTGGCCAAATCCCGGAATCTTAACCTTCAACGCCAGCCGGCTGCGAATGGTCTCCAACGCCGTATCCACATCCTCACTGGCCAGCAGCATACGAATGACATCTTCGTTGGCGCCGCCGTGCAGCGGGCCCTTCAATGCACCAATGGCGGAAGTGGCCGCCGAATAGATATCGGAAAGCGTGGCGGCGGTAACGCGTGCGGCAAAGGTGGACGCGTTCAGTTCGTGGTCTGCATGAAGGGTGAGAGCCACATCGAAAGCGCGCTCCATCACGTCATCCGGCTTGCGCCCGGTTAGCGTGTAAAGGAAATTGGCCGCGAGGCCCAGTTCCGGATCGCCCTCGATCACGGGTGTGCCATTCCGCAAGCGGTCGAACGTGGTGACGATAGTGGACGTCTGCGCCATCAGCTTGCGCGCCTTCTCCTGATTTGCCTCAGTGGAGTTGTCGCGCACCTGCGGATCGTACAAGCCCAGCATCGAAACAGCGGTGCGCAGAACGTCCATCGGCGGCGCGCCCGTCACCGATGCCAGAAACGTTGTCACTTCGGCGGGGATAGGCCGATGATGAACCAGGCCGGCCTTCAGCAAATCCAGTTCCGGCTTTTTCGGCAATCGCCCATTCCACAGGAGCCAGATGACTTCCTCGAAGGTGGCGTTGTCGGCAAGCGTATGTATGTTGAAGCCCTGATAGCTCAGGTAGCCGAGTTCACCGTCGATATAACAAATCTCGGATTCGGCCGCGACTACGCCTTCAAGACCTGCTCCGCTGATGGGCATCTGGGTTGCGTCATCTCCTTGTTCGGTAGGCCGGGGTGTAAACCTTCATTCTACAGAATGCGCCGGAGTGACGCGATTTCCATACGCCCGGCCCAGCCGCACGTAAACCACTCGCAGAGTCGCAATCACAGGAACCGAGAAGAACATGCCTGGAACGCCGGCGATTTGTTCTCCCGCAAGCACGCCAAACAGCACCAGCAGGGGATGCAGCTTGACGCCGGATCCCATCAGCCACGGCGACACCGCGTAGTCCTGGAACAACCGGTAAAACATCCAGAAGATGATAAAAGCCCAGACGTGCGTGTACCCGCTGAAGCCCGCCACGAAGACCGCGAGCACGCCTGCCGAAAGCGGACCGATAACGGGCACCAGTTCAAACAGGGCCGCCAGACCGGCCAGCAAAACCGCGTAGGGCGCGCCGCTGATCGCCAGGAAGACCGAATAAGCGGTGAACGTGGATAGAGAAAGAATCACCAGAGCGCGAATATACTGGCCGAGCAGAAGACTGACGTCATCCAGAATTCCCTCAACCACCTTACGGCGGGAACTGTCCGCGATGGCCGCCAGCAAGCCCTCAATAATCTCCGTTCCGTCTTTCAGAAAAAAGAAAGATAAAATAGGAACAAGAATAATATACAGAACATATTTTGCGCCGGAAAACACCTGCATTCCGGCCGCCTTCACGTAGGGAAGCAGATTAGCGCCGCCGTTTCCGATAGCGCCCTGCAGCCAGCCGGCGATCGCCTGGCGCTCCGGTTCCAGCCACGCCGGCAAAGGGATCCCGGCGATCCATCCCTGGTCTCGCACCAGCGCTGGCAACTGGTCGGCGAGACTGGATGCCTCCAGGGCGATGCGGGACCCGAGCGTCACGCTCAGCGCCGCCAGAACGCAAATCAAAGCGACATACACCACCGCCAACGCCGGCGTGCGCGAGAGACGGGAACGCGTGAACCGCTCGACGAAATCCACCAGCGGCGCCAGCATATAAGCCAGGAAAAGCGCCACCGCGAACACCATGATGGTCTCGCGAACCAGGTACGTCAGGCCGGCCACGAGGAGAACCAGGATCACCGTCCACGTGACGCGCGCGGCCCTAAGGTCGATCCCGAACATACCTCAGAATAGCCTGAAACCTCACGGCCTCCCGCTGGGTCCACTTGCCAGAACCCGCGAGGAACTGTATTGTTCGAGTAGGAGATCGCCCGGAGTGGCACAAGTGCGCATTGTTGTCGCGGATGACCACGAGATCGTAAGGAGAGGCCTGAGATCCCTCCTGGAGGCCCAGCCAGGATGGGAAGTGGTGGCCGAAGCATCGAGCGGACGCGATGCGTGTGAGATGGTGCGTGAGCTGCAGCCGGCCGTCGCCGTGCTCGACGTCGGCATGCCGGAAATGAACGGCCTCGAGGCGACGCGGACCATCGCCAGGACCAGCCCGCAGACGCAGGTGCTGATCCTGACCATGCACGAGAGCGAGCAGATGGTGCGCGACGTACTGGATGCGGGCGCGCGCGGTTACGTGCTGAAGAGCGATGCCGGCCGCGATTTGGTGTCGGCGGTGGAAGCGCTCCTGCAACACCGCACGTTCTTCTCCGCGCGGATCTCCGACATGCTGCTTTCGGCCTATTTGCAGGGGGGGCCGGAGCGCCAGGCGACCACGGTCACGCAGCGCAGCCGCCTCACCGCCCGCGAGCGCGAGATCGTGCAATTGCTCGCCGAGGGCAAGAGCAACAAGGAGGTGGCCACGGCCCTCAACATCAGCGTAAAGACCGCGGAGACGCACCGCACCAACATTATGAACAAGCTCGACCTGCACTCCATTGGCGAGCTGGTTCGCTACGCAGTGCGGAACAACATCGTGGAACCGTGATGATAAACTGGGTGTTCGTCCCGCCTTCGGGCGCGTAGCTCAGTTGGTTAGAGCGCCTGCTTCACACGCAGGAGGTCGCAGGTTCGAGTCCTGCCGCGCCCACCATTCCGACAATTTAGAATCAGCATTAGTGATCGCGGTGCTGCCTCTGCTCCTGCGGCCGCCGCCGCACGGTCGATCCGGAGGAACCACCGCGACGGTCACAGGGCTTTCCCTACGCTCTCCAGCAGATCGAGTGTGACGGCGATCGCGTGACGGCTATCCTCGCTACCCGCCCGACGCAGCAGTTGCAGCACCCCCGGCGCCCGGTGCGCCTTCTCGCGCTCCGCTCCTTCCGAGGCAGTGCGAACCAGGTTGTCCAGAACGTCCGGTGGGATGCTGGCAAAAAACTTCGTCAACAGAATGAAATTGCGTATCCCATGGAGGGAGTCCGGAGCGCCGGCCGCGGCCGTCAGGATGCCTGCTAGCTGGTCCCCGGCGCCCACCAATCCGCGCAGCAGGTCGAGGACGCCGCGGTCGTGCAGGAGCTGCAAGAGTTCCAGCGCGGAAATGATGGCATCGGTATGCTTCCCTAGCGCATCTTCCAGGCGTTCCGCGGGGTCTGAAGCTTTGGGCGTAAGCGTCAATGGAATCGGTTGTGCCATGGGACTCTATGCCTCCCGCTTCGTCTCGATCTGCACCAGATCGCCCGGGAAGCGATAGCCGGGCTGCTGCCATTTTCGTTCTACTTCCACACCGTTCTGTGGAGTGGGATGCCCGAAACGGGGATTGATGCGTGGCAAAGGACTCTCGCCGGCTTGGGCGAGAACCTCCATGCGAACCGCTGTCTCCTTGTAAGCCGGCGTATGCGTCGCAGGGTCCGTGTGGCTGCCGGTGAGCAGGTTGACGGGGCTGGTGGTGGAATTCATCGGCATGTAGAGTTCGCCGTTGTGCACCCGGTCGGTAACCAACGCACGCACGCGCACTCGGCCGTGCCGCGACGTGAGCTGGACCAGGCTGCCGCTCTCGATACCGCGTGAGCGTGCCAACTCGGGTGACACCTCGACGAAAGTGTCGGGCGTTTTCTCGCGGATGCCGGGGCTGCGATAAGTCAGATTGCCCTCGTGAAAATGTTCCAGCAGACGGCCGTTATTCAAATGAAGGTCGTATTCGGAGTCTCTGCACTCCTGCGGTTCGCGCCAGGCGACCGGATACAGGCGGGCCTTGCCGTCGGGAAACGCGAAGTTCTTCGTATAAAGCAGCGGCTGATCGGTTCCGTCCGCGGCCACCGGCCATTGCTGCGACTTGTAGCCTTCCAGCCTTTGGTAATTGACGCCGGCAAACATGGGCGTGAGTGCAGCCACCTCATCCATCACTTCCGAAGGATGGCGATAATTCCAGCCCGCGCCCAGGCGGTTGGCGACGTCCTGAATGATCACCCAGTCGGGCCGGCTCCCTGGCAGAGGTTCGAATACCTGGTAGAGCCTCTGCACCCGGCGTTCCGTGCTGGTGAACGTTCCTTCCTTCTCGAGGCTGGGGCTGGCCGGCAACACTACGTCCGCGAACTGGCAAGTTGTGCTGAAGAAAACATCCTGGATCACGAAGAATTCGAGCTTCGCGAAGGCCTCGCCCACGTAGTTAGCGTTCGAGTCTACGATGCTCATTTCCTCGCCGCACAGATACATCGACCGCAGCTTACCGGCCTGAATGGCGTCCACCATCTCATGATTGTCCAGGCCCTTGGTGACAGGCAGGTCAACGCCCCAACCGCTTCGGAAGCGCGCGCGAACGCCGGGGTTGTCCACCGATTGATAACCGGAGAGGAAGTTGGGCATTGCCCCGTGGTCGCTGGCTCCCTGGACGTTGTTATGCCCCCGCAATGGATATGCTCCGGTACCTGGGCGCATGTAGTTGCCGGTAATGAGCAGCAGGTTGGAGATAGCAGTAGAGGTGTCGGACCCATTGCTGTGCTGAGTGACCCCCATAGCCCAGAGGATGCAGACACCCTTCGCTTCTGCAATCATCCTGGCCACGCTCTTCAAGGTCTCTACCGGCAGATTGCAGGTCTGAGATGCGAACTCCAGGGTAAACGGCTCAAGACTCTGGCGATATTCTGCAAGGCCGTTAACCCAGCGGCCGAGGAACTCGGAATCGGCCAGACCCTCGTCCAGAATGTAACGGGCGACGGCGCACAGCCACACGATATCGGTACTCGGCGTCGCTCGCAGGTGAACATCGGCGCGCCGCGCCATTTCATTTTCACGCAGGTCGGAAACGATGAGCTTCTGCCCGTGAAGCTTGTGGGCGCGCTTCACACGTGTTGCGAGCACCGGATGGCTCTCGGCCGTGTTGCTGCCGACGATGAGCACCAGATCGGCCTGCTCGATATCGGCGATGGATCCCGAGTCTCCACCGTATCCCACAGTACGGAACAACCCTGTGGTGGCGGGCGCCTGGCAATATCGCGAACAGTTGTCGACATTATTGGTCCCGACGACGGCACGGGCCAGCTTCTGCATCAGGAAGGCCTCTTCGTTGGTGCATTTCGACGAGGCGATGAAGGCCAGCGCGTCCGGACCGTGCGCTGCTTTGATCTCGCCGAAGCGCCGGGCGATCAGATCCAGGGCCTCGTCCCATTCGGCCTCTCGGAAACGGTCGCCCTCGCGGATCAGAGGCTTCGTGAGTCGATCTTTATTGTTGACGAAATCCCACGCGAATTTGCCTTTGACGCATGTGGAAACGCCGTTAGCGGGGCCCTCGCCGGGCTCCACTTTCAGAATGTGGCGGTCCTTGGTCCACACATCGAAGCTGCATCCCACGCCGCAATAGGTGCAGACCGTCTTGGTGCGCCGGACGCGGGTAGTCCGCATGGCGGATTCCGCTTCGGATAAACCAAGGATTGCAGAATAGCCGGTTTCTGCTTCGAGACCCTTCACCACGTCGATCATGTTGTGTAAAACCGGAGCGCTGAAGCCGGTCAGGAAGCCCGCGTGCCCGATCATGGTTTTCTCCATGAGGGCGTTGCACGGGCACACCGTCACACAGTGGCCGCAGGACACGCAGCTCGATTCACCTATCGCCGCGCCGCCATCCCATAACACGCGAGGATGAGGATCTTCCCAGTGGATGGATAGTGTCTCGTTAACTTGCAGATCCTGGCAGGCCTGCACACAACGGCCGCACAGAATGCACTGATTGGGATCGTAGCGGTAGAACGGATTGCTGTTGTCGACCTGGTACGGCTTCTCCTGATAGGGGTACCGCTGGTGTTCCACGGCGAGCAGTTTGGTGGTGTTGTGGACCGTGCAGTTGCCGTTGTTGTTGTCGCACACCGTGCAATAAAGGTCGTGATTGCGGAGAATGCGATCGAACGCCTCGGTGCGGGCGGCTCGGGCGCGGCCTTCGGTGGTGGAGACGTTCATTCCGGCAGATGTCAGCGTGGAACAAGCGCGAACCAGTTTGCCATCCACCTCCACGATGCAGGTATCGCAGGTCTGGATCGGTCCTAAGATCGGGAGGTAGCAGACCTGCGAAAGTGGAACGCCGGCACGATTGATCGCGTCGACCAGACGATCTCCCGCGGCAACATCATGGGGAATCCCGTCAATGGAGATCCGGATCATAGCTCAAGCCTTCGCCCCCCTATGCAATCGACGGCCCAGCGCGCATTCAGGCCGCGATTCTAGCACACACTCCGCCGTCAGTGTCGACCCGTCGACACCAATCGACACACTGAGGGAAGTGGCGCGGGCAATCGAGCCTGCAGGAAGTTACGCCGCCTGCAGCGCCATCACCTGATCGATTTCCAACAGATCGTTGTTGTTGAGCTCGATCTCGGCCGCACCGATCACGCCGTCCACCTGTTGAACGCTGCGGACGCCAACGATTGCACCGGTAACCGAGGGATTCCGCAGCGTCCAGGCGATCGCTACCGCGCCAGGCGTCACGTTGTGACGTTGGCCGATTGCGCGCAGCGTTTCCACCAGGTGCAGATTGCCGGTAAGCGCCGGCTCCCGGAAGTTGGTGCTCCGTTTTCGCCAATCGTCTTCGGGTAGCGCCGCAATCCTCTCCCGCGTCATGGCGCCGCTCAGTAGACCGGAGGCCATTGGTGAGTAGACGATTACGCCAATCTGGTGCTGCATCGCGAACGGAAGAGTCGATTCCTCAACTTCGGTAGCCAGCAGCGAATACGGTGGCTGAAGCGAAGCGATCGGCGCCACCCTGATGGCGCGCGCTAGTTGCTGCGAGTTGAAGTTCGAGACACCGATATTCCGAATCTTACCTTCGGCCTTGAGTTTCGCAAGTTCGCCCACCGCTTCTTCAATCGACCCGGGCGAGGCCGATTCCGGGTTGCCCTTCCAGGCGGGCCAGTGGATTTGATAGAGATCGATCGCATCGAGCCCCAATCGCTTCAAGCTGGTTTCGGCTTCCCTTCGAATAGAGGGCGCTTGCAGATTGTGGGAAATGGTTCCGGATTCATCCCAGACCAGGCTGCACTTGGTAAAGACATAAGGACGTTTACTGAGCCCGCGGACGGCCCGGCCGACGACTTCCTCCGAATGACCGAGCCCATAGACCGCGGCCGTATCGATCCAGTTGATGCCTCGCCCAAGGCCCGCGTGAATTGCGATGACAGACTCCCTGTCGTCCTGCGCGCCCCACGCGAACTCCCACTTTCCGCCGCCAATGGCCCAGGATCCGATGCCAATTGGCGTGATGTCCAGGTCACTCTGTCCCAGTTTTCGTAAGTTCATTCTAAATTCCTCCTATTGCGAGATATATGAACGATTCGCTCCTATGCAGCCGACGCCGGCAGAGAGCTCTTCGCGCTGACCTCTTGTTCCATGCGGCGGACCACGGCCGAGAAATCCTCTTCGCCGCCGCTCGCGGTCTCCGTGGCGTTAACAGCCGCCGCCGCTTCTGCCGCAGGCAGCGAAATCCCCGCGCGCCCGGCGGCGCTTAGAGCCAATCCGAAATCTTTGTGCATCAGGCGAATTGGAAACTGAGGCGTGTAGTCGTCCCGTTTTGTGCTTTCCAGCTTCGCGACTTGCACGGGCGAAACGACGGCGGTTTTGGCTAACGTCTCGAAGAGCAGATCGCGCGGCAGTCCCAGCGCGCCACCCAGGGCGACAGCTTCCGCCAGAGCCTGCATGCCAACACCCAGGAGGGTGTTCACTACCAGTTTCATGGCCACACCGCTGCCGCTCGGTCCCATATAGAACCACTGTTTCGCGATGGCTGCGAACACCGCTTCGGCGGCCTCGAAGTCCTCGCGATCGCCGCCGCCAAGAAGCGTCAACGTCCCGGCCTCGGCGACAGGAGCACTGCCGGAGACGGCTACATCCAGTACGGAGATGCCGATCTCGCGGCCAGCTCGGTAGAGCGTCCGCGAGGTCTCCGGAGCCACCGTGCTCAGCTCGATAATCCGCGCGCCGGGCTTGGTGTTTCGTAGAACGCCGCCTGCACCCAGGTAGACATCCTCTACGGCCGCTCCGTCGACGAGACAGGACAAGACCACATCGACGTCGCCCGCCAGCTTGGCCGGGTCGAGCGCGACCTCGGCGCCCAAAGCGGACAGTTCTTTGGTCTTACTAACGTCGCGATTGTAGACCACCATCGGAAACCCCGCGGACAGAAGCCGGCGCGCCATAGGCGATCCGAGGTGTCCGAGGCCGATGAAGCCCAGCCGATGATTCGTGGTGATTTTTTCAAGAGGTGTCATAACTCAACTGGCACGTATGCATTTGCGCTGCCAACCGTTACCGCGCGGGTATTGCTGAGCGAAAGTGACAAACGCGCCCAGTCGGCGTCGCCTGCTGGTCAGGGGACGACGCGCCGGCGACACGCCTCCGCGAGGCTCCGTGCGCTGGAACGTCCTGACCCCTTCATCTTTCAGATTTGAATCAGCGCTATTCCCGATTCCGGATCGAGTTTCTTCTGAAGATGAATCGGACTCTCGGTCAAAATCAATTCGCATGTCGGACGCACGCGAGCCTCAAGGAGGTGCCCACCGTGGGCGGTCCCGTCGGAGCGCCCTACAACCACGTGCGCATGCACCTGCGGCTCTCCGTCCTTGAGGGCGATGTCGCCAATCAGCGAAAGCAGTTCCACTTGCTCATGGAGAACGCTGGCCAGATCGTACCTTTTCGTCTCCCAGTTGAACCAACCGAGCTTAGCGTAAGAAAGAGCGCCGATGGCTTTGAAGCTGCTTCCCCCCAAACCCTGTTCCTTCGAGAACTGGTGCAGCGTGCTTGCGATCTCATCGCCAGTCTCAAAGATCAGCGCGAACACCTTCGGTTCATCCTCAATTTGTTTCCACCGCATGCCGGCTCCTTTGCCTTAGAGGGCGTGAACACGCACGAAACCCGGATTGCCAAAGCGCCCCACTAGAGGCGGATGACGGCCTTGCCCTGGAGGCCACCCTTGCGAAGCTTTTCAAGGATCTGGCCCGCGCCGTCGAGTTCGACCATGGAACGGATGCGCGCAGTGATCGTACCGTCCACGACCATGCGCGCAACCTCGCTCAGCCCTTGCGGCGATAACGAAGGATTCGTGTTCCCTGCAATGTTGTGCGCCGTGATCTGGCGCATGGCGAACCACCCTTCGTCCGCCGCGTAAATCGTCGAGACCAGGCCGGCCCCGGACCTGAGAATTTCGGCGTCGCGGCGGATTGCGTCCGAACCGTTGATGAGATCGAGGATCGCGTCTACGCCGTCCGGATGAGACGCGCGCAGCGCGTCGATCACATCGACGGCTTTGGTGTCATAGACTTCTTCGGCACCGAGGCGGCGAGCTTCGTCGGCGTCGCCGCGAACTGTCGCGATGACGTGCGCGCCGCGTGAGCGCGCCATCTGGACCGCGTAGCCGCCGACGCCGCCGGTCGCGCCCATCACAACGAGGCGCTGTCCCGCGGTGACGCCCAGCAGCTCGAGCGACCCGAGCGCAGTGACCGCCGCAACGGGAAGTGCCGCTGCCTGCTCGTCAGTGACGCCGTCCGGGATACGGGCCAGCGGTTCTGCGTTCGCTCCCGGTGCGACCGCGGTGTACTCGGCGTACGCGCCGTGCGTCCGTGCCATGCCGAAGATGCGGTCGCCGGTATGGAGATCGCGTTCTCCCGCCGGAACACGTTCGGCAACACCCGCGAAGTCTACGCCCATGACAAATGGATATGCTGAGCTGGCGGTCAGCCGTTCGACGAGTTTGTAGTCGACCGGATTGACCCCCGCGCACCTTACGCGTATGAGGAAAACGCCGTCCGCGGCGGGGATCGGTAGATTGTGAATCGCCGGAGCTTCACCAAAGCTCCGAACAGCGAATGCGCGCATGTCTCGCTCCTTTAGCTTAATAGTCCTAACCTTCGGTATCTTTGCGAATCGTCAGCCAGGCTACCGCGGCGCTTGCCAGAGACAGCCCTGCGCAAGCCAACATGACAATTCGAAATCCGAATACAAACGATTCCTTGACAGATTCCCCGATTGCGGTAACGGTCTTGGGGCTGAGACCAGGGGGAATCTGCAAACCCGCGAGTTTGATCTCCTCCGCATGAAGCTGCCTCATGGCGGCAGCCGGCACCGAAAAGTGAGCGAGGCTGTGATTCATTTGAGAACCAAAGACCTTGAGCATCGCAATCCCGAATACTGCAATCGCAAGTACTCCGGCTACCCGTGCCACGGCGTTGTTGATTCCGGAAGCCGCGCCGACTCGGTCTTTACTTACCGAGTTCATAACGACAGTGGTGAGAGGAGCTACCGTGACCGCCATTCCAAAACCGAGAACCATGATCGCCGGGAAGAATGTCGTCCAGTAGCTCTCTCCAACGGACGGTAACGCGAACAGCGCAAACCCAAGAGAGACAATCAGAGGACCAGCGATCAACGGAATTTCCGGCCCATAGCGGGCGACAAGGCTGCCCGACCAACGAGACAGAAAGAAGATGAACAGGATTAACGGAAGGACGGCAGCACCGGCGACTGTAGCGGAATAGCCCTGGACCTGGATCAGGTTCAAGGGGAACAAGAAAAAGAAGATTCCGATAGCGGCGTATAGGAACAGCGTAAGTAGGTTTGCGCCAGTGAAGCTGCGGGACTCAAACACTGCCAGTGGGAGCATCGGTGCAGCGACGCTGTGTTCGACAATCACCATGGCGATAAGACAGCCGACGCCCACGATCAAACTCCCGAAGACCAGAGGATTCCGCCAGCCGAGGTTGACCGATTCCATGAACCCGGCAACCAGGCCACCCAATCCAACGGTGGCAAGAGGCGCTCCCCACCAATCTACCCGGCCTGCGCTCGCGATGCGGCTCTCCGGAATATGCCGAAGTGAAATGGCTATGACTGCGGCCGCAAGCGGAAGGTTGATGAAGAATACCCACCGCCAGGAACCATGCTCAACCAGCCAGCCGCCGAGAACCGGTCCAATGGCGGTAGTGATCGCGGTAAAGCCCGACCAGGATCCAATCGCGCGGCCACGACTCTTCTCGTCAAAAGACGCACTAATGATTGCCAGACTGCCGGGCACGAGGAGTGCAGCGCCAATCCCTTGGACACTCCTCGCGGCGATTAACTGATAAATGTTCAACGAGCAGCCGCACACCGCTGAAGCCACGGTGAATATCGCTATACCGACAACGAATATCAGTCGGCGCCCGAACAAGTCCCCGAGCGAACCTCCCACAAGAATCAGCGCGCCCAGAAACAGTCCGTAAGACTCCACCACCCATTGCACATCGACCACGGTTGCATGAAAGTTGGCCTGGATTGCGGGTAGAGCGACGTTGACCACCGTGCCATCGATGAAGGCCATGCTGGAGCCAAGAATGGTCGCAACGAGTATCCAGATTCTCGCCTCTGCCCGACAAGGGACTCCGGCGCTTGTCGATCGAATTACAGCTTCATCGCATGGTGTTCTCACGAAGGCTATGGATGCTATACCGGTTGCGTGAGATTCTGTATGATCGGCGGCATCGGAGATATCGCAAGCGGTGACTAAGGCAGATACCCGTCAGTTCTCCATTGCTTGTAAAGAATCAACTGCTCATTGCTCCAGTAAGGGCCGCCGGGAGGCATGGAGTGGTTTGTGAGACTGTCCTCGACAGCTTGAGCATTGCCGTGGCCGTTTGAAGGATCCGACATATATATGCAGTTGGCAAGCAAAACGTTGTATCCATTCATGTGGTCGATATCAATCTGCCTAAACAGCGGTCTGATGTCCTTCTCAAAGGAAACCGGCATGTGTCTCTCTCCCTTCCTGGCATCGTTCATCCTCGACGGACCCGGTGCGTCGGCTCACTCCGTCGAAGACTTCGATCTCCCTCCGCCCGCTCGCCTTTTATGCAGTGCCGTGCTCCAGACGTCCGGCCGCGACGCTGAGCATCAGGCGCGTGGTGCCGGTAAAAATCATGCTAATACCCACCAACGTCCCGATCGCCCACAGTGAGCTCGACGGCCATTGCCGCCAGACCATCAGGCCGAGAATCAAGGTGACGGTTCCGTCGACCAGAATCCAGCCGGAGCCTGCAGCGCTGCGATTCTGGAAGTAGATCACCAGATCTACCAGGCCCTCGGCAACAAATGTTTAAACCTCCTTGTTGTTTCCTTTTGCGGGGTTTCGCTTACCCCTGGGCGCTCTTCGCTGAAACTCGACCAGCCGCCAGTGGGAACCCGGGAATAAAGCCCATGTTCTCTTGTTCGCAATATTCCAGAACGCTTTCCGATCCGCGGTCGGTCACGCTGTAACGATTCTGGACGCTCACAATCGGAACAATCGTTTGTGCATGCCGGATCTGGGGTAAGCTCACTTCCGATAAGCCGATGTGTTTGATTTTTCCCTGCGCCTGCAGATCCTTCAGAGTGCCGATCTGATCATCGGCCGGCACTTTGGGATCGATGCGATGCAATTGATAGAGATCAATCCGGTCCAGGCGTAACCGGCGCAAACTGCCTTCGCAGGCAGAGCTCAGGTGTTCCGGCTTTCCATTTTCAACCCATCGGTTTGGGCCTGGCCGCGTGTAGCCGACCTTGGTGGCGATCACCAGCCCCCTCGGATGCGGGGGCAGCGCCTCCGCTATGATTTCTTCACTCACCCCCGGACCATAAGACTCCGCGGTGTCGATGAAATCAATTCCCAATTCGACGGCGCGTCGCAGAACACGGACGGCCTCAGCCCGGTCTGCAGGCTCGCCCCAAACTCCATCTCCCGTGATTCGCATCGCGCCGAAGCCCAGTCGTGTTACTCGGAGATCGCCTCCGATCAGGAATTCGCCGGCTTTCTTGGCAGGTGCCGGGTCCTGCTGCATCGCAGACTTGCGATTCTGCATATGTTCGCTTCCGCCGCACTACGACGGTTGACCTTCGAACCGCTCTTCCTTAGAGCAACACGATCCCATCAAAGTTACAGGAACTTCGCGTCCGTATCCGGCATCTCCAGGAATCATTGAGTCATCTCGCCGACAGTACCGCTCCCCGCACGGCGTCCCCCTCGCGAATCGAAATCACCGAATAGAGCTCGGTGCGGCCTGCATGCATGCATTTGCGCCGCCAACCCTTGAAATGCCCAGGCATCGCTTAACGAAAGTGCCATACGCCCCCAATCGGCGTCGCCTGCAGGTCAGGAGACGACGTGTCGGCGACACGCATTCCCCGGGCTTCGCGCATAAGTTACTGTTACTAAAGCTTTTTGCCGCTGGCGTGGCGTTTGCAATTTGCGGGATCAGGCACATTATGTGGATTGTCAGAGTTGCTCTCAATCGACCTTACACCTTCATAGTGGTCGCGCTGCTCATCCTGATACTTTCGCCGCTGGTGATTCTCAGGACGCCCACCGACATCTTCCCGTCCATCAACATTCCCGTCATCGCTGCGATCTGGAATTACAGCGGCCTCAATGCCGAGGAAATGGAAGGCCGCATGACCTCGGTATACGAGCGCGTCCTTACCACCGCCACAAACAATATTGAACACATCGAATCGGTGACCATGGACGGTCGCGCCATCGTCAAGATCTTCCTGCAGCCGGGCGCCAGCGTGGATCTGGCCATGGCCCAGGTGGCCGCGGTCTCCCAGGCCATCCTCGGTCAGATGCCTCAAGGCGTGGAGCCGCCGTTCATTCTGGAGTACAGTGCATCGACCGTGCCCATCATTCAGCTCGCGGTGTCGGGCCAGGGATTGTCCGAGGCGGAGTTGAACGATCTGGCGCTGAACTTCCTTCGCCCGCAGCTCGTCACTATCCCCGGCGCGGCCGTTCCTTATCCATATGGCGGGAAGCAGCGTCAGATCATGGTATCCCTGAATCCCGCGCTGCTGCAATCGAAGGGGCTTTCGCCGGCGGACATCGTCAACGCCGTGGGCCAGCAGAACCTGGTGCTGCCGTCGGGCACGGCGAAGATCGGCCAGTTCGAATATGATGTGGATCTGAACGCCGCGCCCAAAACCGTTGCCGGGTTGAACGATCTGCCAATCAAGGTGGTGAACGGCTCGCCCATCTACCTTCGCGACGTCGCTCAGGTGAACGACGGCTTCGCGCCGCAAACCAATATCGTGCGGATGGACGGCAATCGCAGCGTGCTCGTATCAATACTGAAGGCGGGCGATGCGTCGACGCTGGACGTGGTGAGCGGGGTGCGTGCCATGCTGCCCCGCGTCGCCCCCACGCTTCCCCCGCAACTTAAGATCCAGCCAGTGGCCGACCAGTCCGTCTTCGTGCGGGCCGCGGTGAACGGAGTGGTTCGCGAAGCCATCATCGCCGCCTGCCTCACCGGTCTCATGATCCTGCTGTTCCTGGGAAGCTGGCGAAGCACGCTGATCATCGCCATCTCCATCCCGCTGTCGATTCTCACATCCATCATTTGTCTGAGCGCACTCGGCCAGACCATCAACATTATGACCCTGGGGGGCCTGGCGCTGGCGGTGGGCATTCTGGTTGACGACGCCACGGTCACTATCGAGAATATCGAACGCTTCCTCGAGCAAGGCCGGCCCCTTCATGAGGCGATTCTGGAAGGCGCGGCACAAATCTCCGTGCCCGCGCTGGTTTCCACTCTCTGCATCTGCATCGTTTTTCTTCCCATGTTCTTCCTCAGCGGGGTGGCGCGCTTCCTGTTTGTGGCCCTGGCCGAGGCGGTGGTCTTCGCGATGATCGCCTCGTACATCCTGTCGCGAACGCTGGTACCTACCCTCGCTATCTATCTGCTGCGGGCAAAGAGCTACCTCGCCAGCCGCACACGCAACCCGCTGGTACTGTTCCAGCACGGTTTCGAGCGCGGGTTCGAACGCATTCGCCTCGGTTATGAACTGCTGCTGACCACTGCGGTTTACCGCAGCACCATCTTTATCCCGGTGTTTCTTGGGTTGTGCGGCCTCACCTTTCTGCTGGTGCCGTGGCTGGGACAGGACTTCTTTCCGTCCACCGACAGCGGCCAGTTTCGCCTGCACATGCGCGCCAGAACCAGCACCCGCATCGAGGAGACGGCGCGGCTGTGCGAGCTGGTGGATCAAACCATCCGCCGCGGCATTCCGAAAGCGGAACTGACGGGCATCGTCGACAACATCGGACTGCCCTTTAGCGGCATCAACACCGCCTATAACAATTCCGGCGTGATCGGTTCCCAGGATGCCGATATCCTTGTCTCGCTGAACCAGAACCACCATCCCACCGACGGGTACGTGCACGCTCTGCGCGCGAAGCTGACTACGGAGTTCCCCGGAGTCACATTCTATTTTCTGCCCGCCGACATGATCACGCAGATTCTCAACTTCGGCCTGCCCGCGCCGATCGACGTGCAAGTGGAAGGCAGCGACAATGAGGGCAACCGGCAGTATGCCTTCAACCTGCTGAACCGTTTGCGGCGAGTGTCCGGGCTCACCGATCTGCGCATCCAGCAGCCCTTCGACGAACCGTTCCTGCACATCACTTTGGATCGCACGAAAGCCGCGCAGGGCGGGTACACGTCGCGCGACATTGCGAATAGTCTGCTGGTGACCCTGAGCGGAAGCTTCCAGACGACGCCGACGTTCTACCTGGATCCGCGCAACGGCGTGAACTACAACCTGGTGACGCAGGCGCCGCAGTATCGCGTGCAATCGCTGCAGGATCTGCAGAACATCCCCATTACCGGACCTGCCATGATCCGGCCCGAAATCCTCGGCGATGTCGGCAACATTACTCGCCGCACCAGCATGGCCGAGGTGTCGCACTACAACATTCGCCGCGTGCTCGATGTTTACGGCTCGGTGGAGGGGCGGGACCTGGGCAGCGCCGGGCGCGACATCGCGCGCGTTGTCGACGCTTCCCGGAAAGAGCTGCCGCGCGGATCGCGCGTGGTGATTCGCGGCCAGCTTGACACCATGAACAAATCGTATGCGGGACTGCTGGGCGGTCTCGTGGCCAGCATCGTTCTGGTGTATCTGCTGATCGTGGTGAACTTCCAGTCGTGGCTCGACCCATTCATCATCATCAGCGCTTTATCGGCGGCGCTGGCCGGCATCGTGCTCATTTTCTTCTTCACCGGCACACGCCTGAGCGTGCCCGCGCTGATGGGCGCCATCATGTGCATGGGCGTGGCCACGGCGAACAGCATTCTGGTGGTGAGCTTCGCGACGGAACGGCTGGGGCACCACGGCGATCCCTTGCAGGCGGCCATCGAGGCCGGCTTCACGCGCTTCCGGCCGGTACTGATGACCGCTCTGGCCATGATCATCGGCATGATTCCGATGGCGCTCGGCCTGGGCGAGGGTGGAGAGCAGAACGCGCCTCTGGGACGAGCGGTGATCGGCGGTCTGCTGTGCGCCACCGTGGCCACGCTGTTCTTCGTCCCCGCACTGTTCAGCCTGCTGCATCGGCGGCGGCATCCGGCTGACGCGCGACCGCAACCGGCGGCCAGCCTGGAACCGGTTATGCGATGAATGAGACAAGACAGGAGGAGGCGACCGTGAACACCGAACTTCAACAACCCATACCCGTTCAGGAAGAAAACGGCACCCGCAAGACGGCACGGTTCGGGCTGACGGCCGTGATCGTAGTGGTCGTCGTGGCGGTCGCTCTGGGCATCCTGATTCATGCGGGCATCGCCAGCCGGCTGAGCGCCGCCGCGAGCCTCGCGCGGGAGACCAGTGCGAGCGCCCTGCAAACGGTGTCGGTGATCCATCCGAAACCTGGCGCCCCCACCGACGAGGTGCTGCTTCCGGGCAACATCCAGGCGTTCACGGACACTCCGATCTACGCCCGCACCAACGGCTACCTCCGCCACTGGTACTTTGACATCGGCGCGCGAGTGAAGACCGGGCAGCTTCTCGCCGACATCGACACGCCTGAAACCGACCAGCAGTTGCAGCAGGCGAAAGCCGATCTCGACACCGCGCAGGCCAACTACAAACTCGCCGGGACCACCGCGGCTCGCTGGCAGTTCCTGTTGAAGTCGTTGTCGGTTTCGCAGCAGGAGACCGACGAAAAGGTAGGCGATCTGAACGCGAAGAAAGCGATGGTGGATGCGGCCGCTTCCAATGTTGACCGCCTCGAAGATCTGCAGTCCTACGAGAAGGTGTTCGCGCCGTTCGACGGGATAATCACCGCGCGCAATATCGATGTCGGCGATTTGATCAATGCGGGCGCCAGCACCACGCCGAGCAATGCGCGCGAACTCTTCCATCTGGCCGCGCTCGGAAAGCTTCGTGTTTTCGTGAACGTGCCGGAGGAGGACGATCGCGCGGCGCAGTCCGGCAACAGAGCGACGCTTACGCTCGATGAGTTTCCGGGGCGGACGTTCTCCGGAACCATCGTGCGCAACTCCAACGCGATCGACCCGGCCTCCCGAACGCTGCTGGTGGAGGTGGATGTGGACAATCCCAGGGGCGAGTTGTTGCCCGGTGGATACGTCATGGTGCACCTGAAAGCGCCAGGACGGGCGGTGGCACTGACTATCCCCGCCAACACTATGCTGTTCCGCGCCGAGGGACTGCGCGTCGGCGTGGTTCGCGACGGGCACGCACAACTGGTGCCCATAACCATCGGCCGCGACTTCGGCGATTCGGTGGAAGTGGTGCACGGTCTGTCCACGCTCGACCAGGTGATCGTGAACCCATCGGACGCGTTGGAGCCGGGCGCTGAGGTCCACATCGCCGGCCGCGCCGATTGAAGGAAAGAGATAACCATGAAACCGCTGCCGACCGCACTGCTTGCACTGTTCATCCTGTTTGCAACCTCCTGCTCGGTGGGCCCCAGGTATCAGGCGCCGGCCGTGCCCGCTCCGCCCACCTGGAAAGAGGCCGATCCGCAGACCTATAAGGAGGCTGGCAACTGGAAACCCGCCGACCCCGCCGATGCAAAGATCCGCGGCAAGTGGTGGGAGGTGTTCGCCGACCCCGACCTCAACACGCTGGAGGAACAAATCGACGGCTCGAACCAGGATCTGAAGATCGCGCAGAGCCATTTCGATGAAGCTCGGGCGCTGATCCGGTTGAACCGCGCGAATTACTTCCCCACCATCACGGTGGGCGCGGGCGCTACGGCCAATCGCACATCCTCGAATGTCGTGCTCACCAATCAGGCCGCTTCCTCGGGCTACGGCGACTTCGTTCTGCCGCTCGATTTCTCCTGGGAGGCCGATATCTGGGGCCGCATTCGTCATCAGGTGGAAGCATCGCGGGAAGAGGCGCAGGCCAGCGCGGCCGATTTGGAATCTGTGCGATTGACTCTGCATGCCGAGTTGGCATTCGACTACTTCGAACTGCGCAGTTCCGACGCCGAGCAGAAGCTTCTTGACGATACCGTCGTCGCCTGGCGCGAGGCTCGGGATCTTACGCAGAGGCGGTTCGCCGGCGGGGCGGCGTCGGGCGTGGAGGTGGCCCAGGCACAAACTCAGCTCGATTCCACGGTGGCGCAGGATCGGGATGTAGGAGTGCAAAGGGCGGCGTATGAACACGCCATCGCCGTTCTGGTTGGCAAACCGCCGGCCGCGTTCACCCTTGCGGCGAAACCGCTTAACGCCGAACCCCCGCTGATCCCCGCCGGTGTCCCATCGCAACTTCTCGAGCGCAGGCCGGACATCGCCGCCGCCGAACGCCGTGTGGCCGAGGCCAATGCCGAGGTGGGGATAGCGCGGTCGGCCTACTATCCCACGGTGGTCCTGAACGCAGCCGTAGGATTGGAGGGCAACTCCATCGCAAACTGGTTTGCCTGGCCGAGCCGGTTCTGGGCCGTCGGTCCTGAAGCAATTCAGACCTTGTTCGATGCCGGCCGCCGCCGGGCGAATAACGACGCTGCAGTCGATGCGTGGAACGCCAGCGTGGCCACATACCGTCAGACATCTCTCGACGCGTTTCAACAGGTGGAAGACAACCTGGCGGCTCTGCGCATACTCGCCGGAGAGAGTGAGACGCAACGCAACGCGGTAGCGTCGGCGCAGCAATCGCTCGATCTGTCGATGAACCGTTACACGGGCGGACTGGTCACGTATCTCGAGGTGGTGACCGCGCAGAGCACGGCACTCGCCAACGAACGAACCGCGGTGGATATCCAGCGCCGGCGGATGGACGCCAGCGTGCTCCTCATCAAAGCGTTGGGTGGTGGGTGGAACGTCGCTAACCTGCCGAAGGTCTGACCGCAATGTAATTCTGCGGACCAACCCTCTGCCCCATCTGAATAAACATTCAGCGCCGAATCGGGACGGAATCTGGCACCATATGGGGAAGGGTGCTGTTCTACGCGGCCAATTGACTGGAGCCTCTGGCCGCGAACTGGTGGCACATGAGGGTTCTCTCCAAAGTTTGGCGGTATGGGCTTGCGATAATCTCGTGCGGTGTCGCGCTGGCCCTGGCTATCCCCCTGGATTCGCCATCCTCCTGTTTCTTTCTCGCCGTCATTGTGAGCGGCTTCTATGGCGGGAGGGGGCCGGGCGTCCTGTCGGTGCTGCTATCCTCCCTGGCTTTCGATTATTTCTTCCTTCCGCCGAAACACAACTTCTGGATCGAGCCATCGTCGTACCCGCGCTTCGCGACGTTTCTGGGATCGGTCCTGCTGATCATGCTGGTGATCGAGGCGAAACGCCGGCAGGAAGAAGCCCGTCGCCAGATCGACGCCAAATACCGGCAGGTTACGGCCGACGCTCTCGCTCAGGCCCAAAAGTCTGAAGCTCGCCTGCGCCTCATCATCGACTCCATTCCCGTGCCGGCATGGTCCAGTCGAGCAGACGGCGCCGCCGATTTTATCAATCAGCGCTGGCTGGACTATACCGGCATCGCGTCGGAAGAGGCACTGGGTTGGGGCTGGAAGGTTGTGTGTCATCCGGACGACCTGGATCGGACGATGGAGTACTGGCGATCGGTTCTGGCTTCTCGCGGGGAAGATCGTGAGTTGGAAGCGCGTCTGCGCCGTTTCGACGGCACATATCGCTGGTTCCTGTTCCGCGTCTGTCCTTTGCGCGACGAATCGGGGAACGTCGTTCAGTGGTATGGCACATGTATCGACATTGAAGACCGAAAAAGAGCGGCTGACGCGTTACGCGCCAGTGAGCTCAAGTTTCGTCTGATCGTCCATAGCATTCCCGGCCTGGTCGCCACCATGACACCGAAAGGCGACCTCGAACTCATCAATCAGCCCGTCCAGGACTATACAGGGTTGGCGTTTGACGCGCTCAAGGATTGGTCGGCCACCGGACTTGTGCCTGAAGAAGAGTTGCCGCGTGTAGCCGCTCGATGGAAACAGTCGGTGGAGACCGGATGTGAATATGACGTGGAGCACCATATGCGCCGCGCGGATGGCACATACCGGTGGTTCCACGTTCGCGCCCTGCCGCTGCGCAACGACCGGGGCATGGTGGTCCGCTGGTATTGCGTGCTCACCGACATCGAGGATCGCAAGCGCACTGAGGAAGCCCTACGATCCCGCGAACAGCAACTACGCTTGATGGTCGACAGCATCCCGGCGCTGATCAGCATCCGAACGGCGACAGGCGAGATCGAGACGGTGAATCGACAGTGCGTCGACTACACTGGCATGACCCTGGAGAACCTAAAGAACTGGCCCGAAGTGGTGCATCCGGATGATCGCGCGGACACCATCGCCCAGTGGAAGTATGCCATTGAAAGCGGGAACCCGTTGAATACCGAAGTCCGTTTCAGGCGTGCCGACGGAGTGTATCGCTGGTTTCACGCTGGCGCCCTTCCCCTGCGCGACACCGAGGGCAGGATCATTCGTTGGCACGCACTGTACGTGGACATCGAAGACCGCAAGCACGCTGAAGAAGCGCTGCGCGCCAGCGAGCATCAACTGCGCCTGATGGTCGATAGCATTCCGGCGCTTGTAACCACGATGACTCCGGCGGGCGACACCGAAAGGGTAAACGAGCAACTCGTGGCTTATACAGGACAAAGTCCCGAGGAACTGAAAAACTGGCCGGAAAAGGTGCATCCGGAGGATCGCGCGCGCGTAGCCGATCACTGGCGGCGGTCGGTGGAAACCGGCAATCCATACGACGCTGAAGAACGCGTCCGGCGAGCCGACGGCGTGTATCGGTGGTTCCATACGCGAGGTCTGCCCATGCGCGACGGGGAAGGCCATATTGTCCGCTGGTGCCTCCTCCTGACCGATATCGAAGATCGAAGGCAGGCTGAGCAGGCGTTGCGGGCCAGTGAACACCAACTCCGCCTGATCACCGAAACCATTCCCGCCCTTGTGTGGCGCACCACGCCGGACGGCGAGATCGACTACGTCAATCGGCGCGTTCTGGACTACACCGGCAAGCCGCTCAAAGACTTTGGAAACGACGGATGGCTGCGGTTGCTCCATCCCGACGATGTCGATTCCACCATACGCCTGTGGCGGCAGAGCATTCAGACCGGGGATTCTCACCAGGTCACTTACCGGCTCCGCCGCGCGGATGGCACATATCGCTGGTTCGACGTGCGCGGCGAGCCGTTGCGCGACAACGAGGGGCGAGTTGTGCAGTGGTACGGAATCTGTATTGACGTGGAGGACCGCAAGCGCACCGAGGAAGCGCTGCGAAACACTCAGGAGCGCCTTTCCATTGCGTCGCAGGTCGCTACCGTTGGCGAATTGGCGGCTTCCATCGCGCACGAAGTGAACCAGCCGCTCACCGCCGTAGTCTCGAACGGCAACGCCTGCCTGCGCTGGCTGTCCGCCCAGCCGCCAAACCTCGCCAAGGCTGTGGAAGCCGCCGAACGGATTGTCCGCGATGGGAAAGACGCGGGAGAAGTGGTGCGCCGCGTCCGCGCGCTTTTCAAACGCGCCGAGCATGAGGAAGTTTCGCTCGACTTGAACCAGGTGATCGGTGAAGTGCTGAGTCTCCTGCGGAGTGAGACCGCGAAGCGGCTCGTCATCGTGGAGACCGACCTGGGACACGATTTGCCGCCGGTAACCGGCGATCGCGTGCAACTGCAGCAATTGATCCTCAACCTGCTCCTGAACGGGATCGAAGCGATGGATCCGGTGAAAGATCGCCCCAGGCGACTTTTCATTCGTTCCGGGCGGGAGCGGGACGATACCGTCCTCGTGGAAATACGGGATTCCGGGATAGGGTTGAAAGATCCGGAGACAGTCTTCGACGCCTTCTTCACAACCAAAGAGAGTGGTATGGGTATGGGGCTGGCGATCTGCCGCTCCATCGTCCAGGCCCATAATGGGCGCCTTTGGGCGGCCTCCGGAGAAGGTCCCGGCGCAACGTTCTGCTTCACCCTTCCCCTTCCGCCGAGCCCCGTGTCATGATTACCGACGATCCCGTTGTCTTCGTTGTGGATGATGACCATCGCGTGCGCGAAGCATTGTGCAGTCTGCTCGCATCGGTGGGGCTGCGAGTGAACGCATATGGTTCGGCGGCGGAATTCCTGGAAGCCGAAAAGCCCGACGCGCCCGCCTGCCTGGTTCTGGATCTGCAACTACCAGGGCCGAGCGGCCTGGAACTGCAACGAGAACTGGCCGACGGCACTGGGCCGCCGATCGTCTTCATTACCGGTCACGGAGATATTCCATCTTCGGTCCGCGCTATGAAGGCCGGGGCGATCGAGTTCCTTCCCAAACCTTTCGGCGATCAGGAACTTCTGGCGGCGATCGACGCGGCGTTAGCGCTTGATCGCAAAGGACGGCGGGAGCGGGCGGAACTGGCGGAATTGCGGAAACAGTACGCCCTGCTGACCCCTCGCGAACGGGAAGTGCTTCCCTTCGTGGTGGCGGGACTGGCGAATAAGCAAACCGCTGCGGAGTTAGGCACCAGCGAGATCACCATTGGCGTTCATCGCGGTCAGATCATGCGCAAAATGGGTGCACGATCGCTCGCCGAACTCGTCCGTATGGCCGACAGGCTTACGCTAACGCGCGCTGCGGGAGGCTAAATAAACATATAATGGTGCTCCTCCTCCACCTGCGGTTATGATCGAACCGTGGTTGGAGATTCCAGTTCGAACGCAGGTTCTGCAAGGCACATCATCGCGGCGGTCGACGATGATTACAGAGTTCGTGAGTCCATAGAGAGCCTGGTGGCTTCGGCCGGCCACACTCCCCTGGTATTCGCTTCCGCGGAAGAATTTCTGCAATCGGGGGCGCCCGAGTCGGCGATCTGCCTGATTACGGATGTGAGGATGCCGGGCATCGACGGACTCGAGTTGCAGCGCCGCGTCAGGCTCCAATATCCTCGGTTACCCGTAATCTTTATTACCGCCCACTATGACAATGAGACTCGACAACGCGCCCTCAGTCAGGGCGCCGCCGGCTTCCTGTGCAAGCCGTTCGATGCCGCGGATCTGTTGGGCGCGATTGAGTTCGCGGTGAGTGCGGCACGAGAGGATTGACTTGGGTTACGAGCTGTTCCGTGAGGAGGAGAACATGGCTATGTCCGATTTGATTGGTTCCAGTCTCAAATTCCGGGCTTTACTGGATGAGATCAACATGGTGGCGCCGGTAGATAGCGCGGTCCTCGTTCGCGGGGAGACGGGCACCGGCAAGGAGGTGGTGGCGAACGCCATCCACGCCGCCAGCCCGCGACGGCACCAACCGTTCGTGGCCATCAATTGCGCTGCAATTCCCGCGGCGCTGCTGGAAAGTGAACTCTTCGGGTACGAGCGAGGCGCGTTTACGGGCGCAGTTACGCACCGCGAAGGACGCTTTCAGGCCGCGGATCGCGGCACGCTGTTTCTCGACGAAATCGGCGACCTTCCCCTGGAACTCCAGCCCAAGCTTCTGCGCGTTCTCCAGGAGCAACAAGTCGAACGTCTCGGCAGCAGTCGCACCATACCAGTGAACGTGCGGGTGATCGCCGCTACCAATCAGGACCTGTGGGGCATGGTCCAGGAGAAGAAGTTTCGAGCCGATCTCTACTATCGGCTGAATGTCCTTCCTGTCAACTTGCCGCCCTTGCGTGAAAGGGAGGGCGATATTCGCCTTCTGGCACGCCACTTTGTTCGAAAGTTCGCCGAACGGCAAGGCAAAGTGATCGACTTCATACCCGAAGAAGTGATGGAAGCGCTCGAAAACCACAATTGGCCCGGCAACATCCGGGAGCTGCAGAACTTCATTGAGCGCGCCGTAGTCATGACGACTGGCGCGGTTCTACGGCCGCGGCTGTCAGAACTTCTGATGGAACCGGTGTCGGCCGAGGTCCGGACTCTGGCGGACGCAGAACGCGCACACATCGTGGCGACGCTCCGTGAAACCAATTGGGTGGTGGGTGGGCCCAGCGGGGCGGCGGCCAGACTCGGGCTGCCCAGAACATCGCTGATCGCCCGGATGCAACGACTGGGTCTCGCGAAGAGCCCAGCTGCCCAGGGCGAGAAACCATGGAGGAATGTCAATTCTCAAGGCCATCTGGTCAGGGCCGCCAGCGCTGGTTATGGCGGTTCCGAAAGGCGATCCATGTACGCCGTGGCGTCTTGATCCTCATGGGTAATGACTGACAGGAACGGCGAACAAACCCGCCGGGGGAAACAGCTTATGCGCGATTGCTCGTTACAGTCTAACGCAAACCGTCTCGCGACGGACGGCGAGGCTTTGGTCATTCGCCGGATAGGGAGGGGAACCGTGGGTCAGACATCGTCGTGTGCGGACCGGCGTGCCTCGGGACGCCCACGCGTCTTAAACACATTGCCGGCGGTTTGTTGTCTCCTCGCCATAACCGCGTCGAGCGCATGGGCTCAGACACCCGCCGACGCCGACACAGGCTGGCCCCAGGAAGTAGATGCGCGGGGCTTCCACCTGACGATCTACCAGCCACAAGTCGATCAATGGAAAAAGGACCATCTCGAAGCCCGCGCGGCGGTCACCGTAACCCGCGAGGGCAGCCCCGCCCCCGAGTATGGCATCGTTTCCCTGACTGCCCGCACCGATGTCGACAAAGAGAGCCGCATGGTCAGGCTGGAAGACGTGAAGGTGTCATCGGTGAGTTTTCCCGCGACGAAATCGAAAGAATCCGAACTGGAGCGAGCCATCCGCGACACCCTGCCTCAATGGCCGCACACGGTTGCTCTGGACCGTTTGCTCGCCGACATGGCCATGACCCAGGCCGAAGGCGAGAACGAATCGGTCACCGTGAAGAACGATCCGCCGAAGATCCTGTACAGCACGACCCCGGCGGTGCTGATCGTGGTTGACGGGCAGCCCGTTCTGCGAAGCGTTCAGGGCACGTCCTTCCAACACGTGATCAACACGCCGGCGACGCTGCTCTACGATACTTCCGCATCGTCCTATTACCTCGATGGCAATGGCGTTTGGGTGATGGCATCCACTCTGGACGGGCCGTGGACAACCGCGACGAATCCGCCGCCCGGCCTCGATCAGGCCAAAACGCAGATCGAGCAAACCGAAGAGAAAGACCCCCACGATCACTCCAAAGATCCAGGCCCGCCACCAATGAGCGGGTCGCTTCCGGCGATCTTTGTGAGCACCACGCCGGCGGAATTGCTGGTGACCCGCGGCGCGCCCCAGCTTTCGCCCATTTCGAAAACAAAGCTGCTTTACGTTATCAACACCGATGACAATATCTTCCTGGATGTGCCCACGCAGAATTACTACGTGCTGCTGTCCGGGCGGTGGTACCAGGGGAGATCGTTGAACGGACCATGGACCTGGATATCCGGGAGCCAGCTTCCGGGCGATTTTGCGAAGATTCCCGCCGACAGTCCGAAGGCGAGCGTGCTGGCATCCGTTCCCGGCACTCAACAGGCCAGGGAAGCGGTGATCGCCAATCAGATTCCTCAAACCGCAGCAGTGCGACGAGCCGAAGCCAGCCTCGAGGTCCGCTATGACGGTGCGCCGCAGTTCCGCCCCATCGAGGGCACATCTCTGGAATATGCCGTCAACACCGCCAACGACGTCATTCACGCCGGATCCCGCTACTACGCATGCCACAACGGCGTGTGGTTCGTGGGCGAGACGCCGGAGGGACCCTGGGCGGTGGCCGACACGATTCCGGTGGAGATCTATCAGCTCCCGCCAAGCTGTCCGCTGTTCCATGACCGCTACGTCTATGTGTACGGCGCAACGCCCGATGTTGTGTATTTCGGATATACGCCCGGATATCTCGGCTCGTACGTGTCTGACGGTGTCGTCCTGTTCGGCACCGGCTGGTTTTATCCCCCCTGGATCGGCGATTATTGGTTCGGCTGGCCCTGGACGTGGGGCTTCGGTTTCGACTTCGGCTACTGGGGTGGCGGATGGTTCTGGCGGCCGGTGGGTGGTTACTGGTGGTATCACGACCCCTGGTTCGCGCATCGCGTCTATAGCGAGCACTGGAATCCCCAATGGCACCCCGGGGACGCCGAGCGGTTTCACAACAACGCAAACGTCTACAACCGATGGCAAGGCAATGCCGTCGTAAAGCGGGAGGCCGGCCCAGCGGGTGGAGCCCGCCTCGCGACACAGGGACAGGCGCGTGACTTATACGCGAGCCACAGCGGGCAGGTCTGGGAGCACCGCCAAAACGGATGGTACAGACAGGGAAACGACGGCACGTTTTCGCCGTCCCGACCGGAGTCCGGGCTCGAGAATCAGCGGCAATCGCGTTCGCTCGGTGAATCCCGCTCGAATGAGTTTCACGGTTTCGGATCGAACATCGGCGGCGGCATGCCACGAACCGGGTTCGGAGGGTTTAGAGGAGGCGGCGGCCGTCGCTGACGAGCGGTGGAACCGGTGGTCTCTTCGAAGCGGCACATCAGCAGCGGAGAGGGCCTCGCTTTCAACCGGCTACGGGGTCTGAAGAGAAGGAAACGCATCGAGCAGAGTTTTGGCTGGCTGAAAACTATCGCTTCGAATCTGTCTCCGCCACCCTGAAGAAATCGTGGCCGCCGGGATCGCGGCCTGCTGGTTCAATTACCCGAGCTCTTGTCGCCTCGGGTGAAAGTGACCGAGCAGGGGCGCCCTTCGACGCGTTTCCCCTCCCCCGAGTCGCCGGAAAACTTCGCCTCGATGTGGTACCCGTATTGGGTGCCAGCCGGACGATGTCCAACAGCGGCCTCGGCGGCGCCCACCAGACCATCGGCGTAGATCCTGGCCGAGCCATCGGACAGAATTTTGCCATCCAGTTGCAGCCAGCCGGGCTTGTTCCTGATCCCTTTTTCGCCATGCAGAACCGCGTCTTTCACGATCGAGGGAAACCTGAAGGAGTACCCCATCGCGCCTGCGGCGTTCTCGCAGGAGAGTATGGTGTCCCATGTGCCGTCGAAACGGTTGTTCTCATCGGCGGCGATGGTGACGGCGGGGGCGGCCGTGCAAAGGGCAAGCGCGATGAGCCACCGCAGGCGCGGCGGAATCGGATGACCTGGCCGATTGAAAATGCTCATGATGCTTTTCTTCGCCGCCCGACAGCTGTCCGCCTGACGCCCTAACCGAGCCGCCGTGCCGGGCTCGGGAATAGAGACTGATGCGACGCCGTTGCCAACAGCCGGGCTCACACAGTATATCGCGAGCGCAATAATCGTGGGATCGATGGATGCCGGTCCCGATCCACTCTCTGGGTCTGGCCCGACGCCGTCCCCGCCGGAGGGAATCCGGCGAGGCGTTGAACAATTCGTTCGGAGCCGGAGGCAAGCGGGTTTCGGGGGATTCCAGCCGTTTATTCGAGTGGCTGACTCAGAGGCCCCTGGACAATTCGCCTTCGTAACACCGATGCCACTGCGAGCAGCGCGGTTACCAGAAGAATCACCGAGGAGGGTTCCGGAACCCCGGTGGCAGGCTCGCTGTTGCCGATACCGGGGCTGAACTCCAGCTCGTAACCATTCGGTACTGTAATCACGGGATCGATGAACGCAGATGACGAGGCGCCTCCGTTACCCGCAGATTGAATATCTTCTTTCAGCGAGACCTCATAGACGATATTCGTGAACTCTGAATACGTTCCCGTTTCATTGAACCCGCCGCTCATGGTTGACCCGGCTTCGGCTATCACCGCGCCACCTACACCAGGTGTTGAAACAAAGCCTGCGCCTAAGGTGCTGGAAGAGTCAAACGTCACACATGGTTTGGGGGGGCCGCAGTCCTCGACGCCATACACTACATTCGCTTCGTCATCGACTCCCGTACCCGCCGCACCGGAAATTACCATTTGCACAAGAGTGTCACCGGATTGTAGCGATCCCGCCGTGGAAGTAGAAGTGGATCCGGTCGCCGTAACTCCGACTTGCACGGCCGCGGGAGTGGCGCCTCCGCCAACTTGCACCACTTCGAAATAGTAGTCAAACTGGCTCTGCGCGCCACCGCCGGTACTGCCGGCGACTGTAGCACTTAGGGTTGGAAACGGGAATCCCATCGCGCTGATTGTGCTATTCAGCCCGACCGACAACATGCCCGGGGTGTTGACACCGGTTTCTTGCAGACCTGGGATAAAACTCGTGATGTTGTAATTTTCGCCAAAACTGGACAAAGGCCCGTTCTGCGTTGCGGTTTGGAGAAAGTTGCCGGAGCACGGGTTTGTGGTGCACCCGCTCACGGTTGCGCTAATAGTAGCGATAGGCAGCGTGTCACCCCACCCCGGCGCAGTCAAGCATACGAATGCGGCCAGGGTGAGAAAGAATATTGGTGTTCGCTTCAGCGTACCTGTCGTCAAATGCCTAGCCAGCCTGCTGCTGACAAGAAATCGTAGTACTTTGGGTGCGGCGAGCTTCACGTTTAAGTCCTCCTGGTCCGTTTCGAACCACTAGTGAAAATCGGGCTGAATGCGAACGTCTTTTTGCGTGCAGACTAGAGTGAGCGTCACGGCGTTCTTGTATCAGTGATTTTCCGGGCCGCCCATGGCCCTGGCGGAAGGTCTCCCGGCGCGCAAGGAACCTGCATGGTAAACTTGCGGGAAACACGGAGGGTTTCAAGGGGTGGACGGGCCTGTCCAGGCGACAGATGCCGAACTGGTTTACGGCGTCCAGTCCGGCGACGAGTCGGCGGGCACGGACCTCTTCCGAAAGTATTCAGAACGAGTCTTCTATCTCGCTCTGCGCGAACTCAGGTCGATGGCCGACGCCGAGGATGTTCGAGCGGAAACTTTTCTCCGGGTTCTGAAAGCCATCCACAAGCGGCAGATAGCTTCGCCGGACGCGTTGAGACTTTTTATCCTCGGAATAGCGCGCAACGTCATTCTGGAGACCCTGCGGTCGCCGTTGCGCGAGGCGCGGGGCGAGATTCCGGAGGTGCCCGCACCCGAGGTTGCGGAGATAGTGGACGACGACGTTCGCCATTCGATTCAAGCCGCCATTGGACGCCTGAAACCCCGTGAGCGCGAATTCCTGCGTCTTCACTACTATGAGGATCTGCCCAAGGAAGAAATCGCACGCCGGCTTGGAGTGGATGAAGAGCGGGTCCGGCTCGTGAAAAGCCGCAGTCTGAAAAGCTTCCGTGAAATGTACCGCCGCACCCGAAAAATCGCCGATACGAAAAGAGGTGGGCCATCACTCAAGGTTTGAGCCACGAAAAAATTCAGCGCGAAGGATGGGCGGAGGAATATGTTCGCGGCCGCCTGGCGCCCGAAGATAGCGCCGCCTTCGAGGAACACTATTTCGGATGCGACCGGTGCTTCGCGGAAGTGCAGGAGATGGAGATCTTCGTCTCCGGCATGAAGGACGCCGGCCGAAGGGGGCTGCTTAACCCCGAATTGGATCCGAGCCCAGTCTCCGCGGGCTGGCTGATGCCTGCGTTTCTTTTTGCCGTGTCGGCGCTGCTGCTCCTGGCCGTTGGACTTGGATACATGCTCTTCATCCGGCTGCCCAACAGTGAGGCGCGCCTGCAAACGGCGCTTGCGGAATCCCATCGCACGGAGGCCCAGCTGGCGGAATTGAACGCGAGAGCTTCTTCCGAAGCCGTTCCCCAAGCCAACGTCCCCGTAGTAATCCTTACCGCCGATCGCTCCGCAAACGAACCCGCCGACCACTTGACGATCGGCAAGCGGACTACCGAGGCTTTGCTTTGGATCGACATCCCGCCGCAGCCCGCCGGCACGCAATTTCAAATTACGATCACGGCCGCCGATGGTTCCGGCAAAACAATTCGCGGGCTGGAGCGCAATGAAAACGGCGCGCTGGCCGCCAGCATACCGGTGAACGACCTGGCTGCCGGCACGTACGTCGTGCGCCTGTACCCGGCACAAGCGCCTGGCGGAATGATCGCGGAATACCGTATGACCGTGTCGCGAGAATAGGCCTCCATGAGGTCCTTAGGCCTGATTCTTGCCGCGTCCCTGGCGTTCGCGCAAAGTCCTGAGGTTCAGCGCGTGCTGGACGAGTCGAAAAAGCAGATGGGCCAGCAGCATTTCGACGCGGCCATTGAACTGGCCCAGCAGGCGATCGAAATGAGCCGCGCCACGAACGATCAAAAGGCGCTTGCCGCTTCCTATCTGCGCCTCAGTTTCGATTGTTTTTATGCGCGCAAATTGCCCGCCGCCATTGCTGCCGCGGAGCAGTCCCAGGCGCTGGCTAAGAGCATAGACGACAACGGGCTGCTTGCAAAAGCGTTGGGAGCGGAAGCCGACGCTTTGCGCGACGAAGGCAAGCTGGAGGATGCCCGGGAAACTTACGAAAGGCAACTGGTTTACATCCGAGACACCGGGGACAAGCGCGGCGAAGCGATCCACCAGCGCATGATGGCTCTGCTCTATCGGCGGATAGGCGATAAAAAACGGGCCATTGAAAATGCCCAAAATGCATTGAGTCTGGCGCGTGAAATCAGGGATCGGGAGCAGGAAGCTGCTTCCTTGTTTGTCCTGGGGGCGATCGAGCGCGAACAGCAATTGGATGCTCCGGCAATTGAGCATCTAAGCGCCGCGCTCCAAATGCCCGAAACGACAGCGCAAACGCGCGCGCAAATTCTACAGTCTCTGGGGACGGCTTATTGCGATCAAAAGCAATACAGCCGGTGCCTAGAAATGATGAGGCAGGTACTGGATCTGGCCGTCTCCTCCGGCGTTCCGCAGCAAATCGCGTGGAGCCACCACAAGCTCGCTTATGCGGAGGCGTTGACAGGCGCGCGCGCCGATGCATACGCCGATGACCTGGAAAGCCTGCGAGTGCTGCGGTCGGCCGACCACGACCTGTACGACGAAGCAATGTTTCTCTCGCAGACCGGGGATGAACTGGTCGACCTGGGGCGTGTTCGGGAGGCCATCTCCTGCTTCACACAAGGAATTGTGCTGATCGAACAACTTCGGCAGGGACTGGTTCCCACAGAGGATGCCATGGCGAAGGCGGCGTCGGCAGGCGAGACGAAACCCCTCTTCGACAAGACGATTGACGCTCAGTTCGGCATCGATCCGGCGCAGGCGTTTCAGACGCATGAGCTGGCCCAGGCGCGCGCGTTCCTGTCGATTCTCTCCGAAGCGAGAATCGACTTGCGGCAGGGCCTCTCCGAGGCCGAGCGCGCCCGCGAAGCGGCTCTGCATCGCCAGATTGCGGGCATCCGGAAGCAACTCTGGCAGCCTGATCTGACCAGCGAGGCCGCCTCTGAAAAGAACGCCGAACTCGAGTCGGCTGAGGACTCGCTGGCAAGCTTCCGCCTGGAGATACGAAAGAAAAACCCCCGTTTGGCGGATGTGCAATATCCGCTTCCGCTGGATGTTGGCCAGGCGCGGCAGATGCTGAAGCCTGGCACCACCTTGATCGAGTACTCACTGGGCGACAAGCGTTCCTTCGTTTGGGTGCTCTCGCACGAACAGTTCGCCGCGGCGGAGTTGCCGCCCGGCAAAGCAATCGAGTCGCAGGTGAACGCACTTCGCGAGCTGCTGACGCCGCGCGCCTCAGGCCTAACAGCGAAGCAATCGGAAAACGAGATTGCGCGATCGGCATCGCGTCTCTACGCCACGCTGTTGAGTCCTGTCGAAGGCAAGCTTGCTGGTAGCCGCGAACTTGTCATTGTCCCGGATGGAGCGCTGTATTACCTGCCTTTTGAGACTCTCTCCCAATCCGGCAAATACCTGCTGGAAAGATTTCCCGTTTCCTACGCCGCGTCGGCAACATCTTTCCTGGGAGTCAAGGCCGAGCCGCCGTCGGTGCAGAACGGGAAGGATCTGCTGGCGTTTGGCGATCCGGATTATGGTGCTGGCCGAATCGACGCAAAGAGCGGCTTCGATCTGAGCGCGCTGCCGTATTCGCGCGCGGAAATCGACACCATCGGCGCGTTGTTTCCGCGCGAGGCGAGGACCATTTACCTGGGAGCCGCTGCCCGCGAACAAGCGGCGGTCACCGAGCCTCTTCTCCAGTACCGGTACATTCACTTCGCCGTGCATGGTTTACTCGACGAGGCGCATCCGGGCCAGTCCGGTTTGGCGCTGACGCCGGGAAAGGACGATGATGGCGTTCTGCGCGTGGATGCGATTCCTGCACTGCGGCTGCAAGCGGATGTGGTTACGCTTTCCGCCTGCAATACGGGCTTGGGTCAATTGGTTTCCGGCGAAGGCATGCTGGGACTCGTTCGCGCGTTTCTTTACGCCGGCGCGTCGAGCGTGAACGTGAGCTTGTGGAACGTCAACGATGCGGCAACCGCGGCGCTGATGAAAGAGTTTTACCGGAATCTCATCCGCTCTGTTCCGCCGGACCAGGCCCTGCGTATCGCCAAAATTGCGCTTCTTCATAATCAGAACGCATTGTGGCGACACGCGCACTACTGGGCGCCGTTTGTGCTGTGGCTGCGCTAGCTTCAAGGCGCCGCTTGTTGACGTAGAGCCCGTAGAGCAGAGTCGACATTTGGTTGGCGCCGGGCCGCTGACTATCTCATAGAGCACCGCCGCGAACGAGAAGAAGACCAGACGCAAAACCAGCACGATGATACACTCGGCGTAGCCTGATGGGAAACGAATCGAGACAATTCGAGCGAACAGCACACGCATGCTGATTATGTTTCGGCCCGGGGGCGCGATCCGCCAGTCAGCTTCGCCCATAGCGACCAGCGCGATTTCCGCACGGTGGCAGCGTCCCGTGCGCTTGATTCGCGGTACGCGCCGCACTGCAGTCGCCATAGCCTCCAGCTTCGCGGTCGCCTGCCGCCGGGCTGCGGCTGTTTGGGTAAGGGCGGCGGTCATCCTGGCCGTTGCCGGGTGGACGGTGGTTTCATTCAGCCATCCCTGCGTCGCGCAGACCAACCCGGCCCCGTCCAGTGCCAGCCAACCGGCGAATAATCCGCCAAACGCTCCGGCGGTGTTGCCCGGCGAGGGACTCGCGCAACATGACTTCTTCTACGCGGGCGAGGCGAAGGAAGAACGGATGTCCATCGTGCGCGGCGGCCAGGTGATCTGGTCCTATACCAATCCCGGCCGCGGCGAAATTAGCGACGCGGTGCTGGAGCCGAATGGGAATATTCTTTTCGCTCACCAGTTTGGCATCACCGAGATTACCCTGGATAAGAAGGTGGTCTGGAATTACGACGCGCCTGGGCAAACGGAAATCCACACAGCGCAGCCGATCGGTGAAAACAGCGTGTGGTTCATCCAGAACGGAAATCCGGCGAAGTTCGTTGTCATCGACAAAACCACCGGCAAGGTCGAACACGAGTTCGAGCTTTCCGTCGGAAACCCCGCCAGCGTCCACCCTCAGTTCCGCCAGGCCCGGTTGACGGCCGCCGGGACGATTCTCGTTGCGCACATGGACGCTCACAAGGTCGTCGAATACGATCTGGACGGCAAGGTGCTTTGGTCCTACCCCGTGACCAATTGCTGGTCGGCCGTGCCGCTCGCAAACGGAAACATCCTGATTTCAGGGGGCCATGAGAAGTTCGTGCGCGAGATCAATCGCAAGGGCGAGACGATTTGGGAGTGGAGCCCAGCCGACACGCCGGAATACAGGATTGCCAACGCCCAGATCGCGACGCGGCTGCCCAACGGCAACACGATCATCAATAACTGGTTTAATCAGTGGTCCGATACGATTGACCCGGAGAACGCGCCGGTGCAGGCCATCGAACTCACGCCCGACAAGAAGGTGGTGTGGGCCCTGCGCTCGTGGAAGCCGCCCGCGGACCTCGGACCCTCCACCACGATTCAAATTCTCGACGATGTGTACGGGCCCGCCGTTCTGCCTGGAAAGGGGCTCGATCAGCACCCGTTTCTTCTAACCGGCGAGTGGGATCACAGGAAAACGGAACAAACCTTATACGTCGTTCGCGGCGGCAAACTGGCGTGGAAGTACGCGATTCCGACCAGTATCGATCAGGGCGAGCAGGAACTGGGAGACGCCACGATGCGCTCGAACGGCAACATCGTTTTCTGCCGCAAAGTCGGCGCGACCGAAATCACGCCCGAAAAGAAGATTGTCTGGGACATGGTCGCGCCCAAAGGCGCGGAGATTCATTCGGTGCAGCCCATCGGGCTCGACCGTGTACTGGTGATGCAGAACGGCAATCCCGCGAAATTGATGCTGATAAACACGGTCACTGGCCAGACGGAAAAAGATCTGGTGCTTCCGGTTCCCCAGCCGGACCGGCCACACCTGCAATTCCGCCGCGTCCGCCAGACCAGAGACGGTACTTTTCTCGCCGCGCATTTGGACGATGGCAAAGTCGTGGAGTACGACGCGGACGGAAAAGCCATCTGGACGTATCGCGTTAATCTTCCATGGTCGGCTGCGCGGCTCAGGAATGGCAACACGCTGATTACAACATTTCCCCCGGCCGTGATCGAGGTGAACAAACAGGGTGAAATCGTTTGGGAATTCTCGCCAAAGGATGCCCCACAGTACCAATTCTTCCATTTTCAGGAGGCGAGCCGGCTCGCCAACGGCAACACCGTGATTAGTAACTGGTGTCCCAACAGACTGAAGGACACGAAGAAGTGGCCCGGTTCCGTTCAGGTGCTGGAAGTGACACCGGAGAAGAAAGTAGTTTGGGCGTTGAGCCAATGGGGAAACCCCGATCTCGGCCCGGCGTCCTCCATTCAGTTGCTCGACGAACCAGGCGTTCCGGAAAACGGGGACTTGCAACGGTAACCCGTGTCCGCTGGATCGCGACCACCCTACGGATCGACGCGCGAACTGAGAAGTGGTCTGATATTTCGTGTTAGTGGCAGCGAGGGGTCGCCTGTGATGTGTGGATCACCGGCGACAAGGCGATTCGTCGTTCCTAACCCCACAGCCGGAGCTCTCCACCGTGCCAACGATCAGACCGAAGTTCCGCGCCGCCGCCGTCCCATACGTCCAGTTGGCCTGCCATGTCCTTCCGGATGATGTTTTACGCGCCTCGATTCAAACCCGACAGGGGCCGAAGCGATTTGAAGGTATACTGGCGCGGAGCTGAGAATTCGGACTGGAGACACCGTCTGATACCATCTCGGAGCGAGGTTTAAGCTGTTGCTGAAAACAAGGACTTGGGTGATCGCGGCATTGATCGGGCTGGTTGCCGTGCAATTGTTGCAGATCATGATTGTTCTGCACCGTGAATCGTTGACGTTCGACGAGGGAGACCACATGTACGCCGGCTACCGGATGTGGAAGACGGGTGACTTTGGTTTGAATCCCGAGCATCCGCCTTTGGTCAAGCTGCTCGCGACCCTGCCGGTCCTGGGAGAGAAGTTATGGCTACCTCCGCTTAAGGGGATTTTCTTCAAAGGCGATGCCGCGCTCGGCGCACAACAATGGCTCGCCCACAATGATGGTGGAAGCCAGCGGTTGGTCTTTCGTATGAGGCTCGCGACGGCGCTACTGGCCGTCGCGCTTTCGCTGATCGTTTTTTTCGCGGCGCGCGAATGGTTCGGAACTACCGCAGCGCTGGTTGCCTTGACGCTGACAGTTTTCGATCCCAACATTCTGGCCCACTCCGGCCTGGTAACCACCGATCTCGGGGCCACTCTCTTCTTCCTGTCGACAATCTACGCCTTCTATCGCTATGTGAAGCAGCCTGCCCTGCTGCGACTGGCTATCGCTGGAATCGTGTTTGGGCTCTTGCTCGCCACCAAACACTCGGGAGTTATGCTGGGGCCCATGCTGCTGGTTCTGGTGGGATGGGAAGTCGCCGTGACGCCCAAAGGTGCACGGGCTCGCCTCGCGATGCGGTTATGCGGCGCCCTCGCCACGATGATACTTCTGGCTGTCGGGGTTCTGTGGGCGTTCTATGGCTTCCGCTATGCGGCCCGGCCGGCTGGGCTCCAGTTGATCCCCAGCCTTGCACAATACTCGCAAGGACTGAACACGTTCGATCGTGGCGTCATCTGGTGGATGGCGCATCTGCGTCTGCTTCCCGAGTCTTACTTGATGGGGATCGTGGATATTCGCGAGTTTGCCAAAAACTTCACCACGTTTGCGTTGGGTAACTGGTACCCGCACGGCGTCTGGTGGTATTTCCCCGTCACCATCGCCATCAAGAGCACGCTGGGAATGATAGCGTTGGTCCTGCTCTCGGGATTCGCGATAGCGACCGGCAAATTGGGCAAGGGTGCGGATCATTCCCGCGCTCTGGTCTATCTCATTTTGGTCTGGGTAGCCTACCTGGCTACGGCCGGAGTGAACGGACTTAACATCGGTGTGCGCCACGTGCTGCCTTTGTATGCGCTGGCAGCGGTCATCGCCGGTGCTGGCGTGGCCGCGCTGGCGCCCTTGTCGTCCAGATGGAAATGGGCCTGCATCGTACTGATCTGCGCCCACGTCGGTTCCGGGCTCAGCGCTTTCCCAAATCCGCTGGCCTATGCCAATGAGGCCTGGGGCGGACCCCGGAACACTTACAGGGTCCTGAACGACTCAAACGTGGACTGGGGCCAACAGCTCTATCAGGTCAGGAATTGGGAGGAGCGGCATCCCGGCGAGGAGTGCTGGTTTGCTTACATGGTGCGGCCGTTCGTTCTCCCGGAGACCTACGGGGTCCGTTGTCATGTCCTGCCCAACGGGTTGGGCGGGGCTGGGAAAGAGGCTGTGCCACCCGTCGTCCATGGCGCCGTCCTGCTCAGCGCCAGCGAAGTGAATGGCGCCCTCTGGCCGAGCAGGGAGACGAACCCCTATTACAGATTTCGGGCCTTGAAGGCGGATGAGGAAATCGACTACGGCGTGCTGGTCTATCGCGGCGATATCCATATGGAGGCAGCGGGCGGAATAAGCCGCGCATTCCTTGCCTGGGATAAGCTTGAGGCCAAACAGGTGCAGGAGGCTCTTTCGCTCGCTGAAGAGGCCGCAAGGTTGGCGCCCGGCCAGCTCTATCCAGAGTGGGCGCTGGGAGACGCAGCGGCAGCCGCCGGCAGAAAAGAGGAAGCCCGCGAGGCATACAGCGCGGCTCTCGTCGCCATCGATAAGCTTGATCCGGAGAGGCGAGCAGACTATGCGAAGTATATCAACGCAAGTCTAAAGAAGCTATAGATACGCTAAGC
>JBEKFB010000007.1:0-38840 GCA_050013535.1 Bryobacteraceae bacterium | reverse complement strand
TCCATCAGCCAGGTAATCAGCCAGCCTTCCGTACCCGACTGCAGCGCCGCAACAATCGCCGCCACAATTGCGGTCACGCCGATGACGCACCCACCCCATCCCGGAACCGCGGTGAAGGCTCCGGCGCGCTCCATAGTCTCCCGGATGAAGCGCAGATTGTCCATCGCCCGGTTGTGCAGGCCGACAGGCTCGGGTGCTGGTTCGGAACGAATAGGGCGAACAGTGGCCATGGAAGCTCACGGCCAGTATATCGTAAGAACTTTGCAGTGTAAAGCACAAAGGAAGAGTGTATCGTCCGAAAAGGACATGCGGCGTCAGCCGCGTTTAGGGGTCAAGTCAGGAAGACGCGGCTGCCGCCGCGTATCCATGCGAAGACGCGGCTGCCGCCGCGTATCCATGCACTACAGCAGGCGGAAGTTGACTTCGATCTGGGCCATCACCTTCACCGGATGGCCGTCCTTCATGCCCGGACGGAAGCGCCACTTGGTTACCGCTTCAATCGCTTTTTCGTCCAGCCCCAGACCGAGCGGCTTCACCACGCGCACATCGCGCGGGTTGCCCTTCTCATCGACAACGATGGCCAGAACCACGGTGCCCTGGTATTTAGCCTTGCGAGCCTCTTCCGAGTAATCCGGATCCGGCCGGTAAATCGGCACGGGTTGAGAAACGCCGCCGCCAATCCGATAGACGCCGCCACCGGTGTTTCCACCCGAACCAGGACCATATCCACCGCCGCTCCCTGGCCCCACTCCGCCGCCGCGGCCGCTTCCAATTCCACCGCCCGAGCCCGTGCCGTTCGAAAGAACGCCGTACTTCGAAAGCGGATCGCCGTAGTTGTTGGCCGTGATCTGCGGCAGTTTCGCATCGGGCTGCGCGATGATGGTAGGCTCCATCGGAAGCTTCGGATGCTCATTGAGCACCACTTCAGAGGGTGGTACGAACTGCTTGTCGGAAACGCGAGGGAGCTTTCCTTTGGCCGCCGGAAGGGGTGAGTGATTTCCTCCTCCGCCGCCGCCCTGCATCGCGTTCTTCTTCACGGCCATGTCCGGTTTGTAGGCCCCGAGGTCGGGTGCGAGCAGCGTTACCGCCTGTTTCGCCGCCTGTTGAACCGACGGATTGAAGCTGACCGTGAAAATCAGCGTCACCACGGCCACGTGGATCAGCATCGAGGTTACGCCAGCCTTCTTCTCCTGGCCGCCGTAGAATCCCCAGATGTCCTTGACCGGCACCGGCTGCGAGGTGAGCTCCAGTGGCGGAAGCTTGGGCGGATGGATCCACTCCCGGAAGTCCTGAACAAGCGACTTATACCAGGGCTGCTCGACGTTAATCAGCAGATGGTCGAGCGGATCGTCTCCGCGCAACAATTCCGGGTTCACCTGTTGCTCCGTGCCCTGTTCAGGAGAGATCATACTTTGCTCGCTGAGCAATCTACCTTCCGGTTCCGGCCGCAGCCGCTCCATTATGTAGACGCGGAAAGTTCTCCGGGGTTGCAGTGATTGCTCATTGGGATTCTAGCACTTCCATGGTTGCATAGTCACGGGTATGACAAACCGTATCGTACCCGGACGGAAGTCCCCCCGTGCGAACCAGAACTCAGAATGGGAAATCCTTGTGCGCCGGGCTGGGAAGGGCTACATCCGACTTGGCCAGATAGGGATACGGATTCACCGGCGTACCCTGCAAACGAACCTCATAGTGAAGGTGCGGTCCGGTGGTGCGGCCGCTGCTCCCGCTCAGCGCAATAACGTCGCCGCGATGCACTTCCTGGCCGGGAACCACCTCAAACGCCGAAAGGTGCGCGTAACGCGTCTGCAGTCCGTTGCCGTGGTCAATCACCACCATCCGGCCGTAGCCCGAGGACCATTCCGCCACCAGGACGATGCCGTCCGCCGTTGCTTTCACCGGAGTCCCGATCTGGGCCTGAATATCCACACCTGTGTGCGTAGCGCCCTCACCGGAGAAAGGATCCTCCCGGTTTCCATAAGGGCTCATGATGCGGCCCAGCAGCGGCCAGAGACTCGGTCTGGTGTTGGTCTGCCACATCCGCGCGTATTGATTAAAGCCCCGGGAAAACGTGGCCACTTTGAGAAAGTCATACTCGGCCAGCGTCTCATGATAGGTCGGGTTCAGCCCGGCGCCATCTACCTCCGGGCCGGCAGGCCGGTTGTTCAACCCGTAGCGAACCGAAACCTCGCTGGCGAACAGCTCCAGCGTAGCCAGTTGCTCGTTCTTCTGATTCGTAACCTTTTGTAGTTCCCGATACCGCACCCGCAGCGAATCCACTTCGGCGCGCAGCGAGTTGTAGCGCGAAACTTTCCAGGCCATCCGTCCATAGCTGGCCACACACCCCACCACCGTAAACAAACCGATCGCGGCCAGCACCAGAACGGCGTAGATGGCTTGATGGGGAACGTGAATGCGGCGGAGACGACCGTGCAGCGAGTGGGCCAGCACAACTACGAAATATGGCTTCAGCTCCATGAAACTCCCTGGATGAAAAACCCGGCGCATCTGCTGGGGGCCACCCAGAATCACAGTTGCTGTCCGGGGTAAACGTCTCGGTCGATTAACGAAGCTTTACCTTACCTGAACTGACACACGTGTGTCAACCCGATACACAGTAGCAAGTATTACTATTTCCTCCGAAGTACTATTAGTAGTGGTGCGCCGCAGCCTAAGTATCACATCTTACGCTTCGGATCTATGCCAAGCCGTTTGATCTTCTGGTTCAGAGTTGAGAGGGGGATGCGGAGCCGCTCGGCCGCACCGGTCTGGCTCCAGTTGACCGCCTCAAGAGCTTCAAGAATCTTCCGGCGTTCGAAATCGGCCACCATCTCAAACAGCGACGCGTCGGCTGGAAGCGAACCAAACGCATCCTGGCGAATGCGCATGCCGCTGGCCTGGAGAATTGAATCGGGCAGGACGTCCGCTGGCACGCTGGGCGACGAGGCCAGCACCACCGCGCGTTCGACGGCGTTCTCCAGTTCGCGGACGTTGCCCGGCCAGTTGTAGTCCATCAACAACTGCATGGCGTCGGCATCGAACCGCAACAGGCTGCGTGCTTCGGCATCGAGGAATTTTTCGTTTTCGCGGCAGTATCGGGCAAAGAAGTACTCCACCAGCCGCGGCACATCCTCCTTGCGCTCGCGCAAGGGGGGCAGATTGATATTGATGACGTTCAGCCGGTAGTAGAGATCCTCGCGGAAGCGGCCTTCTTCCACCATCTTGCGGAGGTCGGCATTGGTGGCGGCGATGATGCGCACATCCACGCGAATCACTTCCGAAGACCCCACCGGCATGAATTCGCGCTCCTGGATTACCCGCAGCAGCTTGGCCTGCGTTTCAGGGCTTATGGTTCCGATCTCGTCGAAGAAAATGGTGCCCTTATTGGCCGTCTCGAAATATCCTTTGCGCGAAGCCACCGCTCCGGTGAACGACCCCTTTACATGGCCGAACAGCGCCGATTCCAGCAGGTCCGGCGTGCCCGAACCCGTATTCACCGGCACGAAGATCTGGTCCGCGCGGGCTGAGTTGGCGTGAATTGCTTTGGCAATCAGCTCTTTGCCGGTTCCGGTTTCACCCGTTATGAGCACGGTAGCGCGGCTGGGCGCCACCTGGCTGACCATATCGAGAATGCGCAGCATCCGGTCGCTGCGCCCCACGATGTTGGGAAAGCTGTAGCGCTGCTTCAGAGCGCGCTTGAGCTGGACGTTTTCGTGTTCCAGCCGAGTCCGCGCGATCATCTGATCCACTTCGATCAGCAGCTTTTCGTTGTCCCACGGCTTGGAGAAGTAATAACTGGCGCCGGCCTTCAGGGCGTTCACCGCCACTTCCACCGACCCGTACGCGGTGATCATGATGATGGGCGTTTCGCTGTCGCGCTCGCGGACCTCCCGGAGCACCTCCATTCCGGAGCGGTCCGGCATCATCAGATCGAGCAGCACCAGGTCGTAGTGTCCGGATTCCATCTTGCGCAGGCCCTCGGTGGCGTTCTGCGCCAGCTCCACGGAGTAGCCTTCGAGATCCAGAAGAGTCTCCAGGCTTTCGCGGATGTCAGCTTCGTCGTCAACCACCAGAATGCGGCCCTTGGACAAATCGCCGTCGGGCACGTCGGGAGGAAGTTTATCAGGCATGAACTGGTTTGCGCGCTAACGGGAATCCGAGCTGGAAGCGGGTGCCAGCGCCTGGCTGGCTGTCCACTTCGATCTCTCCTCCATGTTCGCGCACAATTCCGTAGGAAACAGAAAGACCCAGACCGGTGCCCTTGCGCGCGGCCTTGGTGGTGAAGAACGGATCGTAGATACGGCTCAGATGTTCCGCGGGAATTCCCGAACCGGTGTCCCTGACTTCCGCATAGACGGAGCTATCGTCGCTCCAGGTGCGAATGGTCAGCGAACCACCCTGCTCCATCGCGTCGCGCGCGTTCAGGAAAAGGTTGAGGAACACTTGCTGCAGCTTGCCTGCATTGCCCTTGATGGGCGGGAGAGAATCTTCAAAATCGAAATCGGCGTTGATCCCCGTTTTGGCGAGCTGATGTTCGATGAGGCCTATTGTTTCACGCGCCAGGCGGTTCAGATCGAGCTCGGTCAATTCGGTGGTGGAGGTGCGGGAGAAATTCAGCAGCGAGTTGACGATCTCGCTGGCGCGGAAGGTCTGCCGCGCGATCTTGTCGAGAAGCTTCGACTGCGTGCTGTTATCCGAGATTTGCTTGGCCAGCATTTGCGCATACGTGGAGATCACCGCCAGAGGCGTGTTCACTTCGTGCGCCACGCCGGCCGCCAGCAGGCCGATGGAACTGAGCTTGTCGGCCTGAACCAGCCGGCGCTCGAGTTCGTCGCGGTCGGTGATGTCGTCGAAGATAATCAGCCGGCCGATGCGATGAAGATCCTTCGAAACCAGCGGCGCAATAGCCAGATTGAGAATCGCCTCGCGCGGCCCCGCGTGTTCCACCGGACCACCGTTTCCGGATGTGCCGTTTCCATTCGCATGCCCGTTTACCGCCATCGCCAGCACCTTGGGGCGAAACGCGAACTTGTAGACGTTGTGAATACCAGTCTCCCCCCTGGCCTCGTCGAATTCATCGCACAGGTCGGCGGGGAACAAATCGCGCAGGAAGCGGCCAAGAGCCCGGTCGCGCGGCACACCCGTGAGCCGCTCGATCTGCGTGTTCCAGCTTCCGACGCGGTCCTCCAGATCCACCGCCAGAATGCCGACGTTGATCGACTCCACGATGTTCTCGCTGAAGTCCTTCAGGCGTTCGTACTCTTCCGCCTTGCGCTGCAGCGTGTGATAGAGCCGCGCGTTCTCAATGGCGATGCCCACGTAGCCCGATAAAGTGATCAGCAGTTCCACATCGTCGCTGGAGAGAAAGTCGTTCTTCTCGGTCCGGCTGATGCCCAAATAGGCGATGGTGCGTCCCCGCGCCGTGCAGGCGAAATAGTACGTGAGGTCGAGATCCGCGATGCTGGACCGGACACTGCGCGGCAGCGTATGGGAAAGCGCGTCCAGCAAATGATGCGTTCGCTCGAAGAACAGGTAGGGCTTGCCGGGATGCGCGGGCAGAAAGCTCAAATCCAGCGTGGCATCGCCTGGCCGCGGCAGCCGTTCGAGGCGCGCCCCCACGATCGTGCGCAAAGCAAAGCGGTCGGCGCCCTCGTCATCGACGAAAAACGCAACATGCTGGATTGGAAGCGTGTGCACCAGGCGATCGCCCAGTGCCGCCATCATGGCGTCGAGATCGGTTTCCGAAGTCAGTTCGCGCGCGAAGGCGATCAGGTTGCGCCGGTAATCGTAACGGCCCTTGTAGAAAACGTAGCGGTCGAGCTGTTCCTGCAGCCAGTCGCGAATCGGCTGGAAGATGAACGTGGCGAACAGGATCAGCCCGACAATGGGCGCGGGGCTGAGCATATCCGGCCGCACGAAAGAGAAGATCAGCCCATAGAAAACCGCCAGCACGCACAACGTCGCCAGCGTATAAACATAACCCTGCTGGAAGATGACGTCGACGTCCATCAGCCGGTAGCGCAGCACGGCGTAAGCCCAGGTGACCGGAATCAAGATCAGCGACAGGATCGCCATGTTCTGGTAATGGCCAGGCAGCACACCAATCAGATACGGCAGCACGTAAACCAGCGTGAACGGCAGAAATCCCAGCACCGCGCCGTTGCGCATGTAGGTCAACTGGCGCCGCAGCACCGGATCCCCCGCGCGCCGGAATTCGAGCGACAACGCCGCCGCGCCCGCCAGACAGAAAACGCTCAGATAAAGGAGCCAGATGCGGTCCAGAAACCAGCGAACCTCAATCAGCGGTACAGCTACGCGAAGCATCCCCTGCGCCACCAGCACGTGGAGCGTCAGCAGTGCCACCGCCGGTAGATACAACAGCACCGCGCTTCCACGGGCGCGCATCCATTTCCGGCGCTCCGGGAACACCAGACAGAAATGCAGGAAGATGGCCGGCGCGAACCAGCCCGCCACCACGTTACCCCAGTAGATCGCCTGATCGAAATTGTTCAACTTGCCGGTGTAATGGAACGTCGTCAAAATGAACGAGGACAGGCACAGCAGGAAGAAATGAGTCGCGTGCGTGGCGTTGCCGCGGCGGAAGTAAACAAACAGGCCCACCAGCAGCCAGGCAAGGCCCACCATGTACTGGTAATAAACCACCGAATCGAGCACCCTCGCGCCAACAATCACGCTGGCCGGAAACTCGATGCCCCCTCGCCGCAGCGTGTAATCGGCTTTCTGCCACACTCCCACCAGGGCCAACGCCTGAGCCACCTGGAGCGATTTCGCGATTTTGTGTCCGGCAATGACCAGCACCGCGTCCCCGGCCCTGATGCCGGCTTGCTCTGCCGGGCCACCTGGACGAATTTCCAGAGCTACTACAGCGTGCTCGCCCGCGATATCGCGGTCAACCCAAATGGCCCCGTCGTCGGGCAGGTGATAGAGGCTCTGTTGCTGAAAGCTAATAACGGCGCAGCTCACCGCGGCCACAGTGAGCAGGACTAACAGCGCGCTCAGGAATTGTCGCTTAAGCTCGTTCACGGTCCGTCACCGTCCGCCAAAACAAGGGCGAGAGAGAGCGTTGGGACGTACTCTTCCGCCCGGTGTTAAGCACGTTCACTACCATGGCTGCTAGTTCAACTTGTTCTTGAGGATACAGTACCCTCGATGCCCTGAACTTCACTTTTCGGAAGAAACACTTCTGAAAAGTGAACCGGTTCGGCCCTGTCGCTTTGGACGGATTCTCCCTCGATTTCGGTTGCAAACACGGTTCCGCAACAGGTACTTATTGGCCACTCAGCAATTGCCCCAGGATGGGCAGCGGAACCGCGCTCTCCTTCAAAGCGCGCTCATGAAAACCGGTCAGATTGAACGACCCGGCGTTGGCTTTTTCGTAATCGTCCCGCACCTGATGCCAGCCTTTCCAGCCGACGAAGTAGCAAGGCAACTGCACGGAAGAAAGCTGTGCGCGCTGCAGTTTCGCTATAGCCTCTTCCTTCTCCTGAAAGGTCTGGTTGAGCATCAGGTCCATGGCCTGTTCGTCGGTCATACCCATGGTGTGCAGGCGAATGTCGAGGATAGCGTTGCCGATGGCGCGCAGGATTTGCTTATACAGCGTCATGCGATAGCCTGTGGAATTGTCGAGATAACCTTCATCGGCCATCATCTCCTGCGTGTAGAAGGCCCAGCCCTCGACATAAGGCGTGTTGCCGTACAAATTGCGCAACAGGCGGCGCGACAACGGCTCCACGCGGTTGGCGTATTCGAACTGTACATAGTGGCCGGGCATGGCTTCGTGCACGGTGAGATGCTGCAGGCCGTAGGTGTTGTATTCGCGCAGCTTCGAATCCACACGCTCTTTCGGCCAGTCCTTCGGAATGGGCGTAATCCAGTAAAACGCGCCCAGTTGCGGTTCGAGCGCAGGCGCCGCGGCGAAACCACCCACGCCGTAAATGCCACGCATGAACTCCGGCGTCTCTATCACCTTCAGATTGCTGGTGTCCGGCAGCGGGACCAGATTCTTCGCCCGCACGAATTCGGTTGCCTCAGCGAGGTCTTTGCGGGCCTCGTTGAAGTAGTTGTCCGGCGCGGTGTGGTCCAGCGCGATCTTATCGAGCGCCTCGCGAATCGACAGCGGCGCGGCCAGCTTGGCCATCTTGTCCTGGGTGATCTTCAATTCCGCTTCAGCTTCGCCGAGCACTTCCGACGGCGCCTTGCCCACCTCCAGCATGTTCTTGAACTTCAGGTCGTAGTTGGTCTTGCCGAGCCGCCAGTCGCTGAGACGTTTGGAAAGGTCCGTTTTCAGCCAGTTATTGAACGCGCGCAGAGCCTCGGCGGCCGGTTTTGCGGCAGCGTCGTAGTCGCCGCGCACCTCCTCGGGAGCGTCGGATCTCAGCGTCCCCTCGATGAGGCCGATATTGCCGTCGTTCTCTTCCTGGGCGACTTTGGTCCACACCTCCGGTGAGCTGGTCAGGTTTGCCTTCGCCTGCTCGATCAGGTTGGGGATCTTTTGCAGGCGCGAGACGATCTGCCTGTAGCGCTTCTCCTTCGGCGCATAGTCAAGCACGTACGGCTCAAACAGCGCATTGCCCAGGAGTTCGACGTATTGAGTGGGGTTGTGCCGCCAGTTCTGAACGGTGTCGAGTTCGAGGAGCGCGAGAGAGATCTGATCTCCGATCATTTGGTAATCGGCGTGGTCCTCCGGGGTCAGCGAGTTCGGGTCGATCTTCGCCAAACGATCGCGAAAGCCTTCCCAGAACATGCGCTGGCCCTGAACGCCTGCCTGGCTGTAATCGTCGAGCATTTCATCCAGCGGAAGCTGCTTGTAATAGTGGTAGCCGGCCTGGGTCGCTGAAACGGGCGACAACGCGAGGCTGCCATACACGAAATCGCTGCGCACTGGTTCGAAATCCACGGGCCCTCGCTTCTGGCAGGAGACCAGTGCCATCGCCCCCAGCACAACTACTGCCATAGTCGCCGCCTTCAACATGCCGCCACCGCCTTTTCGCAATCTTCCGCTTCGCCGAATTTCACCGTCTGCAGGGCCGGATCGATACCACGCAACAGGCCGCAGAGAACGCTTCCCGCGCCCACTTCATAGCATTTGGTCACGCCCTGCGCAGCCAGATATCGAATGCTCTCGGTCCAGCGGACCGGGTTCGGAATCTGCTCGTACAAGCCGCGCCGCGCGTCGGCTCCACTGGTTATCTCACGCGCCTGCCAGTTATTGACCAGAGGGACGGCGAGATCGCGGAACTCCGTTTCCTCCAGATGCGCGGCCATGCGCTCCTGCGCGGGCTTCATCAGCGCGCAATGGAATGGCGCGCTTACCGGCAACAGCACGGCCCGCCTCGCCCCAGCCGCTTTGGCCAGTTCCATAGCCCGGCTCACCGCCCCCGCATGACCTGCAATTCCCACCTGATCCGGCGAGTTGAAATTTGCCGCGCTCACCACTTCGCCCTGCGCCGCCTCGGCCAGAACCTGATCCAGCTTGTCGAGCGGCAGCTTAAGCAGAGCCGCCATCGCTCCCACGCCTTGGGGAACGGCCTCCTGCATGTAACAGCCACGCTTCCGCACCAGCCGCACGGCGTCGGCAAACTGCAGCGAACCGGCCGCCACCAGAGCCGCGTATTCACCCAGGCTGTGACCGGCGACATAGTCCGGGACAACGCCCGCCTCCTGCAACACCCGGAAAGCCGCCATTGAAACGGTCACCAGCGCGGGCTGGGTATTCTCGGTGAGCCTGAGATCCTCGTCAGGGCCTTCAAAGCACAGCCGGGAGAGCGAGAAGCCCAGGGCTTCGTCGGCTTCTTCAAAAACGGCGCGTGCCACGGGGTAATGCTCCGCGAGGCTTTTCCCCATGCCGGCATACTGCGACCCCTGACCTGGAAACAAAAAAGCAATTCTCATGAATGGGCCGGAAACACCAGTGTAACCTTACCTGTTATGGACACCCCGGAGAACGGCATTGTAACCATCCCCGGCCACCGATCCGTGGATCAGACGGTGGAAAAGCTGCTGGGCATCCTGAAAGGGAAAGACATCAAGCTCTTTGCCCTCGTTGATCACAGTGGCGAAGCGGAGAAGGCGGGGATGCACATGCCTCCCACGAAGCTGCTGATCTTCGGCAGCCCGAAAGCCGGCACGCCGCTCATGATCGCTTCGCCCGGCATCGCCATCGATTTGCCATTGAAGATCCTTGTCTCGGAAGACGCGAATGGTAAGGTCTGGATCTCATACAATTCTCCGGTCTGGCTGCAAGCGCGGCACGGCTTTCCGCAGGAACTCCTTCGCAACATTGCGGCAGTGGAGGCTCTGGCAAACGGCGCAGCCGAGTGATGTTTACCGCTTGCGGCGAAGCAACACGACCAGCTTCCATCCGAGGAATAACGCGACGACTAAGGCCACCATCGCCCACGTCAGTTCCCCCAGAACGGAGTCGAGCGAGATGACGCGATCGCTGAAGACGAACCCCAGGGTCACGTAGAGAACCACGGACAGGCATTCGCCCAGCACATCCCAGAGCAGAAACTTTCCCCACGGGTAATTAGAGGCGCCGCTTGCCAGGTTTATCCAGGGGCCCAGCGGCGTAAGCAGCCATCGCGTAAAGAAGACGCCCGCCCAGCCCCAGCGTTGCGCTCTCTTTTGTTCGTTCTTGAGGCGTGCCGGGTCGCCAAGAAGACGGCTCAGGCGGCGCAGCAGCCGGCTTCCGCCCCAACGTCCAATCATGTAGCCGGTCAGGTCTCCCGTAATCGACCCGGCGCTGGCCAGGGCAATCGCCCACCAGACATCCATGAACCCCTGAGCGACGAACGAACCGGTGACCACCAGCAGCAGCGCCACCGGCAGAGGCACGCCCACCGATGCCGCGGCGGTGATCACGAACAGCGCCGGCGATCCGTATTGGGAAAGAGCAGCCAGGAGCTCTTCGCGCATCAGGGAGCCTTGCCTTGCTCCTTTGCGCCACCGGGGGCCTTCGGGCTGCCGTGCTCCTTCGCGATCGCTTTCTCAAGGTCACGGATGACGTCGTTCACCGGGCGGTTCTGCTGCCGGGCGATGGCGCGTAGCGGGCGATGGTCATGTTCCCGAGGCGCCACGCCGAGAGCCGAGTAAAGAACTTCCTTGGGCACATGGTGAGTATGCGCAATGAACGGGACGCTCATCCACGCGTGAATCGGCTGGTCCTCCCAGCCCATGTGGCGGGCCAACCGGAAGGCGTGAAAACCGAATGCGAAGAGAACAGCGATGGCGGCCAGCAGCGCCAGTCCGAGAACCAGAGTTCCCCACGCGGTTCGGCTCACGAATCCACTATAGCTGTGGCCTCGGCCATGGCCTACGCATCACGTTCGTTTACAAAACTTCTTAGATCCATTCGCGTGTGTTTTTCGTCTTACGGTTGGAGGAGGAACTACGATGAAACCCCAGGTAACTTCGGGGCCACCGCCTGTGCGCATCGAAAAGGGAGACGTTTATTGCCCCATTTGCACACATACGGTGCAGGTGGAAATTGTGACCAATGGCCGACTGGCCCGCGTGCGGGACGGGCAGAAATGTCCGCGCTGCGGCTCGTCGATCGGATCGGCCCATGTGCTCTATCATTTGGATCGCGCAGCGTGAGAATCTCGTGCTAAGGTAGCTGATAGTGAGACGCAAGCCGGTCACGTCCGAACCCGTTGTGGACAAGCGCATCCTGGATAGCGCCACCAGCGGCATGGCCTTGGACAAACTGAACCGCCTGAGCAAGTGTGTGGTTTGTTCATCGGCTTGTCCGCCTAACTCGACGGATGGGTTGTGCTGGGTGTGCCGCCGGCTCAAGATCAGCGCGTGGCGCGATTCCGATCAACAGGCTGCCGCTCAGGAATAATTAGTCAAGGGCGCGTCCGCTCTTGCGTTCCAGCGCTTGCTCGTACACGTAGCTTCCCACCGCTACGTCCTCCATCCCCAAACCAACTGACTTGAAGATACTGATCCGCTTGGCGCTCCAGCCCGCTTTGATCTGCTGAAGCTCAACCACATTCGACCAGTAGTTCGGAATGATAAGGTCCCCGGCTTCGAGCTTCGCAGCGTCCAGGGCATCGACGGCAATGACACCGGCCCGCTTTACGAGGGCCTCGGGGAGCTCACGTCGATCAGCGATGTTCGATCCCATGGCGTTGATATGGGCGCCCGGCTCAATCCAGGAATCGTCAATCACGGGCTCTTTCGAGTACGTAGCAGTCACTACGATCTGTGCGCCGCGAACCGCCTCTTCCGCTGTACCGACGGCCGCGGCATTCATCTCGGCGGCGAACTTTTCGCGCTTCTCCTGACGGCGGCTCCAGACTCGAACCGTGCGGATAGGCCGAACCGCGCGCATTGCTTCAACCTGTGATCGCGCCTGGAAGCCTGCGCCGATAACGCCCAGGGTGTCCGCATCGGGATTCGCCATCAGGCTCGTCGCGTAACCGCTGGCCGCGCCGGTGCGGATCTGGCCGAGCCAGTTCGCTTCCATCAACGCGAGGGGTTTCGCGGTTTCGGCATCGTACATCGAGAACAGAGAGGTCATGCCGTACTTCGGGTTCGTGGCGTAGAACTTCATCCCGAAGTATTTGCCGTACGCTCCCGGCAACTGGTGCAGCATGGAGCCTGTTTTCAGAATCAGCCGGCGGCGCGGCTGGCTTTGTGCTTCCCCTCGGGCGAGGGCTTCGAAGGCGAGGCGGACAAGGCGAATCGCTTCGGTCATTGGGAGAAGGTCTCGGACTTCGGATTCAGTTAGGAAGAGCATAGTAAAGGATTAGAGGGAGTAAACGGAATAAAGGGAGTACCAGGCCCCGGCTCTACTGCGCCGCTATTCCCTTTACTCCCCTTACTCCCTTTAATTCCTCTACGTATTCACCGGATCGGGGCTTTCGGGCTTCAGGCCCAGTTCAATCACTGCGCCGGCTGCCCGCGCCTTATCGAACTTCCCTTCCTTCGCCAGCGCCGACAACGCCGCCGCTGTGATCGCCGGAGAGGAAATCTCGAAGTGCTTGCGCAGGTACTCGCGGTTGTCGCTGCGGCCGAAGCCGTCGGTGCCGAGCGCCGTCAGGCGGCCGGGAAGCCACGGCGCGATCTGATCCGCCACCACCTTCATGTAGTCGCTGGCCGCGACAATGGGCCCTTCATGACCAGCCAGTGTTTCCACGATGTACGGCCGCCGCGGCTCGTCCGCCGGATGCAGCCGGTTCCACCGCTCGACGTCCAGCGCGTCCCGCCGCAGCTCGTTATAGCTGGTGACGCTCCACACATCGGCCTGCACGCCGTACTTGTCGGCGAGCTCGGTCTGCGCGCGCAGCGCTTCATTCAGAATCGGTCCGCTGCCGAAGAGATGGACCTGCGCTGCACCACCCGGGGCCGCCTGGAAACGGTAAATGCCGCGCAGAATGCCGTCCTCGGCACCAGCCGGCATGGCCGGTTGCGCGTAGTTTTCGTTGTAGACCGTGATGTAGTAAAAGCGATCCTCGCCGTTCTCGTACATGCGCCGAATGCCGTCGCGCACAATCACCGCGACCTCGTACGCATAAGCGGGATCATAGCTGTGGCACGTCGGCACGGTGCTGGCCGCTAACTGGCTGTGACCATCCTGATGCTGGAGTCCTTCGCCGGAAAGTGTGGTCCTTCCGCCGGTTCCGCCCACCAGGAAGCCCTTGCCGCGCGAATCGGCAAAAGCCCAGATCAGGTCGCCGATGCGCTGGAACCCGAACATCGAGTAGTAGATGAAGAACGGGATCATGGGCACGCCGTAATTGGCGTACGCTGTTCCGGCGGCGGTGAATGAACACATCGAACCGGCCTCGGTGATCCCCTCTTCCAGAATTTGCCCGTTGCGCGCTTCCTTGTAGTAAAGGAAGATGTCGCTGTCCACGGGCTTGTAGAGTTGGCCCTTGCTCGCGTAAATTCCGAACTGCCGGAACAGCGACTCCATGCCGAACGTGCGCGCTTCGTCGGGAATAATCGGCACGATGTACTTACCCAATGCCGCGTCCTTCAGCAGCATGGTGATTACGCGCACGATGGCCATCGTGCTGGACACTTCGCGCCCCTGCGAGCCCCCGTACTGCTCTTCGAAGAATTCGCGCGGTGGAGCTTTGAGTTCGATGGGCTTTGGATGCCGCGCCGGCAGGCTGCCCCCCATGGCTTCACGCCGCTCGCGCATATAGCGCATCTCCGGGCTGTCGGCCGGCGGGCGATAGAACGAACAGGTGAGGATCTCCGATTCCGAAACCGGAATGTCGAAGCGCTGCCGCACGTAGCGCAGCTCATCTTCGTTCAGCTTCTTCTGCTGATGGGTGACGTTGCGCCCTTCGCCGGCCTCGCCCATGCCGTAGCCTTTGATGGTCTTCGCCAGGATCACCGTGGGCGATCCTTTGTGATTCACCGCACGCCGGTAAGCGTTGAACACCTTTACGGGGTCGTGCCCTCCGCGCCGCAGTGTGCCGATTTGCTCGTCGCTGAGATGTTCCACCAGCCGCTCAAGCTCGGGATATTTGCCGAAGAACTCTTTGCGCGTGTATGCGCCGCCCTTGGCTGCGTAGTTCTGGTATTCGCCGTCGACAGCTTCCTGCATGCGCTTGGTGAGAATGCCGGAGTAGTCGGCTGCAAGCAGCGGATCCCAATCGGCGCCCCACAGCACCTTGATCACATACCAACCAGCGCCGCGGAATGCCGCTTCCAGTTCCTGGATGATCTTGCCGTTTCCGCGAACCGGGCCATCCAGCCGCTGTAGATTGCAGTTGACGACGAAGATCAGATTGTCGAGCTGCTCGCGCGAGGCAAGAGTGAGCGCGCCCAGTGTCTCCGGCTCGTCGGATTCCCCATCGCCGACGAACGCCCACACATGCCGGGGCGTCGGCCCGATGAGGCCGCGATTCTCCAGATAGCGCATGAAGCGCGCCTGGTAGATGGCGTTGATGGGGCCGAGTCCCATCGATACGGTGGGGAACTGCCAGAAATCGGGCAACAGCCAGGGATGCGGGTAAGAGGAGAGGCCGGGCTCGTCGCGCAGCTCGTGCCGGAAGTTTTCGAGGTGCTTGTCGGTAAGCCGCCCGTCGAGGTATGCCCGCGCATAGGTGCCGGGCGAAGCGTGCCCCTGAAAGTAGATCAGATCTCCTGGCTGATCGCCGTAGCTGCCATGGAAGAAATGATTGTGGCCCACCTCGGTCAGCGTGGCCAGCGACGCATACGTGGAGATGTGGCCGCCAATGCCCGGGTCGTATTTATTGGCGCGCACCACCATGGCCATGGCGTTCCAGCGGATGATGCTCTTGATGCGGCGCTCGATTTCGCGATCCCCCGGGTAAGGCTCTTCCGCATCGGCGGGGATGGTGTTGAGGTAGGGTGTGTTAACGCTCAGCGGCGCGGTGACGCCCCAGTTGGCGCCGCGTTCCAGCAGCCGCTTGAGCAGGAAGGAGGCGCGCTCGGGCCCTTCCTCATCGACAATTTGTTCCAGAGCTTCCAGCCATTCGCCGGTTTCCTGGGGATTCGCGTCCTGCAGTGGTTCTACTGACGGTTTTGTCTCCAGCATTGCGTCCTAGAATTCCAGGATAGCATCGCACGGGACTTGTCGTGGGCTGAGCCACTGCTTCCGAGCCGATTGGGGGGCGCAGGCCGGCGGGTCAGTGACCCGTAATCACACGTGTTGCTGAAGAGGACAGAGCCGGTCAGGCCGAAGCCGTCGAATGAAGGATTAAGTGGCGGCCCCGGCCTTGCTCAACAAACGCCGGAATGTGTCCGCCAGAAAGGTATCCTCGGGATGCAGCGGCGCCGGCGACATAACGCGGACGGTGACAACAGTGGCCGGAGCGGTTGAATTCTCTCACTGGCGGCCGTGCCGGAGGCTCCGGAAGTAATTTAGATTACAGAAACCGTACCAACAGCCGTCGCGTCACCTTGACGGCCACCGGCGGGGGACATAGAATTGGAACTGTCTCATCAGTAGACGCATGGTTGTGTAACCTATGAGTTTCAAGGCACTTTCTCTATTTGGGGCTGCTGCGGCCCTGGTGCTGGGCTCGGTATTCCTGCTGGCGGACCAGAATCAAACCACTCCGTCCTCCGACACGAACGAAACCGTCTCCAAGCCGATGACGGCCAAGGAGAAGAAAAAGAAGGAAGCCAAGCTTCGCAAGGAGCTGGAGACGCCCTGGAAGAAGTGGCTGAACGAGGACGTCGTCTACATCATCACCGACGAAGAGCGCAAAGCCTTCAAGGATCTGCAGACCGACGAAGAGCGCGAAAGCTTTGTCGAGCAGTTCTGGCTGCGGCGCGATCCCACCCCGGACACCGAAGAGAACGAGTTCAAGGAAGAGCACTACCGGCGCATAGCGTACGCCAACGATCATTACGGGTCGGGGATTCCCGGATGGAAGACCGACCGAGGCCGCATCTACATCATGTATGGTCCCCCGGACGAGATTGAATCACATCCCTCCGGCGGCACCTACGAGCGGCCCATGGAAGAGGGCGGCGGCGAGACCTCGACGTATCCCTTCGAGGACTGGCGCTACCGCTACATCGAAGGCATTGGCAACAACGTGAACATCGAATTCGTGGATACCACCATGTCGGGCGAGTACCACATGACCATGGATCCTTCCGAGAAGGACGCCCTGCTGTACGTTCCCAACGCCGGTCTCACCTTCAGTGAACAGATGGGCATGTCCAGCAAGACGCAGGACATGTTCCAGCGCAGCGATGGAACGCACATGGCTGTCCCGAACACCCTGTTGCCGGAGAGCATGCAGGAGTTCACGCGGCTGGAGAACTTTGCCAAGTTGAACGCTCCGCCAAAAGTGAAGTTCACCGACCTCGAAGAGGTGGTCAGCACGAACATCCGTTACAACACGCTGCCCATGCGCGTGCGTACCGACTACGTCCGGGTGACCGATTCAACCGTGCTGACGCCCATCACCATCTACTTCGAGAAGCGGGACCTGCAATACAAGACAACGAATAACTACGCCCGGGCCACCGTGAACATCTTCGGGCGCATCACTTCGATGTCGCGCCGGATCATTACCACCTTCGAAGATCCGGTGACCGTGGAGACCGCGGCTGAACTGCTGAACAAGACCATGCAGGGTTCCGCGGTTTATCAGAAAATCGTTCCACTTGCGCCCGGGATGTACCGGCTGAATATCGTGGCCAAGGACCTCGTGGGCGGCACCATGACCAACTATGAAGTCGCTCTGAATGTGCCGCACTACGACGAGGAGAAACTCGGGTCGAGCACGCTGATTCTGGCGGACCTTATCGAAAAGGTTCCAACGCGCAGCATCGGCGCCGGCCAGTTCGTGATTGGCGATTCCAAGGTGCGGCCCAGAGTCACGGAGATTTTCAATCATGGCGAGCGGCTGGGTATCTACGAGCAGTTTTACAACTTCGCGGCCGACGACAAGACCAAGAAGCCGAATGGAAGTATCGAGTATTCGGTGACCAAAGACGGCACGAACGAGAAGATGTTCGACTTTACGGAAGACATCGCCAACCTGCCTGGAGCGTCCGCTCAGCAGGTGACCGTGGAAAAGCTTCTCCAGCTGGATAAGCTGCCGCCGGGACAGTACAAGCTCCAGCTCAAGGTGACGGACAAGACCCGCAACCAGGTGCTGACCCCGGTGGCGTCGTTTACGGTAACATAGAAAAGATGGCGGCGACCCACCCGCGGGGTGTGCCGCCCCGAAGCTGTTTGTTGGGGATGACAACGCTGAAGCGCAAACTCGCTGCGACAGCTCTCGCGACCGCCCTTCTGGCCCTGCCGGGTTGGTGTGGCTCCCTGTCCGCGGCGCTCACTGGCGGAAGTATCGCCGGGTTTGTCCGCGATAACGCGGGCATTCCACAGATGGGCGCCACGGTGTTCCTGATGAACCGCTATGAACGGGTCGTCGGGCAGGCTCTCACCAACGAACGCGGCATCTTCGGATTCGATTCCCTGCCGCCAGGCGATTTCTATTCGATTCGCGTCTCCCTGGCCAGCTTTGTGCCCGCCCTGAAGCGGGGTATCTCCGTGCAGCCCGGCGTGCAGAGCCTGTTATACATCAACATGGCGAGCGTGCTCAGCTCGGTGGAACTGGTCTACGCGCCCCCGGGACAGGGCGCGCTGATGAGTGACGACTGGAAGTGGACTCTGAAATCCTCCGGCGACACGCGGCCCATTATGCGCATGCTCCCGGCCATCCAGACGGTGGACTCAAAGCCTTCCAGCCGACCGAACCCATTCAGCGATACGCGAGGCCTGGTGGAGCTCTCGGCGGGCGATGACGGGTCGCTCGGCTCGTCCGATTCGCAGGCGGATCTGGGCACCGCGTTCGCGATAGCGACGTCGCTGTACGGACGGAATCAGTTGCTGATGAGCGGTAATGTGGGCTACATGGCCCGCTCGGGACTGCCGGCGGCGGGATTCCGCACCAGCTGGACTCGGAATGACGCTTCGCCGGAAATCATCGTTACCGTGCGGCAGATCGCGCTGCCCACGCGCGATGGCGGTCCGGCAGGGAGCGGAGCGGCGGAAGGCCTTCCGGCCTTGCGCACCATCTCAACCGCGATTGTGGATCACACGCAGATCGGCGACCGGGTGCGGCTGGATTATGGCACGTCGTTCGATTCAGTCAGCCTTCTGCAGCACCTCAACTACATCAGTCCCTACGCTCGTCTCACCTGCGATCTGGGCTGGGTTGGCGCTTTGCAGATGGGCTACAGTTTCGGCGCGCCGCCGATCGAGCTGATCGCGCACAGCGGCGATCCCGACCTGGCCATGAACCGCGATCTCGACGCGCTGGCCGCGCTGCCCCGGCTTTCTCTGACTAACGGCCAGACCCAGGTGCAGCGGACGCAGAATATGGAGATTGGGTATCAGAAGCGCGCGGGAAGCCGGGTGTTTGGGCTGGACGGTTATGCCGAAAAGGTCTCCAATGCGGCCGCCGCGATGTCCGGCCCGGCGCAGACGTTTGCTGCCGGCGACGTTCTGCCGGACATTTCCACCGGTTCGAGCGTAGTGAATATCGGCAGCTACTCGCGCACCGGCTTCTCCGGATCGGTGACGCAGCGGCTCGGCGATCATATGGATCTGGCCGTCGCGACAGGACGCAGCGGCGTTCTGGAAGCGGGCGGCGATGGTCCGGTGGCAACGGTTTCGGATTTGCGGGCAGGCATCCATACCGGTCAGAATTTCTGGGCATCCGCCCGTGCGTCGGCCGCCCTTCCGGTGACCGGCACGCGCATCTCGGTCAGTTATGAGTGGACGGATCCCGGCGCCATGATGCCGATGCATTTTTCGCTGACACAGAACTATTCGAGCGAACCGGGCCTCAATATTCATTTCCGGCAGCCGCTTCCCGCCATCGCCGGTCTGCCCGGACGCATGGAAGCAACCGCCGACATTCAGAACCTGCTCGCGCAGGGTTACGTTTCGCTCACCGGCATGAACGCGCAGCACCTTATGCTCACGCAGAATCCGCGGGCGTTGCGCGGCGGCCTTAGCTTCATCTTCTGATCAATTTACGCTCACATCCAGCAGCAGATCGTTGATGCCTTTATCGAATGGAGCCCGGGCGGCCAGCGCCTGAAGCGGTCCGCCATCATCGATGTCCTGCGAGATGCGTTTCTCGATGGACGGCGTCCTCTCCCGGAAGGCCTCCCTGAGGTGTTGCATGGCTTCGCTAAAATGTTCCGGGCCGCGCAGCGCTTCGGTGCAGGCGAGTTCATAGCGAACTTCAGCCGTCAAAATACCATCGGTCCCGGGCAACGCCAGCAGGCTGAGCAGCAGGGCCTCCGCATCCTCCAACTCCCCGGCTGAGCGCTTCAGGATCGCGAGATCGTATCGTACCCGTGCGGAGTCCGAAAAGCCGGCCGCAGGCTTCACCACAGCCTGCTGGCGGAGCAGCTCCTCCAGGCGCCCGCTGTCCTCCATGGAGCGTTCCACGGCCCGTTCCGCCTTCTCCTGAATCTCGCGCAGATCCCCGGCGATCTGAGATAATTCGTCGCGAACGTTATCCACGGCCTGCCGGCAAAGGTTCTGGTATCGCTCGGCGGCGAGATGCGTGGATACGGCGAAAGCGATGACATAGAGGGCCGAAAGAACGCCCAGAAGAGCGATGGTCCTGGCGAGACTATCGGCCTCGCGGTTGTACGCGTCGATCCTCTCGTTCAGGGCCCCGGAGCTGGTGGCTGGCTGGGCGATGAACGGCAGGTCATCCCACGGGTGCGCGTTCCACACCAGGTACAGCGACAGCAGCAGCACGCCCGTGGAGGCCGCCAGCAGTGCGGCAAAGATGATCCGACGTAGCAGCACGCGCGTCTGCACACACCTCGCCTTAACATTGTAGGTCTAATGTAACGAAAGCGGGGCGGTACTCTGGTCCTGCCAGTACGGGTGGGTACCGATGACGAGACGCTTGCGCCTATTTGCGTGCGCCGCGTTGCGGGCTCTTCACGCGGGACTGCCGCAGCTTGGTCTTGTTCCGCTTCGGCTTGTGAATGATGAAGGTGCCGCTTCCGATATACTCGGCCTGATACAGTGTGTTTTCGTTTACCATGGAAACTGTTATTCTCGCACGAAACGCACAGGACGTGACGCTGGCCGTGGCGATTCGTCTCCGGAGAATGCACCACTCCGATACAATTGAGGCATAGGAGACCTTCTGAATGGTTCGCGTTCTGGCTGTGGCTGCGCTCACTCTTGGCTCGACGTGGCTCCCCGCCACAGCCGCCGAGGTTGGCAAACCGTCCCCTGAATTTGCCATCCGCTACAATGACGGGTCGCAGAAGCTGGTGAGCTCTTTCCGGGGCAAGGTAGTGTGCCTCCTGTTCGTCCACACGACCTGTCCCCATTGCCAGCACGCATCGCAGGTGTTCAGTCAGCTCAATACCGAATACGGCACAAAGGGATTTCAGCCTCTGGCGGTGGCGTGGAACGACATGGCCAGCATGCTGGTGCCCGACTTCATCAAGGACTTCCACATCAACTTTCCGGTGGGGTTTGCCCCGCGCGAAGAAGTGTTGACCTATCTTGGTTTCTCCGTCATGGATCGCACGGTGGTGCCGCAGATCGCGTGGATCGACCGCAAGGGGATCGTTCGTTCACAGACGCCCGCACTGGGTGATGAGACCAAGCTGAAGGAACCGTACTGGCGCGAGATGATCGACACGCTGATCAAGGAGCCGGGCCCGGCCGCCTCGCACAAGAGCGCCCCGCATCACACCACGGCCAAGCCGGCCACACAGGGCTGAGGCTCGAATCCGGCGCAGCGGTGTTGCTGTTAAGATGGTGTGCAGTTCGTCGTGTGCAGCTCATAGTGTGCGCCCGTAGCTCAGCTGGATAGAGCGTTTGCCTCCGGAGCAAAAGGTCGGTGGTTCGAATCCACTCGGGCGTACCACCCCTCTTTCGTAGTTCCAATCACATAGCGGCATCTCACCGGATTCCAACCGGGCGGCGACGGTCTGCCGCGCCCACTTTCCCGGACCATTCTGACTCGGAATTGACTGGAGCGCGGCGCCCCAGCCAAACATTTCCACTCGAATAACGATGGGGAAATGTGCGTTGCGGACCGGGCGGTTGCGCCCGGCATTTTACGTTTGTCTCGTTATCGGAAAAACCGCGCCTGCGGACGCACTCATGACTTCACGAAGTCCTTGCAGGAATAGGCGTCGCGCCGGGGGAACTTGACTCGTTTGTTGGTGGCCCGCCCTGCCAGCGCCGGTTTATCGCAAAACATCTGGACTCCGCAGACCGCCGCGAGCGCAATCAGCACGGGGAACAAATCAGTAGTGAGCGGCATGAATCGGATGCTCACCTGCCAGACAATAACGAGAGCGCCCGCGGCCAGTCCGCGGACGAGCCTGCGTTCGTCAATCGCCGTGATCAGCAGCGCGAACGGCATCGCGACGATCAGATCAGAGACGTAGTGCTCGCAGACGCCGACCGTAGCGAGCGCCGTGCCGATCACGAAGCAGACCATCAGGCGCGCGGGCCACTTGCCGAAGCGCCGCCCTGCGAGCGCCAGCAGCAGCGCCCACGTCATATGCAGGCTGGGTGTCGCATTGATCGGATGCCCGACTTTTCCGTAATTGGTGACAAAAGCGACCGCTCCCGGGTCGCCGATGCCGAATGCGAACATCGGGCCCTGCGCCGGGCAGAGCAGATAGGCGAGGCCGCCGAGCGGAGCCGTCGCCAGCAGATAGATGAGCGCCGTGCGGATCGGCAGCTTCTCCGGGTGCGTGCACGCCAGCAGAAACAACATCACCATCAGGCAGTACAGCAACTCATACACGAACTGAAGCGCCCCGAAAACCGCGGCATGCACAACCAGCCATTCGCGGAACATCGCCGTTATCGGAACGCCCTGGAACAGCGCGAGATCGAGCCGCCAGAGATGGCGATCATAGAGCGGCATCGTCGAGATCCCGAGCACCATCGGAACCGTCCAGTTGGAAGTGAACGAGAGGAAGGCAATGACCGGGCCGCCCGCCAATATGCCGAGCATTGTGTCGATCTGCTTTTTCATCATGCCGCCTCCGCTCCCACCGCGTTGAATTCGGCGCTGTCTGTCAGGTCCGGCAGCTCCGTTGCTTCGTTGACTTGTTGCGCGACCTGCGCCGCCGCGAGAAGCGCGCGGTCCCACTCTGGATACGGACGACTTCGTTTCATTCGTATCATTTCCCCACTCCGAGTCTGCGAGCAACCGTGGTCTTGCTGAGATCGAGTTCGCGAGCAATGCCGCCGATGCTGTAGCCCGCGTTGCGCAGCTCGATCACTTTCGTCCGGTCATGCACGAGAGGCGGCCGCCCGAGCCGCTTTCCCCGCTGCCGCGCACGTTCGAGGCCCGCGATGGTGCGCTCGCTGATGCGCACGCGCTCCTGTTTCGCGATCGCGGCGAGGATGGCCAGCACTGCCTCACGGAACGGACCTGCGCTGTCGAGGAACTGCTCGGTGTAGCTTCGCCAGCCAACGGCCAGGTTGGTGAGCTTTTGCAGGTGCTCAAGCGTTTCGAGCACGCCCTCGCGGCTGAAGCGATCAAGCGACCAGAACAGCACCACATCGAACGCAGCCATGCGGGCGCCGTGAAACATCGCCTGGAACCGCGGGCGTTTCGACGTGCGCGCCGACGCGTGATCGATGTACTCGTGAACGACGAGCCAGTTCTGTTGTCTGCAAAACTCGCGGAGCTGTGCAAGCTGATTCTCGGCCTCCTGGCCCTTGTCGACCGTGGAGACGCGGGCATACAGCGCAACCCTCGTTCGCGTCATGGGGCAATTGTGAGGGCCGCGCGTGAATGCGGGAATGGGCCGGAAGTACCGAATAAGGGCCGTTTTCCGGTACGATGCGCGGGCCTTGGTTCCGCGCCCTGCGAACCACATGGTTGCGACGCGGAAACGCCGTCGTGAATCCACTGGGGTTTTCCCGGCGCGCCTTGTGTCTGGGGAGCATGAGTTCGGTGGTTCGAATCCACTCTGGCGTACGATATTCCGCAGGCTACGAATCGGTCAGCATTGCCTTCCAGGAGGCCTCGTCCTGACCTGCACTGAGCCGGTCTCCTGCGCGGATCAGCGGCAGGCGCAGCAGCATCGGTTCTTTTTCGATTCGCGACAGGAGCTCTGAATCCGAGAGCCTGAGGTAGCGGAGACCGGCGTCAATATAGGGCTTGCCTTCGGTGTCCACCAGACCGGCCAGGCCGAAGCGCTCGATGAATCGCCGGATTTCGCCCGGAGCCATTGGCTTCCGCTTGAGATCGACAAAATGAATGGGGATGCGGCGCTCCTTGAAGAAACGCTCGGCGCAGCGAACGGCGGGTGAATTCTTCACGCCGAAGATCTGGACGTTCAGCAAGTGTTCGATTCCGCGAATCGAGCCGGACCGCAGTCCCTTGCCAACTACTTCTTATTACGCTTCGCCCAATACGCTTTCATCCGCTCTGACTGGGCTTTGCGCCAGGCGGCGGTGAGAACCCGCCGTTTTCTCGGAGCCGGTTTTACCGCAGCGGCCGCGACCGCGGCAGCCAATGGATTCTTAGGAGGCCGGCCACGACGCTTTACCGGCAACCCGAGGGCTTCGATTGCCCGATTGAGTTTGTCGCGTTCGGAAATCAGAAGCGCAAGAATATGTTCTGTACTCATATGTGGGAGATGGTATCATTGCCGCTCGTTACGCGGCAACATGTTGCGGAGCATCCGATGATGGCCAGGTGAACATAGCCCCTGTCCGCGACCATTCTCCGGATTCCCCGGACGCTGCCGGCGCGTTGGATGATATCTACGGGCATCGGACGCTTGGAGTAGCCCCAATGCGCCACGCCGGACGTGAACGATTAACTGTTCACGTCCGGCGTGACCGATCAGGCTGAGATGTCGGCGATTACTGACCGATCGTATACGTGCCCGAAAACGCGCCGCTCACGGTTTGCAGCGTACTCACCAGGTCAAGCGTTCCCGTGTAGGTTCCGCTGTTGGTGCTCCCCGGGGCCAGCGTGACCGTCAACGTGCCGGTGGTGATGGGCGCGATGGTGAGGGCGCCGCTCTGCATGGCACTGTCGTTGGTCTGTAGACCGGTAAAGGTCAGCGTGTCGCCGCTCACCGTGACTGAACTCCAGCTGGCTACATAGCCGCCGTTGGGTAACCCGGTCCCATCGTAGAAGAGTCCAACGATGACGCCGCGGTAAACGCCGTTGTCCTTGGCGACGCCAATCTCAGCAATGCCCAGCTCCGGCAGCAAAACGCCGGGCGGTGAGCTCGCCGAGGTGGAGGCCTCCATCGTTAACACGTTAAAGTTTAGAGCGCCGCCCCCCCCTCCGCTCGCAATAAACGGAGGTCCAAGCTCGGCATAAACCGGCGACGTTGAGAACGCTCCTCCGGAGAAGTTCAAAGCGAGAACCGAAATGGCGCCGCTCGATATATAAAACTCCGCCAGACCACTCTGATTGACCGTCGACGCGAACTGGGTCGTAAATGCAAACGCCATATGCCCGTTGGCGGGAAGGTTGATGTTAGCCGGCTGAGCAGCTACTCCTCCCGATGGAAGCAGGCCCACCGCAATGGACTCGGGGGCGTCCGTAGGATTCGCGATCGCGACGGTGGTGACTTCCCCGTTGGTATTGTTATACGGCACGAGAACACGCGTGGCTGCTGGCGCGCCTTCAGCAGTACCCTGTTGGTTGGTGCGGCCGGGGATGCGCTGAGTGAAGACGGCGTACGCGGCAATCGGACCGCTGCCCTGGATTTCCGCAAACCCAACGACGAGGGTGGAGTTTGTGCCGGGCGACTGCAGCAGCAGAGTCTCGCCACCCTTCAGTTGGACGTTCTGCAGTGAATTGACCCCGACGAATTGCAGGTTCCACGGGGCCGTCGCGCCTCCGCCGACTTCCTGGAATAAGGTCACACTAAAGGTAGCCGTGCTGCCCGACGTGTTCGTGACGACGATAGTAGTCTGCCACGACCCAGTACTGGGACCGCCATCGGCAACCTGCGTAACGACTAGTGTTTGTGCTCGAACCAACGAGGTCGCGAGCAGAAATGCCGCGGGAAGAAAATGCCGCCACGTGATCTTGCCTGTCACATCCATCTCCTTGCGTAAGACTCGTCTGAACTGTCCACTCGCCTGAACTACCTAAGGATAGCGCAAAAGTACACGAAAACCAGTCACGGGTGTGCGGGCGATCCAATTCAGCGCCGAGACGGGCCGAGATGCCCGCCAGGGCGCCGAGATCTGAGTTAACCCGAGCACCCCGAGTATACTCTTTCTCGCGCTCGTAAGCATACCCTCTGCCGACGCAGCGGGCGGAGGGTACGTTTCGTTGTTTACTCGCGTCCAGGACTAATCCCGGAACGGCAATCTTTTTATCGCTTAGCGCTGCGTATTGGCTCCGGGAGAGTGCGATGTCACCGCTAAACTGCTACGCCGCCGAGTTGTGTCTAACCCAAGGTCGTTAAAGGTCGATCCGCTCGCCAGCAGCTATGTAAGTCTAAGCACAACTAGATCTTAGCGCCATGTCACCCAGAGCCCTGCGTTAGAATACCCACAGAAACTCGCGATTGTCTACCCACTATACGGTTTAAGTTTTTAACGGATATTTATTACTTGGTGGGCTAATACAATGTTTTCTCTTGCCATAAATATGGGCATATTGCGGTTTAATTATTGGAGGATAACGCGGCTCGGCGCGGCAGCGCTCGCAGCCCGTAGTCGCATCCTGACGAAGCTGGCGATCGTGGCGATCATGCTTGGCTTTGCGCTCGCGGCCAGCCCGGTTGCTGCGCAAACCCTGAGCCTGGGTTCAGGCTCGGCAACCGCCGGCGGAACCGCATCGCTCAACCTGACATTCAACGATTCGGACGCCGACAACCTCAGCGGGCTGCAGTGGACGTTCTCATACAACTCCACTGCAATCACGTCTATCACTGTGTCGGCAGGCCCGGTACTGACCGAGGCCGGAAAGACGGTTATGTGTCATGCCACAGGGGGCTCTATGACGTGCCTTGCTTTCGGCATGAACGTGACCACCATTACCGATGGAATCGCCGCGGTTGCCTCGGTGACCCTTGCCGAAACGGACACGAACTCACCCATTTCGCTGGAAATGACAGGTGGCCTGGGCGCCACTCCGGCAGGTACCGGAGAGATACTATCCCTTGTTGCGGGAAGCATCACGGTTCTGGGCACGACACCATCGGTAAATGGTGTCCTGTGCGCTCAGTCGGTTCTCAACACGCCCGGAAGCACCACGTGCACGGTGGCGTTGAGCGTGCCGGCACCCGCAGCGGGTGTCCAGGTAACCCTGTCCAGCAGCAATACAAACCTGAGCGTGCCATCATCCATCGCGGTGGCGGCGGGCTCGGCTTCAGCCACTTTCACAGTTTCAAGCGGCGCTGTCGCAACGAGTCAGACGGCGGCGATTACAGCCTCTTCCAGCGGGACCTCGGCATCCACGTCACTGACGCTGGCTCCCCCGGTCATTACGGTATCGGCGTTGCAGTGCTCACCGGCCAGCATGGCATCGGGAGCAAACTCCATCTGTACGGTTACGATTTCCGCGCCGGCTTCTGCCAGCGGTTCGATCGTGGCGTTGTCGTCGAACAATACTTTCGTGAACGTGCCGGCTTCGGCCACCGTGCCGGCGGGCGCGCCGACTGCGACGTTCACGGTCACTGCGGGATCTCCAGCGACCAATCAATCCGCTACGCTGACGGCTTCGCTGAATGGAACCATGACGACTGCACCGCTGACAGTTACCGCAACGGCAGTGTCGAACCTGACGTGTTCACCGGCCACCGTCGCCTCGGACGCGAGCTCTACCTGCACGGTTACGATTTCCGCACCGGCTCCTTCGAGCGGTTCAGTTGTGGCGCTGTCGTCCAACATTACTTTCGTGAGCGTGCCGGCTTCGGTGAACGTCTTGGCGGGCACCTTGACCGCAAGCTTCACGGCCACCGCAGGCTCCCCCACTACCAATCAAATCGCAACACTGACAGCCTCACTGAATGCGTCAACGGCGAGCGCACCGCTGACAGTTACAGCAACGGCAGTGTCGAACCTGACGTGTTCACCGGCCACCGTCGTCTCCGGAGCGAGCTCGACCTGCACGGTGACGATTTCCGCTCCGGCTCCCGCGAGCGGATCGGTTGTGGCGTTGTCGTCGAACAATGCTTTCGTGAACGTGCCGGCTTCGGTGAACGTCCTGGCCGGTACGTCGACGGCCGGCTTTACAGTAGCCGCAGCTTCAGTGGCAACCAATCAATCCGCGACGGTTACTGCCTCACTGAATGCGTCAACGGCGGCCGCATCGCTGACAGTTACGGCGGCAACAGTGTCGAACCTGACGTGTTCACAGGCCACCGTCGCCTCGGGAGCGAGCGCCACCTGCACGGTTTTGATTTCCGCACCGGCTCCTGCGGGCGGTTCGGTTGTGGCGTTGTCTTCGAACAATGCTTCTGTCAGCGTGCCGGCTTCGGTCACCGTGCCACCCGGTACTTCTACGGCCAGCTTCACGGCGACGGCGGGATCACCAGCAACCAATCAGTCCGCAATGGTTACGGCCTCGCTGAACGCGACAACGGCGGCCGCATCGCTGACGGTTACGGCGGCAGCAGTATCGAGCCTGACGTGTTCACCAGCCAGCGTGCTATCGGGAGCGAATTCCACATGCACGGTTACGATTACCGCGCCGGCTCCCGCGAGCGGCTCGGTCGTAGCCCTCATATCGAACAACACGTGGGTGAGCGTGCCCGCTTCGGTCACGGTGCCAGGAGGTAGCTCGACCGCCAGCTTCACGACAACGGCGGGGTCTCCAACAACCAATCAGTCCGCAACGGTTACGGCCTCGCTGAACGCGACAACGGTGACCACATCGCTGACAGTTACGGCGGCAGCAGTGTCGAGCCTGACGTGTTCACCCGCCACCGTCGCTTCGGGCGCGAACTCCACGTGCACGGTGACGATTTCCGCGCCTGCGCCTGCGAGCGGCTCGGTTGTGGCGCTTTCTTCGAATAATCTGACGGTGAGCGTCCCTGCTTCCGCCACAGTGCCGGCGGGGGCCTCCGGTGCGACATTCATAGCCACTGCAGGCGCGCCGACAACCAATCAATCCGCAACGGTGACCGCTTCGCTGAACGCGACAACGGCGACCGCAGCGCTGACAGTTACCGCGGCAGCAGTATCGAGCCTGACGTGTTCACCAGCCACCGTCGCCTCGGGCGCGAACACCACCTGCACGGTAACGATTTCCGCACCTGCTCCTGGGAGCGGCTCGGTTGTGGCGTTGTCGTCGAGTAATGCTTTCGTGAGCGTGCCGGGTTCGGTCACCGTGCCAGCGGGCGCCCCAACTGCGACATTCATCGCCACTGCGGGCTCCCCCGCAACCAATCAATTCGCGACCCTGACCGCTTCGCTGAACGGAACCACGGCCACTGCATCTCTGACAGTTACGGCGGCAGCAGTGTCGAGCCTGACGTGCTCGCCGATCTCCGTCGCTTCAGGCGCGAGCGCAACATGCACGGTGACGATTTCCGCACCTGCTCCTGGGAGCGGCTCGGTTGTGGCGTTGTCGTCGAGTAATGCTTTCGTAGGCGTGCCGACTTCCGTCACAGTGCCGGCGGGCGCCTCCGGTGCGACATTCACGGTCATCGCTGGCTCGCCCACCACTAATCAGGTCGCCACGCTGACCGCTTCGCTCGATGGAACGGCGGCGGCGGCGCAACTAACGGTGACGGCGACCACCATGTTGAACGTGGCGTGTTCACCATCCGCTGTGGGTTCCGGCGCAACTTCCACCTGCACGGTTACGATCTCCGCGCTGGCTCCCTCCGGTGGCTCGATCGTCTCCCTTTCATCGAACAATGCCTTCGTGACGGTTCCCGCCTCGGTGACAGTGCCGCCGGGCGCTTCTACAGCTGCGTTCACAGCTTCGGCGGGCGTGACCCAAACCAGTCAATCCGCCATCGTGATGGCTTCGCTGAACGGAACATCGGCAACCGGCGCTCTCACCGTGACGGTCACCGGAACAGTATCGAGCGTGACATGCTCGCCGTCGACAATCGCTTCCGGCAGGATTTCGTTCTGCACGGTAACTCTCCTGGAAGCGGCGCCTTCGGGTGGTGTGACGGTGGCGCTGTCAACCAGTAGCGGCGCATTAATCACTGAAGGCTCCGTGTACGTCCCCACCAACGCGTTCACAGCCGAGTTTCTGGTGCGCGCCGGATTTGTTTCGGTCACGCAAGTCGTGACCTTGACGGTTTCATCGAATGGAGTGTCCGTCAGCACTCCGGTGACGCTGATACCAATCATTCACGCTTTGCCGTAGACCGCTCTCACTCGGCCACCGGCCGGACGGGTAACCGGGCACCGACTACAAATCGTGCCGGTTGCCGGTCCGGCCGTTCTGTTGTTAAGATAGGTACTTGCGGTTGGCGCAGTTTGTGTGCCTGCCTGAGCATCCTCGACACAACCTTCTCTAAGGGACACATTATGTACGCGGTTATCGAAACAGGCGGTAAGCAGTATCGCGTCGCCCCAGGCGACACGGTGCGAGTGGAGACACTAGAGGGAGAGCCCGGCGCGGCAGTGGAATTCGGCCGCGTCCTCGCCGTGGTGAATGATTCGAATGAAGTGGTGGCCGGATCGAATCTCGCTAACGCGCGGGTGACGGGAACCATCGCGGCCCACGGACGCGGTGATAAGATTCTCGTGTTCAAGTTCAAGCGCAAGAAACAGTACAAGCGCACCATCGGTCACCGGCAGAACTACACCGCCGTCACCGTGAACGAGATTCTGGCATAGCGGGTGAGCAATGGCGCATAAAAAAGGGTTAGGCAGTTCCAAGAACGGGCGCGATTCGAACGCGCAGCGGCTGGGCGTGAAGAGATTCGGCGGCGAAGTGGTGACCGGCGGATCGATTCTGGTTAGGCAGCGCGGGACTAAGTTCAAGCCCGGCGAGAACGTCGGACTCGGCAAGGACGACACGCTGTTCGCCAAAGTGCCGGGCATCGTGGAGTTCCGCGACCGTGGACGCATGGGCAAGTTTATTCGCATCGTTCCGGCGGAACAATAGGAACCGACGAGGCATTCGGGAATTGGCCGCGGGTCCTGGCGGACCGGCGGCCGTTTTCATTTGTACACGATGAAGTTCATCGACGAAGCGATCATTACAGTGAAGGCGGGCGACGGCGGCAACGGCTGCCTGGCATTCCGGCGGGAGAAGTTTGTACCCAGAGGCGGACCCAGTGGCGGCGACGGCGGCCGGGGCGGCGATGTGGTCATGGTGGCGAGCGACCACAACACACTTCTCCATTTCCGATTCAATCCGGAACACACCGCGCAACGCGGACGGCATGGCGAGGGAAGCAATCGCAGCGGCAAGGAAGGAACATCCATCGAGTTGCCTGTTCCCGTTGGGACCGTGGTCAGCGACGTCGATACCGGCGAGGTCCTTCACGACTTCTCAGCGAAGGGCGAACGATTTGTGGTGGCTCATGGCGGACGCGGCGGCCGCGGCAATCAGCACTTCGCGACCCCTACGCATCAGACGCCCACGGAGCACGAACCTGGCCGGCCCGGCGAAGAGAAGCGACTGCGTCTTGAACTCAAGCTCCTCGCCGACGTCGGCTTAGTAGGCTTCCCGAATGCCGGAAAATCGACGCTGATCTCGCGCATCTCCGCCGCGAAACCGAAGATTGCCGATTACCCGTTCACGACCCTGGTCCCCAACCTCGGCGTGGTACAGGTGGGCGACAAGACTTTCGTTGTCGCCGACATTCCCGGCCTGATCGAAGGCGCGCACGAAGGCGCCGGTCTGGGCATTCAGTTTCTGCGGCACGTGGAGCGCACGAAGCTGCTGGTGCACCTGGTGGATGTCTCTGATGCTACAGGACGCGATCCCATGGAAGACTTCGACGTGATCCGGCATGAGCTGGCCAGTTTCAGCGACGAGATGGCCCAGAAGCCGATGATCGTGGTGGCTTCAAAGATCGATGCCGCGCAGGATGAGGAGCGTTTGGCTTCAGTCCGGCGGCTCGCTGCCGAACGGGGACTTCCCTTCTACGCCATTTCCTCCGTCACCGGCGCGGGGCTGAACGAGCTGGTCTACGCGATGGCGGAAAAAATCAGTGAAAACTCGGCGGCGGCGGTCGATAAGGGAGACAAGGACCCGACCATATGACCGCAATTCAGTCTGCGCTCTCAGGCATGCAGAGTGCCGAGTCTCAACTCGACACTTCCGCCAGCCAAATCGCCAATCTTCCTTTTCCAGCCATGCCCGGTAATTCGAGTGCGCCCCCACCACAGGACAATGTAAGTCTGAGCACCGCCGCGGTGAACCTTCTGCAGGCCCGCGATGACTTCGCCGCCAACGCTAAAGTGGCCAAAGTGGCCGACGAGGTTCAGCAGAGCACTATGAGCATTCTCGCGTAGCCGGCATTCCCAAGCCGGGCCGCAGCCCACAAGCCGGCCACAATCGCCACAAATGATATCGTAGGTCGGTGAAGACCACCGGCGAGCGGCTTGTTTCTCTGGACGCGTTCCGTGGCGCCACCATGGCGTTCATGGTGCTGGTGAATTCGCCGGGCGACTGGGGCCATGTCTACCCGCCGCTCGATCACGCCGAATGGAACGGCTGGACGCCCACCGATGTCGTGTTTCCGTCCTTCCTCTGGATTGTTGGTGTGGCCATCACGCTGTCGATGGCGCGGCGGATCGAAGCGGGCGTCTCGCGCGGCCGTTCGCTGGCTCAGGCATCGCGGCGCGCGCTGATCCTCTATCTGCTCGGTGTGGCGATCTACATCTGGCCCGGCTTCGATTTCGGCACCCAGCGCCTGCTCGGTGTATTACAGCGTATCGCCATCTGTTACCTGATTACCGTGGCCATCTATTTGTGGACTGGCTGGCGCGGCCAGCTCATTTGGATCGGCGGGCTGTTGACAGTGTACTGGCTGATGATGACGCTGATTCCCGTTCCCGGCTATGGACCGGGCCGGCTGGACGTGGAAGGCAACCTGGCTCATTACGTGGATCGCGTGGTTCTGGGCGCGCATAATTATCGCTTTACTGAGACTTGGGACCCGGAAGGCATCGTCAGCACGTTGCCCGCGATCGCTACCACTTTACTCGGCGTGATGGCCGGCCATCTGTTACGGTTGCGTCGAACACTGGCTGAGCGAACCACATGGCTGTTCCTCGTCGGGAGCGTGCTGCTGGTTGCCGGACTGATTTGCGACATCTGGCTCCCTATTAATAAGAAGTTGTGGAGCCCGTCGTTCACGCTGTTCATGGGCGGCTTGGATTTTCAGATCTTCGCGATCTTCCTGTGGCTGGTGGATGGGCTGGGGTACAAGCGCGTGGTGAAGCCCCTGGTGATTCTCGGCATGAACGCGATCGCGGTGTACCTGGCGTCCGAGTTCCTGGACGAGGCGCTGAGCGCGATCCATTGGAACTCGGGTGGCCACGCCGTCACGTTGCGCGAGTGGATTTTCACGACCCTGTTCTCGCCGCTCGCCTCGCCGTTCAACGCGTCGTTGCTATTCGCAATCGCCTATGTGCTGGTGATGTTCGCGCTGGCTTACGGGCTCTATCGGAGGGGGTGGTTTTTGAGGGTATAGGATCGAATGATGATAGCACATGTGCTATCATGAGGCGTGGAGTCACGGAGGGTCGTGATCGACACGAATGTGCTTACCGGCGCTCTCCTAAGCCGGCAGGGGCAGAATCGCGCGATGCTGAGGGCGTGCTTTGAAGACCGTCTTCGACCGGTGCTTGGGCAGACGTTGTTCCTGGAGTACGAAGATGTACTGGGGCGCACAGAGCTGTTCCGAAAATCGCCGCTTTCGGCTGTTGAGCGGCAGCAGTTTTTCGAGGCGTTTCTTAACATTTGTGAGTGGATGCAGGTCTACTATCTGTGGCGGCCGAATCTCCGCGATGAGGGGGACAACCATCTTGTGGAACTCGCCGTCGCGGGAGCTGCTCAAGTGATCGTTACGAACAATGTCGCAGATTTCCAAACATCGGAGCTTCGATTCCCGGGCATCAGAGTCCTTCGGCCCGGGGATCTGCTCAAGGAGTTGTCATGAGTACACTAACGATTCGCATACCGGAAGACAAGCACGCCCGGCTGAGGAACCTGGCAAAAGCGAAAGGCGTAAGCATCAACCGGCTGATGGACGAGTTGGCCACCGTGGCTTTGGCCGGATACGACAGCGAAATCCGGTACAAAGCTATGGCTGCGCGGGGCTCGCGGAAAATCGGCCTTGCTCTGTTGGATAAGCTCGATTGCAGCTTCACGGCGCGTTGACGGTTTCGCGGCCCGCACCTCGTGGGCACGGGCCGCCGGCAGTAAAAGAGAGAAAACTAACTTACAGGCCCTTCTTCGCGAGAAACTCCACCAGGTCGACCACGCGCATTGAATAGCCCCACTCGTTGTCGTACCAGGCGAGAACCTTAAGCAGATTGCCGTCCAGCACCTTGGTCATCAGCGAATCGACGATGGAGCTGTTGGGGTTGTGCAGCATGTCGGTGGAGACCACCGGATCGTCCGTATAGGCCAGAATACCCTTCAACGGGCCTTCGGCGGCAGCCTTCAACGCGGCATTAACTTCCTCGCTGGTGGCGGGTTTCTTCAGAATGCAGACGAAGTCGACTGCAGAGACGTCCGGAGTGGGAACGCGCATGGAGTAACCGTCCAGCTTGCCCTTCAGCTCCGGCATCACCAGACCGATCGCTTTTGCGGCACCGGTGCTGGTGGGGATCATGTTCAAGGCTGCGGCGCGGGCGCGGCGCAGGTCCTTGTGCGGGAAGTCAAGCACGTTCTGATCGTTGGTGTAGCTGTGGATCGTAGTCATCGTGCCCTTCTCGATGCCGAACGCCTCCTGCAGCACCTTGACCACCGGCGCCAGACAGTTGGTGGTGCACGATGCATTGGAAATGATGTTGTGCTTTGCCGGGTCGTAGGCCTTTTCGTTGACACCCAGCACGATAGTGATGTCTTCCTTCGTCGCGGGCGCGGAGATGATGACCTTCTTTACCGTCCCTTTCAGATGCTTGGCGGCCAATGTAGCGTCGGTAAACTTGCCGGTGGATTCTATGACGACCTGGACGCCGAGAGAGCTCCAATCGATCTCGGCGGGATCCTTGATCGCGAAAATCTTGATGCGTTTTCCGTCGACGATAATCGCATCGCCGTCCGCCTTCACGCTATCGTGCAGGGGACCGAGGATGGAGTCGTACTTGAGAAGATGAGCGAGAGTTTTCGTATCGGTGAGGTCGTTAGCGGCGACAAACTCAATGTTCGGGTTATGAAGGCCGGCGCGAACGACATTCCGGCCGATACGGCCGAAACCGTTAATACCAACTTTGATTGCCATATGGCTTTATTCTATCAGCGGACCGGCTGATTGGGAGCGGTGGTGCCGCCAAGATCGGCGTATGCTTCCTTCACGCGAATTACTTTTGAATTGCCGAATGTTACAAACGTGATCTTGCCGGGCGCATCGCCGTAGACCCAATCTTCGGTTTCCGTACCGTCGGCGTCGACCTCGCGCGATTTCAGGCGCGGCCGGCCCATGGCCAGCAGCACGGCATCGCGCGACATGCCCACGATTACGCGATTCTCCTTAACGGCCTTCTGTTGCTCGGGCGGCAGCGTATCGATGAGATTCACCGTTGCCGAGGTCTTCTCGAAATCGAGCACGGGCGCCAGCATCTTCTTGATGTCGGCGGACTGCAGCGGCGGCAGTGGTTCGTGAAAGAGCAAGGCGATGTAAGTGCCTCCAGGCGCATTGGCATCGGAGCCGGGCAGCGGTTGGGTGTTGCCTCCCATGCCGATCTGGACATGATTGCGCCACTTCGCCTTCGTACCGCCGTTGATTTCGAGCACAATTTTGTCGGTGTCGAAGGTGACCCGGGTGATCTGCACCAGATCGCCAACACGCGCGGCGGGACCGGGCGTGCCTTTAGCCAACTCCGCCCATTTCTCTTTATCCCATTGCCCCGTGCTCTCCACGGGCAGTTCGCGATGGGACCGCGGCAGCACCACTTTCGCCTTCGCGTATTCGGCGTCGAGACCGCGAAGAATCTCGATGCGGTCGTCGTCGGTCATCTTTTTTTCGGACGCGCGCGCGGGCAGGATGTACTGGCCCGTGAGGAACACGCACGCGAATGCAAGGACGGGCATTTTCATAACAGCGGCCCCTCGGTGCGAGTGCGGATGAAGAAAGGCTTCTGGGTTCGAATCGGCGCCTTCCACAAATAGACCGCGAGGATGAGAACCACAATCGTCGTGAGCACGCCGCCTTCCGGCCCGTACTCCCCTCCGCTCCATAGCCAGCCTGCATTCCATGTTAACGCGTACGGCACGCCGATTCCCGCCGCGAAAATACCGCTGAGATTCGCGCCGAGCAGGGGAAGCGCGAGGTTCCAGCCGTAATGCAGTCCGATGGGCAGCCACAGATCGCCACTGCGCAGAAACGAGAAGCCGAGCAGCACGCCCCACAGGAAAGTGTTGACGAAACCGAGCGGGTTGATGCCGGGATTGAGCCCATGCATTAGGCTGAAGATCAAACTGACGGGCAGTATGGTGGCGAAGATGCCCGTCTCCGTGAGCAGCACCTGGAACGCATAGCCGCGAAACATGATCTCTTCGCCCATCGCACCGAACAGCAGCACGACGGCGACGAAGATGACTGATCGCCAGTTGCCGGGAGAGGAGGCGCGAGTGAACGCGGCCATGCGAAGCGCCACTGCGGGCAGAGTGACCAGCAGACCGCCGGCGATTCCGCCGAGCAGACCGAGCACGAGGTTCCATTGCGAGGCGCGGTTCCACGCCAGGCCGATATCTTCAAAGCGCGCGCTCTCATAGATTCGCAAAGCGACGACTGTTCCGATGGCCGCAGCGGCGAAATTTGCCAAGGCGGCGTTGACCAGGCCTTTGTCACCGGTGGCGATGCGGATGATGTTGGATGCGACGACCAACGCGATCAACGTGATGAGCACGAAGACGCCAATGCGCAGCAGAAAGCCGAAGCGTGAGCGCGGGGGCGATGCACCGGTACCGTGCGGCTTCGTCTCCGCAATCATAAACTCAAGTATAGGGAGTGCCCATCTCAACGAGGACTTCGTGGACGGACCCGGACGGCTGCGGAGGAATCGGACCATCCAGGGGTTTGCCGTTCAAAGTGACAGCTTGCACACCTTTTTCAACGCCGTTCGGATTGCTAACGGTGATGTGGAACGTGGCGCCGCGCCACTGGCGGGTGACTTTGAACCCTTTCCACGCGGCGGGAATGCATGGATCGACGATCAGACCCGCGAAGGTGAGGCGCACGCCAAGAATCCATCGCGTAGCGGCGGTGTAATTCCAGCCGGCGCTGCCGGTGAGCCACGGATGGCGTGCGCGGCCGAAAGCGGTGTGATCGCGTCCCATCACGAACTGGCAGTACGAATACGGTTCGGCTTCGCGAATCTCGATCATGTCGTTCTGATTTGCGGGAAGCAGCGCATCGTAGAACCTCATGGCACGGTCGCCGCGGCCGAGCTTGCACTCGGCGATTACCGCCCAGGGATTCGAATGGCTGAAAATCGCCGCGTTTTCCTTAATGCCCTTGTAGACACGCGTCACGAAGCCGATATCGTCATCGGGTTTCGAGAAGGCAGGCCACAGCAGGTGGATGCCGTATTTCGAATAGAGGTGGCGGTCGACGGCGTCCATTGAGGAACGCCCACGCTCGGGTGATGCGGCATCGGAAACCACGGCCCACGTATTGCTTTCGATGAAGATCTTTCCTTCTTCGCTGGCGCGCGTGCCGATGCGAACGCCCTTCGCTGTGATGCCGCGAATGTACCACTCGCCATCCCAGAGTTGGCGCTCGGACGCAGCGCGGACATCATCAGCGAGAGTCGCATAGTGCTGGACGTCGGCTTTGCGGCCCAGAAACTCGGCGGCCTCGACAAATGCGCGCAGTGCCCAATGATGGAGGAATGACACCATCGCGCTCTCGCCGCCGCCAAGATTGAGGCAATCGTTCCAGTCGGCTCGAAGACCTTTGCAGATGCCGGTTGGACCAACTTGCGCCGCCGAGAAATCGAGAGCGCGCTTCAGGTGCTCGTAGACGCTGGCTTCGCCTTCGTCGGCAAACGGCACCATTTCGTCGAATATCGCGGTATCGCCGGTTTCCTTCACGTACTCGCAAACAGAGACAACAATCCACAGCGCGTCATCGGAACAAACGTCCTCCAGACCGTGAATGAGGCTCTTGCGGTCGGGAGTGGGTGTTACTGTGGGCGACTTGAACCTGGGCGCGTCCTGTTTCGCCGGATCGAACCAGTCAGGATCGAATAAGTGCAACCCGTAGCCCTGGCTTACCTGGCCTCTCATTAACTCGATGATCCGCTCACGGCACTTACTCGGATTCGTATGGACAACGCTCATGATGTCCTGAGACGTGTCACGATAACCGAGGCCGGTGCGTCCGCCAACTTCGATAAACGACGCGAAGCGCGACCAGACCACGCATGTCTCCGCCTGATAGAGCGTCCACGTATTGACCATGGTGTCGAGCCCAGGGTTGGGCGTGGAACATTGGAAGACCGCGGTCTTGCGATCCCAGTAAGAGCGGAGGTCGGCGAATGCCTTATCGACTGCCCCCGGCACTGCGAACTTACTCCGGATTTCCTGTCCTTTCGCTCGCGGGCCAACGCCCAGCATGAAGAGGAGGCGCACTTCCTCGCGTGGTTCGATGCTCAGGCGCTTGTGGAGGGCGCCGCAGTGGTTACCCCCTAGTTCCGAGCTGCCACTGCAGTGGCCTTGTTCCACGGCAATCGGATTAGTCTCCGTGCGGTAGCTGCCGAGGAATTTGTCGCGCACGCAATCGAAGCTGTCGGGTTTTAAGTTAGCCGTGAAGTAATTAAAGGTCCACGGTTCGTAGAAGAAGTCGTACTCGATGACGCTGTCTTTGTAACTCGAACCGGCGGCATAAAGGCTCATCTGGAAGTTCTGATTGTCGATTTCGATGTGATGGAACGAGAACTCGGCATATGCAAAGACTGCCAGCTTACGCTTCGTCGACCCCGTGTTGCGGATGCGAACGTCCCACAGCTCCACATCGTCGTCAAGCGGAATGAATAACGTCTGTTCGGCCTGAATCTGCCGATAGTCGCAGGAAAACTTCGAGTAAGAGAGACCATGACGGCATTCGTACTTTGCCGCGGCCAGATCCTTGCCAACCGGCTGCCAGGAGACGGACCAATACTCGCCAGTATCTTCATCACGCAGGTAAACATAATGACCAGGACGGTCGAGCGGAACGCCATTCGGACGAAATCGTGTTACGCGGCCATGTTCAGCGTGCCGAAAGAA